>CASEPH010000319.1 GCA_949289625.1 uncultured Clostridia bacterium | reverse complement strand
TGCCTTTGCTTATGTTTTTGCTCCGGCAGCAACCTCGCGCTTCACAGCTATCATGTCACAGCTTTATTAGTATATCTGATGGCACGTTTTTTTTCAAGAACTTTCTGTTATTTCATGTATTTTTTTTCGTACAATCGGTTTTTCTTGTATTTTTCTTCTCCAGCCGCTACTATGGAACTGTGAAACCAACCACAAAACGATGCTATTATATAAGGAAGTGATGCAATGGATACAAAGCGCTGGAATGTGATGCTGGCCGTAAACGACTATGGAAGCTTTACGCGGGCCGGCCAGATACTCGGGTACACCCAGTCCGGGATCACCCAGATGATGAAGGCCCTGGAAAAGGAAGTCGGATTCTCCCTCTTTGCCAAGGACAAACACGGCATGGTCCTCACGGACGAGGCAAAAACGCTGATCCCTTCCGTCCGCGCCTTCCTGAACGCCGATGAAGTCGTGCGCCAGCAGATCGCCTCCCTCAAGGGACTGCAGACCGGCACAATCCGGATCGGCACCTACTTAAGCTGCTCCATCCACTGGATCCCCCGGATCATCCGGGAATTCTGCCGCAGCCACCCGGACATCCACTTCCGGATCATCGAGGGGCTGGAGGACGAGCTGCCTGACTGGATCCGGGAGCGGCGCGTGGACATCGGATTTGTCAGCCGGCAGAAAGGAAAGGATTACCAGTTCCTCTCCGTGATGGACGATGAGCTGTACGCTGTGATCCCAAAAGGACATCCCCTCGCCTCTTTTGACGAGATCCCCATCGCGCAGTTCAACGGGATCCCCTTTGTCTCCACAGAGTACGCCCCCTCCAGCGACCTGCACCGCACGCTCCGGGAATACCATATCCACCCGGACATCCGCTATGTCTCGATCAATGAATTCTCCGTCCTGTCCATGGTGGACCAGGGGCTCGGCATCTCCATCCTGCCCGGCCTCATCCTGCGCGGCCAGAACGGGAATTTCGAGATCCGCAGGATCAGCCCCCACGTATACCGGGAGCTGGGGCTTGCCTACGCCTCCCAGGAGGACCTCTCCCCCGCTTCCAGGGTGTTTCTTGAATACGCCAAGGATTTTCTCCTGGATGACTGAACGCATATGCATTAGCATTTGTAATGTAAGCATTACAGATCTTAATATTTTCATTGACACCTATCCCTCAACAGGCTATACTGTAATAGAGGTTTGAATTGCAAAGGCGCTCTCACAACAGATGAGGGCGCCTTTGTCCTTTTCATCTCCTGCATATCAAGGGGGCAGCGCACATATATAATAGGAAGTCTGACATGTCTGCCCGACAGGAAAGGATGATACTATGAGTAATCAGACAAATGGAGAAACTCGTCAATGGGGATCCAGGTTCGGCTATCTGATGGTGGCGGCGGGCGCGGCCATCGGCCTCGGAAATATCTGGCGCTTCCCTTATCTCGCCTACCAGGGAGGCGGCGGCGTCTTCCTTGTCGTCTACATCATCGTCGTTGCCCTGATCGGGCATCCCATGGTGCAGATGGAGACCGCCATCGGCCGCTACACCGGCAAGGATACAGTCACAGCCTTCCAGCGCATCAGTAAGAAATGGGGATTCGCAGGCTGGATGGCCAACATCTGTACCCTGATGATCAACATGTACTACGTCGTCGTGGGCGGCTGGGTCGCCAAGTACGCGTTCCAGTATCTCACAGGCGGCGACTTCGGCGCTGACAAGCAGGCCTATTTCGACAGCTTCACCTCCTCGACCGTAGAGCCCATCGTCTGGGCCATGATCCTCCTTCTGTTCGTCTCGGTGCTTCTGTATTTCGGCATCACCAACATTGTGGAGAAGATCTCCAAGGTCATGCTGCCGCTCCTCTTTGCCCTGCTCATCATCTGCGGCATCTGGGCCTTCTTTGTAAATGAGAACGCCATCGAGGGCGTGAAGTATTACCTGCTTCCTGATTTCAGCAAGTTCAGTTTCACCACCTTCGCCCAGGCAGCGACGCAGGTGCTGTTCTCCGTGGGCATCGGCTGGGGCCTCTATGTGACCCTGGGCGCCAACATCCCCAAGCAGAACAACCTGAAGAGCGACGCAGTCATGGTCTCCGTCTTTGACACGGCCGCCGCGATCCTGGCCGGCTTCGTCATCGTTCCCTCCGCCTTTTCCGGCGGCGTGGACATCGAGTCCGCAGGCCCCAGTCTTGTGTTCAATGTCATGACGGACATCTTTGAGAAACTGCCGGGCGGCCGGATCATCGGCTTCTGCTTCTTCCTGGCCATCCTCTTCGCCGTGATCTCCTCGCTGTTCAGCTTCTTCGAGATCTCTGTGCGCACCTTTGAGGATAACCTGCACATGGGACGGCTGAAGGCCTCCGTCACGACGGCTGTCATCGTCGGCATCGGCAACATCTTCGCCTCCCTCGGTTTTGGGCTCTTAAGCGGTGTGAAGCTTCCCTGGATCGATGCAGGCGGCTTCAAGACCCTGGGCATCTACGACTGGCTGGACACCTTCACAGCCTACCTCCTAATGCCCATCGGCTGCATCCTCGTCTGCATCTTCATCGCGAAAGTATGGGGCTTTAAGAACTACGAGAAGGAGGCCACCAACGACGGAAAGTTCGGCCATGTGAACACCTATGAAAAGTTCCTGACCGTCTTCGTGGTTCCCTTCTTCATGATCATCATCCTGCTGACCGTGTTCGGCTTCATCAAATAAGAGCGGAAGCAGTAATTTGAACAATCAGGCGTTTGTTTTTATCGCTCAAATTAGACAGAATGCTCAGTTTCAGTTGACTTGTTAATTTTTTGATGATACAATGGCAGTGATAACCGGGTTCGCCTCCGCTATAATCGGGGGTAGCTTTAGGGGGGCGGGCTCTGAAACAATTTTTATTCATAATCTGGAGGGATGTTTTTATGGCAATGTACATCATGAAAGGGTTATGCGTGATCGGTATCATCCTGAACATTGTTCTGATGATCCGCAAGAACAAAGAGCTCCGCGCCAACCCTGAGAAAGACCCTGAAATCGGTTTAACCGGCGAGGAACTGTGGCAGAGAGGTAAACAGCCGAAGAACCTTGTCGCAACGATCATCACCGGTTTTGTAGCGAACTTCCTGGATACCCTTGGAATCGGTTCCTTCGCTCCGTCATCTGCTTCCTTTAAGCTGACGAAGTCTGTAGACGATATCCTGGTTCCCGGCACGCTGAACGTTGGCGACACCGTTCCTGTATGTGTGGAGGCTTTCCTGTTCTTCGGTTTCGTAGATATGGATATCCTGACACTGATTCTGATGCTGGTTGCTTCCGTAGTCGGATCCTTCGTAATGGCTGATATCGTAACGAAGTTCGACAGAAAGAAAGTTCGTTACGCACTGTTCATCGGTCTGTTCATCCTGGCTACCGTGATCCTGATGAAGGTTTTCGCAGTTGGTCCGTTCGGTACGATCGGTACAGAACTCGGACTTCGCGGCGTGAAGCTCGTGATCGCTGTTGTCGGCAACTTCATCTTCGGCGCTCTGATGAGCATCGGCGTTGGTCTGTACGCTCCTTGTATGGCTATGGTTCTGGCTCTTGGTATGGATGCCGGATGCGCGTTCCCCGCTATGATGGGTTCCTGCGCATACCTGATGGCATTCGGCAATGGCCCGAAGTTCATCGCTCAGGGAAGATACGACATGGTTGCATGCTGGACACAGGCTATCTTTGGAGCCATCGGTGTTTACTGCGCATACGCTTTCGTATCCAGTCTGCCGCTTGATGTACTTACAAAGGTTATCGCTGTTATCGTTTACATCACAGCATTCCTGTACCTGCACGACGCTATCAAGAAAGGTTCTGCAGCGTAAGCAGACTCATAAAAACTTCATAATGAGAGAAAAAAAGGTTCTGCGTGGTCATCCCACACAGAACCTTTTTCTTATCTTCTTTCTTTTTCTCTCTCCTGCGCCTCGATCCGCATCCGCGTGATGTGGCCGCGTATCTGCATTCCAAAGTTCTTAAACCGGTTCCAGAGCCCCACAGGCAGCCAGCGGTAATCCGCGCCGCTCTTCTCAAGGATAAACTCCTTAAAGTCCCTCTCCTCACCTTCGGTAAAGTTTGCCTTCGGCAGGATCAGCAGATCATCCTCGTTCATACCTACGTAGTATGTCTTTTCATCCTCCCAGATCCGGTAGATCGTCTTGTAGTAACCCATATTGTCCACAGACCCGTTCTGCCGCACCCGCACGCCTGTATTGCCGAACAGGTAGGTGAGCTCCTCGTTTTCCTTCACCGCCGGGTCCCCTCTCATCGTGCCAAGCGCCAGATACTGCCGGAACAGTCCCGTCGCAACGAGCAGGGCGCCCACGCCGTAGCAGACGATCACGCCGGGCAGCGCCATATTCTTTACCAGAGTCGGCACAAGCGCCAGCAGGATGCCTGTCATAACCAGGTTGAAGGTGACACGCGGGTGTTTCACCCGGTTATAGAATTTGATATATTTCATCATCATGGCCTTGTCCCGCCGGATGTCCACCACATACCGGTTCTTCCGCGGATCGGCCGCCGTCTGCTGCTCCATTTTCACTTCTTCCAATTTCTCCATTCCTCCCTTTCGTTTCGACAGGATTGCCGTCTCGTGGATATTATACCACATCTCCGGGCATATGCCTACAGAAAGTGCGGTCTGCCGTCGCTTTTGTCTGATAAAGTGATAATACGTCACTTTATTAAATTTATACAAATTCAGCATCCGGCAATACACTTTATTTGTATAAACATACAATTTTTCCCCACCTTCTCCAGGTGTCTTGACACCCGGGCCATCTTGTGCTATAGTTAACCCAATCTTAATAAAGGTTGCAGTTGCAGTTGATCCGATGCCGATTGTTTTCCCCAAGAGCAGTCCTGCACCGGTGAACTACAATTTATTATATATACTTTCTCCATTCGTGGAGATTTTTCCCCAGCTTTGTATATATATACAAAACTGCAAATGCAACGAGGAAAAACCTCTCAATGACATACCAAAAAGAAAGGGCACGACATGTTCAGATGTCGTGCCTTTTCTTTGCACCGCAGGAGAGATCAGCTTACCTGTCCTGCTCCATCTTTCTCATTTTCAGTTTCAGAAGCGCAAGCGCCTTCTTGCAGTCCAGCTCTACCACGTTGTTCTCGCCGACTACGTTCGTCTCCGTGCCGTCTGCGCTCTTATTGATATCAATGATGCCGTCCAGATAGTTGTTGGTCACAACAAACTGGGCCACCGTGCCGCTGAAGTTGAGTCCGGTCACTGCGATCCCTCTTGTGCCGAGCTGCTCGCATGTGTTCGTGAAGTCCACATCGCTGTTGCCCCAGCCGTCGGAGGAGATGATCACACCGTCCGCCCGCATGGCTTCCGCCCACACAGCTGTTCTTGTGCCGACGAGCATCTTGTCCACATTGTCATCCGGCGTACCTACGATAACGATACCCATCAGATCCACGTCTGTATCCTGGGATACCACGTCGAGAAGGGGATCCCTGAAATGATGCAGTGATGTTTCCTTTGTTGAAGGTCCAATACCCATACCATTCACCTCCTACTGCATGGAACGGATGATGCCGTCTCTGTATTCATTTGGAGTTACAAGGATCGGCATGTTCCCCATATCGATGATGGAGCGTCCGCCTTCCACGCCTGATGGCTCTTTTGCGAAGAGATGCGTGTCGTACATGGCGCCCTGTCCGGCCACCTGCTTCACG
>CASEPH010000318.1 GCA_949289625.1 uncultured Clostridia bacterium | reverse complement strand
CGGAAGGAAAAAGCCCCATCCTGCACCTGGGCCGGCTCCAAAAACGGTACCGTTGCCCACTGTCCCGGTGCAATATCCACCCGGGCAGTCTGGGCCTCAAAGTCGATGGTGGTCTCCCGTTCCGCTCCCGGGGTATGCTCATAGACCATATATGCCACAAAAATCCCTTCTTTCCATAAAAATCGGGCAGAGACAAACGTCTCCGCCCGTCTGCATTTTATTATAGCTTTTCCCCAATAGCACCGCAAGAAAAACCCTTCATCGGGACATAAATGCAACAATTTCGTCCCATTTGGCACTGACAGAGCCCTGAACAAATCCGGGCTTTCCGCCGCCCCGGCCGTTCAGGGTCCGGTTGAGCTCCTTGACCCAGTCCCGAAGATCCCCGCCGGGCAGTCCCACGGCGTATTTATAGCCGCTGGTCTCATCCCCGGAAAACACCGCCGCCCGGCCGCCGCAGGTCTCCTGAATGGCGATGGCCGCCCGACGTACCCCGTCCGGCGTCAGCCCCTCCATTTGGACAAATACATCGCCCTTTCCCTGAAGTTCCTGGGCCTTCCCAGCAAACTGGGCGTTTTCCATGGCAAAAATTTGTTGTTTTTTGGCTTCCAGCTCTGCCGACAGATTCTCCACCGCTTTCGCCGTCTCCCGGACCTTGGCAGAAAGCAACTGGGACACCCGGCGATTTTGGGCTACAATGTCGCTGAGATAGGCATAGGCCCTACCGCCGGAAAGCATCTCTACCCGGACGCCGCTGTGAAACTTTTCCACATTTAAAAACTTTACCAGCCCAATCTCTCCAGTCCGACGAACATGAGTGCCGCAGCAAGCGCAGATATCCGCCCCCGGCACCTCCACGATCCGCACCCGTCCCGTCAGCTCCTTTTTGCTGCGATAGGGGATCTTTTGCAGTTCCTCGGGAGATGGATACCAGCAGCGAATGGCCACATCCTGCCAGATTCTCTCGTTGACTTCCCGCTCCACTTCCTGCAGCTGCTGCTCCGTCAATTCCCCGGAAAAGTCAATAGTAATCGCGTCGGCTCCCATATGGAAGCCCACATTGTCAAAGCCATAGATCCGGTGCACCACACCGGATACCATATGCTCCCCAGTATGCTGCTGCATCAGATCAAACCGATGGGCCCAGTCGATTTCACCAGACACTTCCTGGCCAATTTCCAGGGGAGCTTCTGTATAGTGGAGCACCTGTCCGTCCTTTTCGTGGGTATCTGTCACCAGGATCTGGTTGAGCCGCCCTCTGTCACCTGGCTGACCGCCCCCTTCGGGATAAAAACAGGTTTTGTCCAAGATCACAGCCCAGCCGTCTTTTCGCTGTCTGCAATCCACCACCCGGGCGGTAAAGGTTGTGAGATAGGCATCCTGATCGTAGAGTTTTTCCGTTTCCATACAGACCTCCGTAGAAATCATTTTCATTGCGCGCCTGGGGCCTCTTTGCCCCGAATCTTTTAGTAGCCCTGCCCTCCGAAGCGATAACTCGTCACATTGGCCCGCTGGTCCTGGATTGGTCTCCCCGTTTGGACTGACGCTTCCTCCATCGGTTGTTCCGCACGCTGCCGCTGCCGGGCCAGAATATCAATAAACAGCCCCATGTCATAGCGACGGTCCAGCTGCTCCTGCAAAAGGCCCAGCAGGATCTTTACCGTTCCCCGGCTGTAAGCGCTGCTGTATCGGCCCTCTGCCCGGTGGAAAAAATGGGGCAGCGCGGTTTTTCCAGCCCGAATGGCGGCCACTACATCGTTGGGGCAACGCAGATAGAGGTAGAATCCTCGCCCTCCCGTCAGATACTCCTCCAGCGTGTAGAGCCGGTTCAGCTCCTGCTGATTCTCCACCTCCACCAGCACATACCGGTCGCAGGCCGTTCGGAACATCCGTTCTGCCTCGGTCATTCTGGCGCTGGGGTTTTTGCCGCTCCATTCCCGCAGCAGATCTACTGCTTTTTCCTCAGACATGGTTTTGATGATCATGGGTTCCACGCTCCTTTTCCGCGTTCTTTCAATGGGCTGCTATCTATTCTACGCAAAGCCTTCCAGCTTTGACGGTACCTTCTGCGGCAAGGACTGTACGCTTTCTTTTATTTTACGTTGTTCATAGCTGGATTGCAATGGGATTTCTCCGATTTTCCACAGATATTTTTGCAGGTTCATAATAAAGTGGAAAATTTTTCTTGACAAGGCCCCAGGGGCCCAGGTTAAATTGAACTCAGAACACTACGCCACGGACTAGCCAGAAAGGACTGCTGCATATGACCAGGAAAGAAATCTGTGAAGCTACAGGCCTGTCAATAAAAACCCTGCGGCTTTACGAGGAAAAAGGCCTGATCGCACCAGCAAAAACCTATAGAAACGGACGGGAATACCGGGAGTACACGCCGGAGCTGCAACAGCAGCTTCAGCAGATCGCCATTTTGCGCCGTGCCCTGTTCACCATGGACGAGATCAAAACCATGCAGGAATCCCCGGACCAGATCCCCCATATTTTTGCCCACTACGCCCAGTGGCTAGAGCAGCAGGAACAGCAATTCCATCAGCTGCGTCAGGCCGCAAAAGGGATGGCTTTAACGGATCTGTGCAGTACCGCGCAATTAACCGACCAGCTATCCGCGTCCGCGTCCCGTATGCCCCTGCCAACCATGGATCTGAAACCAAACTTCAAGCGTCTTGACGCCACGGAAGAAAGCCCCCGTCATGTGGAACCTCAGACAGTGCTTGACGAAACAGTACCAGACGCCAGAACCTTTCGTCAGGTCAACCTGATACTGGACAAGGACCGGACCAACAACATACATCTTGCATTCGGTCAATACAATGATCTGCGGAAACCGCAAAAACAAGAATCCTCCGGTCCTGTCCAAAAAACCTACTATTTTCCCCGGTGGTATCGGCTTCTTTCCGGCTTTCTAACACTGCTGGTGTTGGTCAGTCTTGGACTTGCCGTCCACTATGCTACCCGGCTCTGGCCCAAGATCCTGTTTGCCGTCCTACTGCTGCTGCGGATCGGCTTTTTCGTGGCACCCCGGTGGCTGGAGCATCGCCGGTGGCTTCGTGCGGCCCAGCAGTCGGACGCCGCACGACAGGGCGGGCAAGAAGATCCCCATTCGCTGCAAAAACGACGGCAAAAGCGAAGCATCATTCTCCTGACCGGTGTGGCAGGCGGCATCCTTCTGGCCGGCCTGGTTCTGGCAGTCTACACGCATCTTCCCTCCAAACCGAATTTTCGGGTTGCATTTGCAGTCCCTGCCCACATTACAAGCGCAGACCTAAACAAGATGGAAAAGGCGTTGCGCGCTGTTTCGAGGGAGCTTCCAGATACCAATGGCTTTTATCTAGCTCTGGACGAGATTTGTGTCCAGCAGTATCCGTCTATCTCCAACTACGGCCCGGAAGAACTGGCTTATCTCATTACCCAGGGAGAGTACCCTCTAGCCTTCATCTCCGATCTGGAATGGGATTCCTTTAACATCTACAGCAGTTTTGATTTTGAACAGGCCTGCCGGGCGCTGCCGGAGGATCTGGCGTCCCCTGAAAATCCCTATGGGGTAGATCTTAGCGGAACAGCTTTATTCCGGGCTATTGAACTGGAGGATCTCTCCGTCTATGGATGTATTTCGCAAAGCGCTACCCAAGAGGAATATGATTTTGCTGTAGCCCTTCTCCGAACACTTGCGGCATCCTAAACCATCCGGTGGCATAGCTGCTCTTTTGTCAGCATTTATTGGAATATATCTCTTTTTTGCAAAATTTTTTCAAAATAATTTGAAAAACTATTGACATTCCCCTTAGGGAACATTCTATAATGGGAGTAGAAAGGGGGTATCCAGCGGTATGAAGATCAAGGATGTCAGCCAACGGACCGGACTGAGCAAAAAGACCATTCGCTTCTATGAGGCCCAGGGACTTTTATCCCCAGAAAAAAGCTGCCAGAACGGAAGAGAGTACCGCACCTATTCCGAGGAAAACATTCAGCAGCTTTTTGACATCGCCACTCTGCGCAGAGCTCGCTTTTCGGTGGATGAGATTCGGCGCATCCAGACCTGCCCGGAGGAGATCCCCTCCATTTTCACCGCCTATCGGGATCGCCTTCGGACGGAACAGAAGAATCTGAAAAACATTCTTTCCGTGGCGGATACCATCGACTCCGAAGCCCTGACCTCTGCCCAGGAACTGATCAACCGGATGGAAGATGTGTCTGTGGAATTCCCACTGCCCAAGGTAGACATCCATCCCCGGTTCCGCTATCTCGACGAGCTAGAGGAGGTATACAACATGAAAAAGAAGAAACAGTCCATGACAAAGGAAGAAAAGCTGCAGCACAAGATTGCTGCGCAAAATGCCGCCATGTATGCCGCTTTCAGTGCGCAAAACACACCATCCAACAGCATGGCCACCGGCGGCAAGGGAGGCGGATTTGATATCAGCAACGCCCAAAAAATTGCCGCCTACAATCTCTTGATGAATTCCAAGGATGACTGACTCTCTCTTTTCCAAATAAAGCAGCGGCCCAGGGCGCTTAAGCGCCCTGGGCTGCTTTTTCTCAGCAATAAAAATCTTTGATTTTCTTGGCTCGGCTGGGATGACGGAGTTTGCGAATGGCCTTGTTTTCGATCTGCCGGATACGCTCTCGGGTTACACCGAAAATCTGCCCCACTTCCTCCAGGGTATGGGTCCTGCCGTCGAACATGCCGAACCGCATCCGAAGCACATCCGCTTCTCGGTCCGTCAATGTCTGCAGGATTTCATCCAGCGCCTCTGCCAAAAGCGTTTTAGAGGTAGCATCCGCAGGCCCTGGTGTATTGTCGTCCTCTACGAAGGAACCGATGGTGGTATCCTCCTCATCGCCCACCGGGGTATCCAGAGACAGGGTATCGGCGGAGGTTCTGGTGGCTTCAATCACCTTTTCGATGGGAATATGCAGATCCTCGGAGATCTCCTCCATAGTGGGTTCCCGCCCCAGTTCCTGCACAAGCTTCCGGTTACAGCGGGTGACCTTGTTGATGACCTCCACCATATGTACCGGAACCCGAATGGTCCTGGCCTGGTCGGCAATGGCACGGGTAATGGCCTGCCGGATCCACCAGGTCGCATAGGTAGAAAACTTGTTGCCTTTGGTATAGTCGAATTTGTCCACGGCGCGGATCAGCCCCGTGTTTCCCTCCTGAATCAGATCCAGTATGTGCAGGCCCCGGCCAGAATACTTTTTCGCAATGGAGACCACCAGCCGGAGATTTGCCTCCGTAAGCTTGTCCTTGGCATATTTGTCTCCTTGGGCCACCCGGGCCGCCAGATCCTGCTCCTCTTCCGGTGTCAGCAACCGGATCTGTCCAATCTCCTTGAGATACATCCGAACCGGATCATCCAGGTTGTACTCGGCCGCCAGTTCCACCGGATCCACCAATTCCTCTTCTTCAATGACGGAATCATCCGCCGGCTCCAGTTCCAGCTCGGCTCCGACGATCTGGATCCCAAGGCTTTCAATGGTGTCATAGATATGCTCGATCTGTTCTGCGTCAATATCCAGTTTTTCCAGAACACTTAGGATGTCAGAGGACTGCAATACGCCAGCCTTCTGTCCCTTTGCAAGAAGAGACAAAACAGGCGCCTTTGCTTCCTCGCTCAGTTTTGCTGTGGCATTATTCGCGCTTGCCATATTGCACTTCCTTTGATATAAGAGAAGTCCTTCTTAATCAGCCAAAATATTGAAATCGTCGAACACGGCGCAGTATGCTGATTTTAAGTTAGGCAACTGCTATAGTACCACATTTTCAAACTAAGTGCAAGTTCTTTTTTTATTTTTTTCTAAATACTTGATTTCCTGCGGATTCCTGTTATTCTGATAGGAAAGCACAGCTTCTTCTGCCGTGCAGATCAATACGAGGTGATAGACATGATTGTCGCAGTTGTCGGCATGGGCCTCATTGGAGGCAGCCTCTGCCGTGCGATTAAGCAATACACGCCCCACACTGTTTTGGGTCACACGAGAAACCAGAAAACCGTGGCCTTCGCCAGGTCCGTAGGGGCCATCGACGACGCCCTAACCGATCTCTCGCAGCCGGATCTGGTTTTTGTGGCCCTACCTCCGGAGGCAACCATTGATTATCTCACCGCCCATGTGGGAGAATTTAAGCAGGGAGCCATCGTCGCAGACATCTGCGGCGTGAAGCAGCCCATTATAGACGCCGTTGACGTCCTTTACCACGAGCACGGCGTCCGTTATGTTGGCACCCACCCCATGGCCGGAAAGGAAGTGGCTGGCTTCGCCAATTCCGATGTGGATCTCTATAAAAACGCCAGCTATATTATCACACCCACACCGCTGACTGATGGCGATGCGGTGGAAACACTGCGCGCCTTGGCCTCCGCCATTGGCTTTACCCGCATTGAAATTACCGATCCTCAGCGTCACGACACCATCATTTCCTATACTTCTCAGCTAGCCCATGTGGTATCCTCCGCTTACATTAAAAGTCCCACCGCTGCGCTGACGCTAGGCTTTACCGCCGGCAGCTTTCAGGATATGACCCGTGTTGCCAAGCTGGACCCGGATATGTGGACCAGCCTCTTTGCCCTGAATCACGGCCCCCTGCTTCGGGAACTGGATACCCTGATCGAAAACCTTTCTGTTTTCCGCAAAGCCCTAGGAGACGGCGATCTTACAACAGTACGCGCCCTTCTCCAGCAAGGTCGTGAACTAAGGGAAGATGTCCTTTTGCGGCAACATCAACAGCATACCGGCAGCGAATGAGGTTGCATTCCATTTTCGAACTACCAAATTTTACTTTTTCGTGATTCTCCCCAGAGCAAAACAGCACATTTTGTATAGTTTGACGAGAGGCAATTTGTTCTCTACGAATTGTTTTGTCAGTTTGTGCGCAATTATTGACACGAGTTGTTTCATTTTGTATAGTAATGCCGTTGGTATATTGCCAAGATATTAAGGAAATGAGGTAACCCGTATGAAGAAAATCCTGTCGCTTCTTCTGGTTCTCACCATGGTGCTGGCTCTGTTCAGCGCCTGTGGCACCGAGTCCTCTTCCACCGAGTCCGCAGCCTCTGCGGCTTCCGAGGAGACCACTGCACCAGAAACAAGCACCGAACCCGAAGCTGCTGCACCGGAAACTCCCGATTCTGCCGCAGAACCCACTTCTGCCGAGGAATCCGGAACGGTTGCGGAAACCGTCGGCGATCCTTTCGCCGCTATGGCAGAAGAGTACATCTCCTACCCCCTGGAGGGAGACAACACCATTTCTATGTGGTACTACATTCCTCCCTATCAGGACTTCATGGATTCCAACAACAGCTTTAACGCCCTGGCCGCCGCAGAAGAGGCCACAGGTGTGAAGCTGGAGTTCACCGAAGTCAGCTCCCAGTCCACCAGTGAGCTGTTCAACGTGATGGTAGCCGGCGGCGATTACCCCGATCTGCTCCCCGTTATGGAGTACTACTCCGGCGGCCTGTCCAAAGCCTACGAGGACGGCATCATTTTGGACATCAATGATTACATGGAAGACAACATGCCCAACTATCTGGCAGTTCGTGACTGCTTGGATGAGTCCACCGTAAAGGCTACTCTGACCGATGGCATGACCCTGGCTTTCTATCAGATCAAGGATGGCACCTATTCCGGAAACGGCTTTGTGTCCCGTGGCGACTGGATTGCCGAGCAGGGCATCACCTTCTCCGGCGACGTGATCTCTCTGGATGAGTTCACCGAGTATCTGCGCACCATCTACAGCGCCTACAACTGCTCTAATACCATTTATATGTATGATGGCACCGTGGGCCTGGAAGCTGCCTTTGATACGGAAATTCCCGTGCTCAACGGCGACGGCTTTATGACCATGGTCACCTCCGCCATCTTCCGCAAGGGCGACGAGGTTATGTCCGGCTGGACCACCGACGGCTACCGGGAGTACCTGGAGTGGGTTCTGCAGATGTTTGACGAGGGCATCATGGCTCGGGATTTCCTGTCCCTGGACACCGACCGTATGGTAACCAACACCATGCAGGCCAGCGGTGCCATCGGCGTATGGCAGTCCAATGCTGATAAGATCGAGGAGATTGTAGACACCTACGGTGCCGATTACCCCGAGCTGACCGTGCAGGCTCTGCCTCGCGTGGCTCAGGATCCCTCCGCTCAGTATGTATGGAACGACGAAGTAGCCCTGGTGTCCTCCATGGCTGGCTTCTCCCTGTCCGCCAACTGTGATAACCCCGAGCTGGTCTGCCAGTGGGAGAACTACTTCTGGACCACCGACGGCTACTACCTGGGCAACTACGGCACCGAGGGCGAGAGCTATCACATGGACGGCGACACTCCTGTCTTTGATTGGGATCAGCCCGTTACTGTTACCGGCAGAAACGCCCCCAACGCTGAGATGGCTCAGCAGCTGTTCACCATGCTGCGCTTTGCCAGCTTCTATGTGGACAACGATATGCTGCTGCCCACCTTCCCCCAGACCGGTCTTGACGCTGTAGAGCTGTGGACCATCGACGGCTCCACCGATGATCGGTACTATCCCTCCGCTGTGAAGAACACTCTGACTTCCGACGAGACCTTGGAGATTGCCGATTATGAGTCCGACTTCCTGACTTACGCTGCTGAGCAGTGCCTGAAGTTCCTGGACGGCTCTCTGGAGCTCAACGACGAGAACTGGGATACCTATGTTGCTACCTGTGAGAGCATGGGTCTGCCCGAGATCATCGCCGTTTATCAGAACGCCTACGACGAGTACTACGCCGACGGGCGTTAATTTCTAAAGAATTGTGTGGGCCCGTTCCAATGGAACGGGCCCCTTTTTTACTTAAAAGCACCTTTCAAAAGCATTTTAGTATAAACACATATAGTCTTAAATTAAACTTCTGGAAAAATTTCTCCTAAAAGCAAAATATCCGGCGCTGTAATATCTTTTTCCCACTTCGACACCGTCTGCGGGGAGATTTTGAGCTGCCGGGCAAGCCTTTCCTGGGTCATATGGTTTTCCAAACGCAGTGTCCGGATCCTCTCTCCAATAGTCATGGACGATCCCTCCTCATTTGAATCTTGCGGCCGCAGTTTTATTGTAACAGCCCTTTTGCTCAAAAAGCAATCACGCAAACAGCGTCTTTCTGTTCGCTGCTCCGTTGTAATTTCTCCCGTTGTCACAGTGTCAATATTATGATATGCTATACGCAACATTAGCAAAGGACGTGGTCTTGTGAAAAAACGTCGGCATTTCCCCTTGGTCGTTTGTCTGCTCCTGCTGTTGTCCATCGGAGCATGTGTCGCTTCCCCGGCATCTCCTTTTTCCACGATCTCTCGCCCTTCTTCCTCTGCTGAAATTACCATATGGCCCTCCCTGTCCCCACTGCGGACACCGCAAATATCCGGGAACACGCCTTCTGACACGGTACAGACCACCCCGCCTGCGATTCTTCAAAAACCATCGCCCACATCTACCCCATCAATCAGTTCACCCCCCACGGCTACTCCCAGTCCGCTTTCTACACCTACACCAACGCCCAGCCCCACGCCGACGCCGGATGATCCCGGTGTGCCCAGGTTCGCTACCTTATCAGACGCCAGAGACTATTTGCGGGAAGCTGCCGCCCAATGCCCCGAAACCATCTCCATCTATCTGGACGATCTAAGTATCCTTATCCAGGAACCAGATTGGACCACATGGGTACGGGAACTGCTGATGGAGTATTCTTTTCAATATACCACCGATGTCAGCACTGGTCTTCTCACCATGGAGCCCAGCTATTATGCTGGAACCCGCATTCTCCATGCCGCCGAAACCGGAGATTTTTCCTATCTGACCCCGGAAGAACTGTCCGCCTATGACACTGCCATGGCTGTGGTCAACCAGGCGAAAGCCAACACCTCCTCCGATCTGCAGCTGGAAAAAGCGCTCCACGACTACCTGTGCCAGACCGTAACCTATGTGGGCTTTGAGGACGTCGTCCTACCCGAGGACAATACGCCCCACACCATTCTTACCGCCGTAGGGGCACTGGTATATGGCCAGGCCAACTGCCAGGGATTCTCCGATGCCTTTTTCCTGTTGGGCGAACTGGCAGGGTTTCAAGTAAGGCGGCAGGACGGCTGGGATACCGGGGAACCCCACCGCTGGAACACCATCGAGCGAAACGGGCAGTGGTACATTGTGGACGTAACTTACGACGCAAGCTCTGGCGATGCCGGCAACCGTCCTCTCAATTATCAATGGCTAAACGTGGGGCTCGACCTGTGTGCCTCCCGCACTTGGAACACCGTTTCTGAAACGGCTCCTGTGGCTGCCATCACCGATACCAGCCTGTTCTATTACACCTGCGGTGAAGCCGGCTTCGGCACCGTCTTTACCGATGTCAACGAAATGGCCGCCTATCTCTATGAAACCAGACAAAATCAGGGTCAGTCCACTTTTTATACCATGCTATTCGGTCAGGAACTGACCTGGGAATCCCTCAGCGACGCCATCTCCGCTTATGCGTCTTCCCGTCCTGTGGCCTGTTCCTGGACCATCTGGGCCAACTCCAGCTGTGGCAATACCTATTTCTTGCTGGATTGGACCCAATGGGACCCATAATTTCAAAAAAAGAGAGGACCCGGTTCGCCCCGGGTCCTCTCTTTATTATGCAGATTCGTAGATCTTTTTCAATTCTGCCGCAATGGCATCCATAAACTCCGATGAAGATACTTTTTTGGCGTCGCCCTTCTCCCACAGCTGGCACAGATCTCCGGTCATAACCCCGGAGCGGATCACATCCAAGCTGCACGCTTCCAGATGATCTGCAAAGGCCATCAGATCTTTGAGACCGTCCTTCTCCCCCCGTTTCCGCAGTGCCCCGCTCCAGGCAAAAATGGTGGCAATGGGATTGGTGGAGGTTTCCTCTCCCCGAAGATATTTATAGTAGTGTCGGGTCACCGTGCCGTGGGCCGCCTCATACTCGTAATTTCCGTCTGGGGAAACCAGCACAGAAGTCATCATGGCCAGAGAGCCAAAGGCTGTGGAGACCATATCGCTCATAACATCGCCGTCGTAGTTTTTCAGGGCCCAGATAAAGCCGCCCTGGGACCGGATCACTCTGGCCACTGCATCGTCGATCAGCGTATAGAAATAGGTGAGTCCCGCCTTCTGAAACTGCTCCTGGTATTCCGTCTCGTAGATTTGCTGGAAGGTATCTCGGAATGTACCGTCATACTGCTTGGCAATGGTATCCTTGGCCGAAAACCACAGGTCCTGTCCGCTGGCCAGGGCGTAGGCAAAACAGCTTCTGGCAAAGGATGCAATGGAAGAATCCTTGTTGTACTGGCCGCTGAGAACGCCGCCGCATTCAAAGTCGTAAATGGTCTTTCTCTGCTCTGCGCCGAACTTGTCCCGAAAGACCAGTTCTGCAGTGCCCTCCGGTACTCGCATTTCCGTGGCCTTATACACATCTCCATAGGCGTGCCGGGCAATGGTAATGGGCTTTTTCCATGTCCGCACCACAGGAGAGATCCCCTCCACCAGAATCGGCGCACGGAACACCGTCCCATCCAGAATGGCACGGATGGTCCCATTGGGACTCTTCCACATCTCATGGAGCTGGTATTCCTCCATCCGGGCCTTGTTGGGGGTAATGGTGGCACATTTGACGCCCACACCATATTTCCGGTTGGCCTCCGCTGCCTCCACGGTAACCCGATCTCCGGTGGCGTCCCGATTGGGCAGCCCCAAATCATAGTATTCTGTCTTTAGCTCCACAAAGGGTTCGATCAGCTTGGCCTTGATCTCCTTCCAAAGAACCCGGGTCATTTCGTCGCCGTCCATCTCCACCAGCGGCGTCCGCATCTTAATTCTCTCCAATGGTCTCTACCCCCATCTTTTTTCTGTCATTATACCGGATTCTCAGTATTTTTTACATCGGCTTTTTTCACAAAGACGCAGGGATTCTTCCGCTTTTTCCGGTCAGGTTCTACGGCAGACCCACCATCTCTTCCCGCTGCAGCCCTTTTGCCTGTCCCTTTGAAAAATTTCCTCTCTTTACACAGGCTTTTCCACTTCAAAACCGGACTGCAACCTGTTATAATGGTTTCCATAATCCAGGAATCCGGGAGGCTCGTCTCATGAAGTATCATTCTTCTGCCGCATATTTTTTAACGTTGCTCTTTGCACTTATGGCAGCCGGCTTGCGGCTCTGGAACCTCTTTGTTGCGGTAGACGACCAGGGTCTCCCCATCATGCATTTGTCTACGATTCTATTGATCGCCGTAGCAGCGCTGTTCCTGCTGCTGGCCCTTTTCCTGTCCTTTCGCTCCCCAGGGCGCAGCGGCAGCAGTCAGGTCCTGCTATACGGCAAAGGCGGATTTCTTTGCAGTCTGGTGGCTTCCATCCTAATTCTGCTGGGCTCCTGCGCGGAATTTGCCGAAGCGCTTTTGTCCGGCCCCGGCATTTCCGCACCAATCATGTGCCTGCTGGGCCTCTTGGGCGGCATCTGCTGCTGCCTCACTGCCTGGTTTCGACGCCGGTCCGGCCCAAGGTACCCCTTTGTGGAGTTGGCGCCCATTCTCTATCTGTTGGTGAAGCTGATCCTGAACTTTAAGGGCTGGAGCACCGATCCCATCATCTTGGATTATTGCGTGATTCTGTTCGCGCTGATCTTTAGCCTGCTGGCCTTTTATTATGGTGCCGGGTTTGTTTTCGACCTAGGCAAACCCCGGCGTACCCTGTTCTGCGCCATGGGTGCCGTGTTCTTCTGCGCTGCCGCTATCATGGATGGGATCATGGACCTGAGTCTCTCCACCATCATCACCTACGGCGGATTCCTTCTATGGCAGTTCCCCGTGATCTGGGATCTGTTGGAACCAAGGGATGCCGATCCGGTTCCGGATATGCCGAAATCCCGCCAGCGGACCACCCGGAAATAACTGCAAAATCTTTACTCCCGGCCGCTGTGTCTAACCAGACACAGCGGCCTATTTTTTTGCCCTATAAAATGTTTCAAAATAATTCACAAAGGGCTATTGACATTGGTGGGAAGTAGTGGTACATTTATTTTAGCACTCAGAGAGTTTGAGTGCTAAACCAAGGAGGTATGTAACGTGGATCTTACAGAGCGGCAGAAAAAGATCCTCCGCGCTGTGGTGGACAGCTATGTGGCAACTGCGGAGCCTGTGGGTTCCAAGGCCATTGCCGCACAGCCGGATATGCAATACTCCTCCGCCACGATCCGCAATGAGATGGCCTATCTGACGGAGCAGGGTCTGCTGGAACAGCCCCACACCTCCGCCGGTCGTATTCCTTCTCCGGCCGGCTACCGGCTATATATCGACGAGCTCATGCAGGACTACCGGCTCAGCCGGGACGAGACCCAGAGTCTCAGTCAGGTCATGACCGACAAGCTGGAGGAATTTGATAAAGCCATCGCCCAGGTGGGGCAGCTCATTTCTAAGCTGACAAACCTGCCAGCCTACGCAGTGGCCACCAAAAGCCGCGCAGTTACGGTCCAGCGGTTCGAGCTGATCCAGACCGCCCCCTATTCCTTTATTCTGGTGCTGCTGATGAGCACAGAGGCGGTCTACAATAAGCTCATTAAGCTGCCGGTCAATGCGGATCCCCAGGATCTGAAAAGTCTTGTGGCCATGCTGAACGCGTCCCTGACTGATTTGACCCACGATGAGATCACCCCCCAGCTTATGAGCAAGATCCAGCGCAATGCGGGGTCCGCCGCCAATCTGGTTTCCGTCATCGTGGAATTCGCCATGAAGACCATTGAAGACGAGCAGAAAAAAGAGGTGTTCGTCACCGGTCAGACCAAGCTGCTGGGACAGCCCGAATATCAGGACATTGGCAAGGCCACGGAGCTGATCTCTCATCTGGATGAGGATGTGATCTCCACACTGCCAGTGCCGGATGCGGATTCCAGCGTCAAAATCCTGGTGGGTCCGGAAAACGTGTCCCAGGCCCTGAAAGAGACCAGCGTGGTCATGGCACGGTACGATTTAGGCGACGGTATGCAAGGCATGCTGGGTGTGGTGGGACCCACGCGAATGGACTACGCCCAGGTGGCTGCCCGGCTTTCATATTTTGCCGAGGGATTGGGCAAGATGTTTTCAAAGGCGCTTCCCCCATCCCCCTCGGTTCCGGATGCCCCAGACACCCACAAACAGGAGGATTGATGTCCGATGGATGAAAATTTGAAAAATCAACAGGAAACAGCGGAGAACTTGGAAGAAACCAAAGTTTCGGAGGAAGCTGCACCTGAGAATACCGCAGAAAACGAAGCTCCCGAAACAGTCCAGGAGCCCCAGCCGGATCCCCTGGAGGAGGCCGAAAAAAAGCTCCAACAGGAGCATGAGCAATATCTCCGTCTGGCTGCGGAATATGACAACTTCCGCAAGCGTTCTCAGAAGGAGAAGGATAACCTCTACCGGGACGCCAAGGCGGATACCGTGGAAAAGTTTCTGCCGGTTTTCGACAATCTTAGTCGAGCTCTGGATCAGGACACCGCCGATGCCGCCTATAAAAAGGGCGTGGAGATGACCATGACCGGTCTGCAGGAAATTCTGAAAAAACTGGACGTCACGATTTACGGTGAGCCCGGCGACATCTTCTCCCCGGAGCTGCACAACGCCGTGATGCACATAGAAGACGACAATTACAAAGAGGGCGAGATCGTCCAAGTATTCCAAAAAGGTTTTAAACTGGGCGAGAAGGTCATACGGTTTGCCATGGTGCAAACTGCGAACTAGCCCCATTTGATTTTGTAAAATATAGATTTTCATATAGGAGGAACTTTATTATGGCTAAAATGATTGGTATTGATTTGGGCACTACAAACTCCTGCGTTGCAGTGATGGAGGGCGGCGAGCCCGTGGTTATCGCAAACGCTGAGGGCAGCAGAACTACCCCTTCCGTGGTGGCATTTTCCAAGACCGGTGAGCGTATGGTAGGTCAGGTGGCAAAGCGCCAGGCCATCCAGAACCCCGACCGGACCATCGCATCCATTAAGCGTAAGATGGGCACGGATCAGAAGGTTACTGTGGACGGCAAGCACTACACCCCCCAGGAGATCTCCGCCATGATCCTGCAGAAGCTGAAGGCGGACGCCGAGGCCTATCTGGGCCAGACCGTGACGGAGGCTGTTATCACTGTCCCCGCATACTTCAACGACGCCCAGCGTCAGGCCACCAAGGACGCCGGCCGGATCGCCGGTCTGGACGTCAAGCGTATCATCAACGAACCCACCGCGGCTGCACTGGCCTACGGTGTGGACAAAGAGGAAGACCAGAAGGTCATGGTATATGACCTGGGCGGCGGTACCTTCGACGTCTCCATCCTGGAGATCGGCGACGGCGTCATCGAGGTTCTGGCCACTGCCGGCGACACCCATCTGGGCGGCGACGACTTCGACCAGAGAATCATGAACTATCTGGCTTCCGAGTTCAAAAAGGAAAACGGCATTGACCTGACCGCCGACAAGGTGGCTATGCAGCGTCTGAAGGAGGCCGCTGAGAAAGCAAAGATCGAGCTCTCCAGCGTCACCACCTCCAACATCAACCTGCCCTATATTACCGCCGACGCCACCGGCCCCAAGCATCTGGACGTGACCCTGTCCCGGGCCAAGTTCAATGAACTCACCGCCGATCTGGTAGAAAAGACCATGGTGCCTGTTCGCCAGGCTATGAGCGACGCCGGTCTTTCCAACTCCGACCTGTCCAAGGTCCTGCTGGTGGGCGGCTCCAGCCGTATTCCCGCTGTGCAGGAAGCCGTGAAGAAGATCACCGGTAAGGAAGGCTTCAAGGGCATCAACCCCGACGAATGCGTGGCCGTGGGCGCTGCCATTCAGGCTGGCGTGCTGGGCGGCGACGTCAAGGGTCTGTTGCTGCTGGACGTGACCCCGCTGAGCCTGGGCATTGAGACCATGGGCGGCGTGTTCACCAAGCTCATTGAGCGTAACACCACTATTCCCACCAAGAAGAGCCAGATCTTCTCCACCGCTGCAGACAACCAGACTTCCGTGGAAGTCCATGTGCTCCAGGGCGAGCGCGAGATGGCTGCCTACAACAAGACGTTGGGCAAGTTCCATCTGGACGGCATTGCTCCTGCCCGTCGCGGTGTTCCGCAGATCGAAGTTACCTTTGACATTGATGCCAACGGCATCGTAAACGTCTCCGCCACCGACAAGGGCACCGGCAAGGAGCAGCATATCACCATCACCTCTTCCTCCAACCTCTCCAAGGAGGACATCGAAAAGGCTGTGAAGGAAGCTGAGCAGTACGCCGCCGAAGATAAGGCACGGAAGGACGAGGTGGATGCCCGTAACGCTGCCGATCAGGTGATCTATCAGTCCGAAAAGACTCTGGAGGAGCTGGGCGACAAGGTTTCCGACAGCGAGAAGGCTCCCATTCAGGCGGCCATCGAAAAGCTCCGCGAGGCGCTGAAAGGCTCCGATGTGGAGGCTATCAAGACTGCCACAGATGAAGTCCAGAAGGCCTTCTACAGCATCTCTGAAAAGCTGTATCAGCAGCAGGCGCAGGCCGACGCCGGTTCCGCAAGTGCTGCCGGTTCCGCTCCCAACGACGACGGCGTGGTGGACGCAGACTACGAAGTCGTGGACGACGATCAGTAATTTATGCAGTATTGGTGGAGCGTGGAGCCTTACCTTCACGCTCCACCTTGTGTGTAGATCCATCTGACGAGGTGAGTGATTATGGCTGATCAAGAAAAAAGAGATTATTATGAAGTCCTTGGCGTAGACAAATCCGCCACCGAGGACGAGATCAAAAAAGCATATCGAAAAGCCGCCAAGGCCAATCACCCTGACCTGCACCCCGGGGATAAGGCTGCGGAGGCCAGATTCAAAGAAATCGGCGAGGCCTATGAAGTCCT
>CASEPH010000317.1 GCA_949289625.1 uncultured Clostridia bacterium | reverse complement strand
CTTGCTCCGCTCTCCCACCTCGATCCTCTGGATGAACAGCCGCAGCAGCTCCGGCGTCAGCTCGTCAATGGTGGTGTACCGTTTGGCTTTCTCAATGAAGGCGTCCACATTGGCGGCAGAGGCTTTGAGCCTCTCCAACTGCTCTTCTCTCGCTGGAATGGAAGAAGACAGGTCCTTCTGTTCGGCGTTGTAGTCTGCGGAGAGCATCCGGAACTGCTCGTTGGTCACACGTCCCAGCACATTGTCCTCATAGAGGCGCTTGAACAACACGGACAATTCATCGTATCTCCGATGCATGGAGTCCAGTTCCTTCTGCAGCCGGTTGATGTCCCGGCGCAGCTCCGCCGTATTCTTCTGGTTGATGTACTGGGCGAACTGCCGTTCCTTCATCCGGGCGAAGTGGGTGACTCTGCGCAGGTCATCCAGCACGATGGCCTTCAGGTCCGCCTCCCGGATCTGGTGGGGAGAGCATGCGGTTTTCCCGCGCTTGCTGTACGTGGAACACCGGAAGTAGTATTGATCCTCCCGCATCTTCTCCGTCCTGCAGAGCACCAGGTACTTGCCGCAGTCTGCGCAGTACACCAATCCGGAGAACAGGTTGGGCTCCTCCATGTGCTTGGGCGGGCGGCGCTTGTGCTGGCGCACATCCTGCACGATCTCCCAGACCTCCTTCGTGATCAGCGGCTCATGGGTGTTCTCCACCAGGATCTGCTCACTCTCCGGCTTGTGGATCTGCTTTTTGTTATTGTAGGAGAGTGTCGTTTTCCTCATGTTGAGGGTGTGCCCAATGTAGACCTTGTTCTCCAGGATGCTGGCCACGGTTTTGCCAGACCAGGTGCAGGGCCGTGTCGTATCCAGATTGGTGCAGGCAGTTCCGGTGGCCTGGTAGTACTGGTTGGTCGGATTCAGTACCTGCTCTCGGGTCAGGATTCTGGCAATTTGGTTCGGCCCCTTTCCCGCAGCGCACAGGTCAAAGATCCGACGCACGATGGGAGCGGTTTCTTCATCTGGGACGATCTCCTTGGAGTCCTTGTCCTTCTTCTTGTAGCCGTAAGGGGGCTTGCCGCCCAGCCGCTCTCCGCGCTCTGCCTGCATCTTCTTGATGGCGCGCACCTTTTTGCTGGTGTCCTTGGCGTGGAGCTCATTGGCCCAGTTGCGGATAGGGTTGAAGTCATTGCTGCTCTCCACCAGGGAGTCTACATTGTCGTTGACCGCGATGAACCGCACGCCCTTCTCCGGGAAGTAGAGCTCCGTCAGCCGGCCAACCTGCAGATACTCCCGTCCCAGGCGGCTGAGGTCTTTGACGATCAGGGTCTCCACCTCGCCGTTCTCGATCATCTCCACGATCTTCTTCCACGCGGGCCGCTCGAAGTTGGTGCCGGAGTATCCATCGTCGGCCAGGAAGAGGGTGTTCTCGAATCCATTGTCCGCCGCGTACTTCTCCAGAAACAGCTTTTGGGAGTTACTGTATAAAGGGTGGTTTACGCTACCTACTACATTACATCGGCTGACGGTTCATTTGTGGCAAAGTGACAACCAGCAGAGAGAAGGAGGCAGATATACCAGCAGGGCACAGCCTGTCAGAAAGCGGTGATGTCCCGCTGCTCCATCTTCTCTTTCCGGCTAACTGCCACGTAATGCACAGTGAGGAACGCCGGAGAGACACCAACGAAGCGGAGGAAACGGCTATCAACGCTATTAAAAAGCACCTGCAAAATAGGTGGATAACCACGATGACACGATACCAGCTCTTAACTTTTCTCGCAAAGCGACGATAATATAAAAGAGAATATTTTTATTTCGTTGTCTCTTGGATAGTAAATCAGATTGGGGGATTTAGCATGAACTCAACAGGGCCTATCATCCCATTGGCAGGCTATTATCTCAACCCGGCCACCAAAAAGATGGAACTTACCGACAAAACCATTGATTATGATACCATAATGAAGATGGCACAGGAACAGTTGGATGAGCTAAAAAAGAACCCGGTAGGCCAAAATACGCTAACCGACACAGAGATTCAGGAACTAGCACAGAAGTACGATCCCCAGAAGATGACCCAAAAGGAGTATGACAGTTTTATCCGCTATCTGGAAGAAAAAGGCGTCCTGAGCAAACTGGAGACTTGTGACATTGGGATGTCCTTTACCAGAATTATTCCTGGATATAACGGGATGACAGTAACTGTGGCACCAGCTTCCACCCAATGGGTCAAGACTTTAGCCGATATGAATGGCAATGCCCTCCAGTTTGTCCTAGCCAAGAGCCAGTTGCAGTGGTTAGGGTACAATGGACAAATCCAGCAAGGAGCTTATTCCAAAGTGTTAGATATCTTGAATCAGATAAACGAAGCCAGAGATGAATCTGCAAGTAGCCAGATTTCCACGGTCGTTGGAAATCATTTGAGTAGTTTTCAACTATCGATTGACCACATTAAAAGTAAGCGTATCCAAACCGTGTAAATTCTTGTAAGCAATACCCGCTATCTATCATCCATCAAGAGTGGCTATTTTCTTTTTGAAAACGGCTACTCTTTTTTATTTAGACCGAATGACGTGACCAGCCATGACGAAATGGATAGGCCCCTTGCTAAGGGCGCACTTACTCACCACCCGCAAGCGGGCGGTGGTACTGCCTGAAGGCAGCCGTGCGCTCTCCGAGGGGGACGCTCCAGTGGGCCCACGCCCTGCTGGTAGCACCAAAGCTGGGAGCCGTCAAGGGACCGGCTTCGCCTTGCCTACGGCACCCTTGACCGCCTCCAGCTTCAGTGCTTTGCGGCAACCAAGAGGGGCTTATGCCCCTCTTTTTTCAAAGAGTGTTCTTTTAGGCGAAAAAATCCTTGACAAATCGCTTACTGGTTGTGGATGGAATTTGACTCTCCCTGCCGCTCGTCCTCCTGACTGAGCCGGCCATAGAGGATGTTATATTTTTGGCTTGCCATATTCTGTAACCTCCTTCTTTTGGGGCAAGCCGGTATGGGGTAAGGACAGTATACCCCACCGGCTCCCCCAAGTCTACTGAAACATCAGGCGCTGTGGCCCTGATCCGCAAACTCCGCGTCAATGAGGGAGAGCAGCTTGTCCGTAGGCGTCGCTATGGCTTGACTGGGAAACACGGAGGTCACATGAAACACCTTCCCCCGGATGAGCATCTCCCGCTGGCTCTCCAGGTGATCCTCCCGCTGCTGATAATTTGTATCACGGAATGTGGTCAGAACTTCGCCGCCGCGCTGCTCCCGCAGTACGGCCATCTCCGGGTGGTAGCTGCCCAGAACGCCGGTGTCCCGATATACTTCGTAATCTTTTTTCATATTCGCCTTTCTTCCCATATCAGGGAACGGTTGGCCTCAGCTCATGGTCTGATGCCAAGTCGGTTCTTCCTCGTGATCGTCCGGCTTGTGGCCGAGGGCGATTTTTTTCTTCCTCTCCTTGCGGAGGGTTTTCTTATCTGTGTGCTGGTGCGTAGTAGTGGCATCCCTTACGGGAACAGCGTCCGCACCGCGCTCCAGAGCGCGGC
>CASEPH010000316.1 GCA_949289625.1 uncultured Clostridia bacterium | reverse complement strand
CGGGTACGATCCAAGAAGTGCATGGTTTCCCCATTGGCGCTCAAATGGAGAGAAAGAACATCGCTTCTTTGCAATAGCTCCGGCAATTCCACATACTCTGCAATTCCTTGGAGCTCCTGCTTCGGTCTCCGGCTCCAATACAGGATCTCACAGCCAAAACCGGTAAGATGTTTGGCCACCGTACAGCCAATCCGTCCGGCCCCCAGGATCCCCACCGTCAGCTTGGGTAATTCCCTGCCCTGGAGACCTGCAACAGTGTAATCCTGCCCTACATACCGCTGCAGCATAGGTTTGATATTCCGCAGTACCATCAGCATCATCATAATGGCATAATCCGCCACGCTGGAGGGAGAATAGGTGATATTGAACACTCGGATCCCCAGCGTTTCGGCATACTCCCGGTTCATGTGTTCCATCCCGATGCAGCGGGTCACCGCCACGGAAATACCGGCCTTTTGGTATGCATCCCACAGTTCCCGGGAGATCACGGTATCGGATAGTACATTGATGGCATCCGCTCCCACCGCCAACTGGCTATTTTGCAGGTTTGGCTTTTCTTCCGTCATGACAAGTTCTACATCATATTTATCCCGAAGCTGCTGAAATACAGAGATCTCCTCCGGTTTCAGTGCATAGACGGTCATTTTCATAGCTTTACCTCCCACGGAGTTCTGTTGCCTGTGCATTATTATACCAGTTCCCCTGCAAAATGCAATACAAAAAATGCCCCCGATGCAGCTGCGATCTCTGCATCAGGGGCCGATTTTGTTACAGCTGCATCACCGCCGCAAAGGCGGTATCGGTGCAGTTTTTGATATTGGCGGGACACACGTTGTCTCCGATCACATAGAATTCCGGTGCCAAATTCCGAAATGCCTCCGCATCCACGGATTTCCTTCCGCCGGAGATCACCACCGTGTCGCAGTTGATGATCCGAGTCTCATGGGGCAGCTTGGATTCATCCACCTGGGGAACGGGCTTGGCAAAGCCGGGACCATGCTTTTCTTCTCCGTCGTTGTGAATGGGCATCAGCGGCCGCTGGGGCGGAAATCCCTCGGGACGGGGATCTGGCATCACATTGGGGATCTTTGGTCCCTGCTCCGTCTCCTCCATCATCTCAAACATTACGTCTTTATGGGGTACCCCCAGGGTCACATCCAGCGTCACCTGTCCGGGCTGGATTTCCACCGTGGCGGCGTGTTCCATATAGTGAAAATTGGACTCATTCTCGTAATCCAGCTCCGTAGCTCGTTTGGCATGGAGATCATCAAACAGTTTCGCCTGCTTCCGGGTCACCATCGTGGTATCGTGGCCCGCCTTGGCCAGATACAGAGCCGCTTCCCGGCCTGTATCGCCTCCGCCGATCACCACCACCCGATGTCCCAACTCCTTTTCCCTGCCAAAGACCTCTTCCGCCAGCCATACCTCCGGGCGATCTGCTCCAGGCACAGGGATCCGCTGGGCCACCGATCCCATGGCCGCCAAAATCACATCATAGTTTCCTTCCGCGATTCGCTCCGGTGTGGCCGGAGTATTGCAAAGTACCTTTACCCCGGATTTTTGAATTTGCCGGATCATCCAGTCCTTGTAGTCCTTTAAATTCCACTTGAAGGAGACGTGATCCGCAAATTTCAGCTGTCCTCCCAGCTGGTCCCCAGCTTCATAGAGGGTCACATCGTGGCCCTGTTCGTCGGCGAAAAGGGCTGCCCGGAGCCCAGCAGGACCGCCGCCCAGAACGGCGACTTTCTTTTTAATGCCTGTGGGGTGGAACATGCGGTCCAGCATATGATGATAGCCCGCATAGGGATTCACCGCGCAAAAACTGCTGTGGCAGCCATTGCAGAGCAGACAGGGCGTAATATCCTCACCGTGGCCCTCCTGGATTTTGTCGATATAATGCTCGTCACAGATCAGCGCCCGGGAGACGGAAACGCAATCGGTCTTACCCTCCGCCAAAAACTGTTCAATGAGATCCGGATCCCGGAAACCGCCCACCGGTGATACTACTGCTTTGATTCCGCGTTTTTTGAACGCTTCCGCAAATTGCAAATTGTAGGGATTGTTTTTGTCCAGATTGTGGCTGTTTACATGGGTAAAAGAGCCGTCCCAGCCCCGGATCTGGAATATGTCCACCAGTCCCTCGCACATCTGGCAATAGTCCAGCCAGTCCTCCACTGTATATCCCGGTGCTTCCTCCATGGCAGAGATTTGGGCCTCGATGAGGAAATCCTGCCCACAAGCTTCCTTGATGCGTCGAAACAGCTCCAGCGTCAGCGTCGCCCGTTCCCGCATGGTTTTGCCGCCGTAGCGATCCGTCCGCTGATTGAGCAGAGGGCTCAAGGAGCAGGCCAAAATGCTGCCCCGATAGGACATATAGATCGTCACCATGTCAAAGCCCAGTTTTTGCAGTTCCTGACAGGCGTGGACGAAATCCTGGATCATGCCCTCCAGCCGCTGCGCGGAGATCCCCGGCTTGTCATAGAGATTCATGGAATAGTCGCCGTTCATGGGGATCTCATCCCAGTTGGGCGTATCGGAAATATTCACGTTCTGTGGCTCAATGGCCATCAGGGACGCGGAACAGAGGGAGCCGTGGGCATGAACCCGCCGGCAGATTTCCCGGTACTGCTCCTGTACCTTGGGGTCGTCCATATGGCAGGAAGCCATTTTGCTGTAGTTCCCTTCGCAATCCCGATAGGCCCCCACCCCCATGGTAACGGTGGCAGCCCCATTTCTGGCCAGATGTTCATAGAACGGTCCTGCCAGTTCCGGCTCCATGGCGTCCGAGGACACACATTTGGAGTTTAAAATTCTGTTTTTCAGCGTCACATTTCCGATTTTCAGCGGTGACAGCAAATGCTTATATCGACACATCATATCGCAACCTTTCCCACGCTTCCGGGCGGGATTTCCGCCCGGAAGCGTTCATGATATTACCAATTATCCCTTTGCCGCGTCGTAGGCCTCCTGCTTCAGGGCAATGCAGTCTTCGATTCCCATGGAAACCAGAGTCTCCACATAGCTGTCCCACTGGGTCTCGATATCTGCGTCCCCAATGGCAAACTGAGCGATCATCTGGTTGGCATAGGTCAGTATATCGCTGGCCTTATATCCCTCGGCCTCTTTCTGCTCCGTGGTCATGGTCACATTACTGGAGATGGCCATGGTACCATCGAGATTGGAGGTCCAAACATCCCAGGCCTCGTTCACCAAATCAGAGTTCAAATAGGCCGTCCGGTACCGCAGCATGAGAGAGGACATGGTACCAAAGGCGCAGCGGCAGCGCATATAGTTGGAGGCGGACAGGCCGAACTCGTTGTTGATGACCGCCTCGGTAAACACCGGTGTATTATTTTCATCCAAGGTATAATCCGTTCCCTCCAGGCCGAAGTTATACAGGAGGATGCCGTCCTCAGAGTACCAGTAATCCAGCCAAGCCATGGCCAGCTCCGGCGAAGCACAGGAAGCGCTGATGGACACACAGGTGATGTCGTTGGCAGGCGCCAGGGTCATCTCTGTCAGATGCTGCATATCCCCCGCGTTCTGCACAGGAGACGGCATACAAACCACCGGTACTGTGTAATTGTCGATGCCCTCGCCGGAGGTACACCAAACGCCCATCTGATTGGAGGTAATCTGTCCGTCCAGATAGCTGGAGAAGGGATCATATTCAATGGACACGAAATCCGAGTCCATCAGCCCCTCTTCATACCACTGATGCAGCATGGTAAGATAATCCCGGTATCCGTCCTCGATCAGGGAACACTTGACCACACCGTCCTCCACATAATAGGGCAACCCTGTGGATGCGCTGCCGCCCCCTGCGTTGCCGCTGACGGCATAGGAGGCCACGTTATATCCCTCTGTCAGGCTGGTGATGGTACAGTTGTTGTTCATATACAGCGCTGTCGTGCAGCCATATTCCTCCTTGAATTTGACCAGCACCTCGTGGAGTTCCTCATAGGTCTCCGGCACCTCCAGGCCGCATTCCTCCAGCCAGTCCTTGCGGACCACCAACCCCTGGTTGTTGATGAAGCTGTCATAGGTCCCCATAAACTGGAGCACCTTGCCATCCACTAGGTAGTATTGGGTCTGGTCCGAATTGGAATGGATCATATAATCGTAATTGGGTGCATATTCCGCCAGATCCTCCGTTAGATCCATGATGATCTCATCGGCCAGGGCCCCGGTAAGGCCTGTAGAATAATACCCATCGAGATTCTTGATCATGTCCGGATAGTCTCCCGAGGCGATCATTACGTTGTACTGCTCCGACGCGGTAAAGAAGTTCACCTCTGTGGTCTCCACATGGATTCCTGTGAGCTCCTCCAGATACTGCATGTACTCAAAATCGTTGTAGTTGGTGATTCCCAGATTGGCCAGATCTCCCATCAGGTTTACCGCCGGCGTCAGCATGGTAAGTTCCGCCGGCTCCTCCGTGATAGGCAGCGTCAGGTCGTTGATGTAGTCCAGCTCCGCCGATTCGCTTCCAGGAAGATTCACCCGATGGGCAGGTGTTTCCTCCAGAACTGAGGCTTCCTCCGCAGAGGCAGATGCCTGCGTTTCTTCCGAGGAAGGTTCTGCTGTCTGCTCCGGTAACTCCGCCGGTGCAGTTGTCTCCTCCACCCCAGCCGATTCCGCTGCAGATTCCGATGCCGTCGGCGTGCCGCAACCTGCCATCAGGGCAAGCATCATGGAAAAGACAAGCAAGATCGCAAATATTTGTTTTTTCATTTCTGTTGCTCCTTCAGTAGATATTTGGATAGAAGGTTCCATCCTGCTTTCAGTGTAACAGGCCCACAAAATATTTGCAATCTGTAATTTTCTTTGTGATTTCTATGATATAATATACATTTGAAATATTGAATTTTTGCATATATAATGATATAATTGCAAAACAGGGAGGCGTTTTTATGCTATACTACAGCGCATTACAGCCCCAGCAGGATTGGCAGGATCCGTCTGCAGCGGATCAGCGGCACCGGATCTCCACCCTGTTGTCTGCAGTCACCATGAATCACTTTCGCAATACCGGTGGATGTTTCGACGCATTGGAACAGGAAGGAATCATTCTGGGCTGCGGCGGCTTTGAAGCTGCGCTGCTTCAATCCGACCCCCTGGGTCCCATGGAGTCAAATCCAGACTGGGCCCGTCAAACGGTGGAGAAGCTGAAAGAACATCTACCCTTCCCCCTCTGGTATTGCTTCTCCGTCAACGGCAGACTTTATGTTCTCCTCTGTTTTCCCAGGTTACAGGAGCACGACGAAAAATGCCGTACCATCCAGGAGAAAATCTTCACTTCCTTCCAAAAGATCAAAGCGGAGCTGCTGCCTCGCTATTCCAAATTACGGATCCTGTTGAGCGATCTGCAATATGGGACTTCCGGGGTTTTTCACTGCTTCAACAACCTGTATCACGCCATGGAATACTACGATTTTCGTATCGCAGGGGATCCGCTGATTCAGCTGGATTCCGAGGCACAACTCCACGACGCCTTTATCGCAGATCTCAGCGCCTACCGTCAATTCTCCGTTTCCATCGCGGAGCAGTTGGTCCGGGAAAACTGTTCTGTTTCCGAAACTGCCCATCGAGTTATGAACGCCATTCTGCAAAACAGCGTTCCCTCCATGGAATCCATTCACCATCACATCCAGATCTTTATGCTGACCTTTACCGATTATCTGGGCAGCAGCGGTCTGGTGGATGCATCCTATTTACGTCGCCATCATATCGTCTATCGGGCCATGGCCTTTGAAACAGAGGCACAGCTTCGAGCTCTGATGGAGAGCCTACTGGAGGAATTGCGAAAGCAGCACAGGATGCTTCTAGCCCTGGGCCGCCAAAAGCGGACGCAATCCATCCGGGAGTATGCTGATCAGCATATCACAGAACCGGATCTCACCGTGACCCGCATCTCCCAAGTCTTTGGCGTCAGTGCAGCACAGCTGGCCAAGCAATTTCGATATTACTATGGCGTCAGTCTCCATCGGTTTCTCCAGCAGAGCCGCTTTTCCCTGGCCCAGAGTCTGATCGAAGCTCACCCAACCTGGTCCATGCAGCAGGTGGCAGAAGCCGCAGGCTATACGGATTTGTCCACCATGTACCGGGCTTTCCGCCAGTTTGGTGACATCACCCCGGGTGCCTTAAAGGCCTCTGTTCGCCATCGGACATAAAACCCCTGCGGGATTTATTCCCGCAGGGGTTACCTATGTCCAGTCCTAAATTTCGCTGATTTCACCGCAGAGATTTTGAGAAAAGATCTTCCGAACCTGTTCTGGATCCTCTGTCTGTCCCAGGGCCCACATAAGCTTGGTGACCGCAGCCTCCGTGGTCATATCACCGGCAGGGATTACCCCAACCTCCAGCAGCTTTCTTCCTACTTCGTAAATAGTAAAATCGCTGGGCTCATAGAGGCATTGGCTACAGGCCGCCACCACAATTCCCTGCTGCCGCAGCATTCGCAGCTTTTCCAGCAGATCCCGGTGATGAAAATGCAGACCGCCTGCCCCAAAAGTCTCCAATACAACGCCTCGATACCCAATCTCCCGCAGATGGTCAAACAAGCGGGGATTGGTATTGGGGATCAGTTTCAGCAGGAACACATCCGTAGATACCCGATCCATCAGCTTCTCAGCTTTGTCAGATGTGGGTAATTGCCGGTCGTAGACCCGAAGACCGTCCGCAAAAATTTCTCCTAAATACTGAGCATTCACACTCTCAAAGGCGTCAAAGCCCATGGTCCTGACCTTCACTGCCCGGCAGCCCCGAATAATATGCCGGTTAAAAGCCACGCTGACGCCACAGATTCCGGCCTCCACCGCGGCAAGTGCACAGAACAAATTATTCCGGGCATCCGACAGCATATTTTCCATGGGAATCTGGGAGCCTGTCAGCACCACCGGTTTCCCCAGTCCAGGCAGCATAAAGCTCAGCATGGAAGCTGTATAGGCCATGGTATCGGTGCCATGGGTAATGACGATGCCGTCATAGTCTCCCAACGCCTCATGGACACTGCGGGCCATCAGCTGCCATTCCTCTGCCTGAATGTTGGAGGAGTCCAGATTCATGATCTGTCGGACCTGGATTGCAAATTTTCCTTCCAGGTCTCCCAGTCCAGCCAGTAGTTCCTCTCCGGTGAGTCCCGGTTCCAGACCGTCTTTACCGGGCCGGGATGCTATGGTCCCTCCGGTGGACAACAACAGTACACGCTTCATGATGTTTCATCCTCATCAAAGGGAACATCCTCTTCCTGCGATTCCGGCTCCTCTGCCGGTGCAACCGCCTTGGGATTGATCCCCACCATAGTATTCCACTGCTCCCGGGTGATGAGAAGTTGCCTGGGCTTAGACCCCTCAAAGGGACCCACAATGCCCTTTTCCTCCATC
>CASEPH010000315.1 GCA_949289625.1 uncultured Clostridia bacterium | reverse complement strand
AACAAAGGAACTGTGGGAGCAAGCCCACAAGGACATTTCATATATTTTTGAAACACTGCTGCCCGGCCATGGATTGGCCCACCGTCCGGCCCAGGAAGAGCTGAGCCATTTTATGCTGGACACCATGATCCACAGCCGAATTGCCTTGTGTGACGCAGGGACGGGCATTGGCAAGACCTTTTCCTACCTGGTGGCCGGGATCATTTATGACCACTACCGTGTGAAAAACAACGCCCCCCGCAAGCCCATGATCATATCCACCTCCAGCATTGCCCTGCAAAACGCGGTGAAGTATGAATATCTGCCCCTGCTGTCGGCGGCACTGCTGGACGCGGGGATGATCTACACCCCGGTATTGGCGGCCATCCGCAAGGGGAAAAGCCGCTATGTCTGTGACAAGCGGCTGGAGCTGCGGCTGGCACACATAGGCAACTCCAAGAAGAACCCGCTGGCAATGGAAGCTCTGGAAAAACTCCAGACCCAGCTGGACATGGACGAGGTGGCGCATCTCAGCGCCTATGACCGCAGGCAGATCTGTGTCCCCGCGCTTTGTGACTGCAAGCGAACGCACTGCCGTTATCGAGACTATCTCCGACAGTGTTCCTCCAAGCGGTACTTGTTTCAGGTGTGCAATCACAATCTGCTGTTTGCGGATGCCATGCACCGGGACGCCGGAAAGAAGCCTATCTTCCCGGATCCGTGTGCGCTGGTGTTGGACGAAAGCCATAAGGTGCCGGAGGTGGCCCGGGAGATGCTGGGCGTGACCCTGTGCAGAGAGGACATTCAGGCGGCAATCCTGGATCTCCGCATGGCACGGTATATTCTGGCCGCAGAGTATTTGACGGACGCCACCAAGCCGCTGTTGGGATTGATGGCTGCTCCGCCGGAGGGTTGTGTTTTTTCTGAGTATGCCGATTATCTTCGCATACCGTATCAGGTGCTGAAAACCGTCAATCAAAAGCTCTGCGGCCAGCTCACCCATCTGGTGCGGAGGAATCTGCAAAAGCTGGAGATGACGATGGAGACGCTGCTTCGCCATGGACAGGATGAAAACGTGGTCTGTTTTGCCGGCAGCGACGAGCACGGCGGGACAAAGCTCTGTGCTACCGTTTATGATCTGAGCGGCCCCATGAAGAAGATTCTTTGGATTAAGCCCCAGGGCATGATTCTTACCTCCGGCACCTTGGCTGTGGGAACGGATTTCAGCCGGTTCCGTGAGGAAACAGGCTTGCGCCATAATGGCCGGGTGATGGAATCTGTGTCGGAGTCACCCTTTGATTATTGGTCCAACACCCTGTTATATCTGCCTGAGTATCCGCCTGTGCAGTTTGGAAATCGTGAGGACCTGTATTATGACGCACTGGCCGGAGAGATTGTCCGGCTCATTGATGCAGCATCGGGCCATTGCTTAGTGCTGCTTAACTCATATGCCGCCATGTCTGCAATCAAGGAGCGGCTCATGGAATCGGAACTGCTGTATCCGCTGGTGACCATGGATGGAAACAACCCAAACCACACGGTCCGGCGGTTCAGAGAGCAGCCCGGCGCCATTCTGCTGGCCACAGGCGCTGCCTGGGAGGGAATGGACTTTCCAGGGGATTGCGTTTCTCTGCTGGTGATTCCCAAGCTGCCCTTTGCGTTTCCCGACGAACTGAAGGAAAAGCAGAAGGAACGGTACGGCTCTCTTCATGATTTTATTCAAGCTGTTATT
>CASEPH010000314.1 GCA_949289625.1 uncultured Clostridia bacterium | reverse complement strand
GCCAGCACCATCGGGTATTTTAGGATACTTTGGTCGATTGCCTGCGCTGTGGCGTAGTCCTGCCCGGAGTATCCCATATGATGCCAGATCGCATACAGCTCCTGGCACGACAGATCAATATATTTCCCAATCAGGAGTACGCTTTTGTCGCCATGTCCAAGGGGCATCTTGTCATCAACAATATAGTAGGGCTTCTTTTCCCATACGCCGGTCTCCTCGTTTTTTATATTCCGCATACTGGTGCCGTAAAAATGTGTTTTGCAGAGGTCGTGGAGCAATGCCATGATGATAACACTCTCATCTGAGGCGGAATCGACCACATGGCCCGCAACATAGTAGTCCCACTCCTGGGCGTCCTCGTTCCAATTCAGCAGACCCCGTAGTGCGTCCAGGACATTTAGACTGTGCTGAAGGAGTCCGCCAGGGCACGAGAGGTGGAAGTGCGTGGACGCCGGGGCGGAATAAAAGTCGCTCTTCCGAATGTAGGCCTGGAGTTTGTCTATGCCAGGGCGGTCGACCTTGGCCAGTTCGGCCTCAAAGCGCTCGATCAGTTTTTTGCTCTCCATTTCTGTTCTACCTCCATTCACAAGTAATCAGTCCCCAACAATGGCTTGTTCCGTCAAAGAAGCTGTGCGTGCTTCTCAATGGCCGCCTCGATTCGTTGCGGCTCGATCCCAATGTACCGCTGTGTGACAGCGGCAGAGCTATGTTGTAGTAGCTTCTGCACCAGGGCGATATCATAGCCGTTTTCTTTGTATATCTCTGTGGCGTACCACTTGCGGAAGCTGTGGGTGCTGATCCCCTCAAAGCCTAAGTAGTCGCACACGATATGGAGTTGCTTCTGCACAGCCCTTTCGGTGATAGGGAAAATCAGATCATCGTAGCGGATATTGTGGCGCAGGCAGTAGTTCTCGACATATTGCTCGATCACCAGCGGGACAGTGAACACGCGGCGCTTGCCGGTTTTCTGTTCGGTAATCTCCAGGCGGTACCTGTCTCCGTCCCGGACGATATCCCGGGGGCGCAGCTTCAATATATCGCTGATGCGTAGGCCCAGGTTCCCCTCCAGCACCAGGGCGGTGGCGATCCGTTCATTGGGGCGGCATCCGCTGAATCCCTCCCGCATGGTCTGGACAATCTCCTTGTACTGCTCGGTGGTGAGCGCCTTTGTTTTCTTGTTCATGATAGTCTCCATTGTCAAAAGTTCGTTATCTCCAGCGGAAAAGTTCGTGTTTTGTAAGCTAACTTTGAAACGCCCCATAATTACTGGATTTTGCTGTTCGTATTTTTGGGCTTATACGCACTCCAAGAGATTGGGTGAGAACAACGCCCTATCATCTCATACTACCTAATCCCCTGGCTGGCTTTCTCCTTGGCTTTCTCTTTCCTGTTTGTCACAACATCCAATACGATCTTCCTCACAAACACAGAAAGCGGTTCACTCCCGTTTTCTTTTGCCCCTTTTAAGATCATATCGTACTCGCGATCTGTCAGCAGTAGTCGGATACAGCGGTCGCGGCCCTGCCTGATCTGCCGCCAGAAGGGCTTGACCTGATACCTTTTCGCCAGTGAGTCCAACTGTCCGGGCTGTATCCCCATCTTCGTAGCCAGATCGCCTTTACCGTATACCACGCCTGTCTCCTTGTAGCGCAAGAGTTTCTCCAACAGTGTATCTGTGGTGCCGAGCGTCGGGCCAAACAGAGTTTCCGCATCCAGCCCGGTCATCACAGCGAGCAGGGCATACCGCTCCGGCGATGACAATTTCCAGTTTGCAAGCCTTGCCAATATGGCGGCGGATAGTTTGGCAAAATACTGTTCATAGATCTGATCGCCGTAATACTCCCTTACTACTGCTTGGATTTTTTCAACACTCAGGGTCTGATATTTGCTGATCTTATCCGCCCCATATCCCGCATTGAGCAGCGTGATAGAAAGATTGTTGTATCCAACCGTTGGGACATAGTCTTCGCATAGTAGCGCCATCAGCATATCGGTCAGCGGCTCCGCCCAAGGCTTAGTATCTTCAGCCACAGCTTCCTGACAGCGAATAGAGATAAGAGGGAGAAACATCTCAGATAACCGCGCGAACTTAACAGGCACAGTCACCAGTGGGACCTTATGCGTTGGGCAGAGGGGAAGTAGGGGGATCTGATGCTCCCGGTGCCAATATGGCTCCCCATATTGCGTTGTATCTGAGTGATAGCAGACAGGGCAATACTTTAGTCCCTCGGCGCCATCCGGCATCTGTGTCCGAACGCTGGTGATCCCCGATCCGTGGCCGGAGCACAGCGCATGCCATACTTGCCGCTTCTTTTCCGCGGAGAAGAAGCGGGTATAGTAGGGGAGCAAAGTGTGACGGATCAGCACCTCATGCAGCGACAGTATGCCCGGCGGCAATCGGGATACTATCGCGGCGCAGTCTCCTCCCGGGATCAGCCTGCCGTGGACCATGGGCCGGCCTCTATACAGCTCGCCGATCGTCGTCGCGTGCTTACTGTGTCCACTGCGCACATGGTAGCGGCAGAGGACTGAATACCACCACTCGCCGGGGAGAGGCGTTGGAAAATAGGTCAGCATTGTTGCAAAGCGAACTGATGTTCAAGCGCACCGTGGCCTGGCTTCATGTCTGTGTTATCCATGATAATCAGCCTCCCAATATCCGTTTTCCTGTAGGTGCGCCGCAAGATCGACGCCGTTGTTGTATGCAACAAGCAAGTCGCCGCTATCCCTCTGCGCCGCCTTGCGCCCCCGTTTGTTGGCGTATTGCCGTGGTATTTCCTCCTGCTCCGGCGGCTCCGGTATTTGGCTCCCGATTTCAAAATCTGAGATATGTGTTCCAGCTGTATAAGTCCGGGGAACCTTGATTGCCAAAGTGTCCACGGTCCGCTGTATGACCTTTTCATCGATGCAGGCGCGGCCATGTAGCAGGGCCTGGGCCTGTGACTCCGAAAATATCTTGATGATATAGGCCGGTATGCCGCCGGAATGATCGTACAGCTTATTGCTGATGGAGGAAGTCAGGTCTGCCATTCGCTGTGTGAATTGGTACGGCCATATCTTGCTCAAAAAGTCGAGATACGCTCCATCTGGCTTAAACGGAGCCAGTCGGATGCCTCTGGTGCGTCTTTTGAGATGCTCCTGAGACACAAACAGCTCCTCCGCCACTGGAGTCCCGACAAAGTACACTGAGGTCATGGTCTCATTCGTGAGTTCGACCAAGAAGCGGAGCAGCGGCTTTTCCTGCCGGTTTTTGCGGGCTGTCATCACAGCGTTTTGGATCTCGTCGATCACAAGCAGCCCCACATTGTGATTGGTCAGCAGGATCTTTGTCTGGACTGCAATGGCAGAGGCGGAGGCCGACCGCAACCCCTGTGTCGATTGCAGATAATGTGATCCAATGGCCTTATCCAGCGCGGCCATGATGGAGAATCCGAGTGTTTTAACAGAGCAGTCGCTGGGGCACTCGACGACCAGATACAATACCTGCTTGCAGAAAAACGGCTGCCCCTGGTACTCTGTATGCTCAATGGTCTGCGGCATCACGGATAAGCACCGGCGGACAGCAGCTGTTTTCCCGACCCCCGGAACTCCTAAGATCGAGCCGCTGTCTGCCTGCGTGGCATAGTCGCTGCGCCGATTGCGGTAGTAGGCATTGATCGCCCTGGTCGACTCCACGACATCGGCCGTGCGGTATGTTGTGGAGATCGCCCGGTACAGTGTATCGTAGATAGCATACTGATAGGGCATCGGGACATAGATGGATGCCAGAGACGGCAACAGTCCTCGGCGCTCCTCTGATGATAGCTCTGCCAGATTGTGCGGGATTGTTGGGTAGCTGGCAACTGCTCGGGCAAACGCATCAGGAGACAGCATATCCGGCATGGCGGCCAGATACGGATTATCACATGCGCCCTCATAGACGGCTCCGACCCTCTGTCCGGCTGGATACTTGCTCATGTCAATCGTCTCCTCTCCGCGAGCTTGTCCGCCTCAATTTTGTCTCCACCAATCTGGCGGATCGGTTCCTTCCTGCTGTCTGCCTGCTCAACAATGGTGCGGATGGCCTGCATGGCTGTAATGCTGACGGCGGTCTCTTTCATCTGAGCCGTCTGTGTATGTACTTTGGCGGATTCGTGGGCCGCATCGGCCTCGTAAGCAGAGAGCGGATGCCCAACGCCGGCTGTATGGCATGGACATATCCGGTCGGCAAGGATGATATGGATACAGCGCAGGTCAGATGGATCATAGGCGATGGTGTAACTCTCTCCGATGGTCAAATCGGCCGCATCATCCGGGGCATACCACATGCGGTTGATCCGGAGGCCCTTGCGGGTCAGCTTGGCGGTATCCCGCGGAAGGGTCTGGACATACAGTTCTTGCGGGTCTACTGCCATCAGTTGCGGGGACATCTCCAGCCATGCTTGCGCCGGAGTCTTGCCGCCGACAAGCCGCCCGCTGTTCAGGTATAGGATCGAGTGGATGATGATGCGGGTAAGATCATCAAGATCCAGGACCGCCTGCGCACGGTAATCGGTGGCCCACCGCTCCTGCGCGTCGTCCTCGATAACACCCCGGCCACGCAGGATCGGCTTGTATCTGGCCTGCAGCAAGTCGATCGATTTTTCGACGGTCCCCTTTTGATCCGGCCGGAATGGGGGCAGGGTCAAAACCTCAAGCCCATACTGGCGGCACAGCTCTGCCATTCGGGGGCCAAAAAATTCCCGTCCCTGGTCTGTGATGATCTCTGACGGCATTCCGATCGAAGGCCACTGTTCCGGAGTAATATCGATCCCATAGCGGGCACAATACTCCACCTTGTCAGAGGCCGCTTGCAGGATACAGGCCATCACAGCGGTCTCGTCGCACGCAAAGCCCACATAGGCTCCGGCAATCAGGTGGGTGGCCGTGTCTACGGCCAAGTAGATATACGGCCTGCCCACCACAACAGACCGATCCCTTCTGGAGACCAGATAGATATCTGCCTGTGTGGCGTCCATCTGATAGCTTCCCGGCTGTAGCCGCCACCCGGCGGACGATCCCCATGCCGGCCGGTGGTCTCGCTGATACTTGGTAAGGCCCTCCCGGGCGATGATCTTTTGCGGGGACTTGTGAAGATTGTGCTCATAGTAGTAATGCCGGAATTGGCTCCATGTGGGGGCATCGCTGTCCAACTGGCCGTCCGGCCCCACATAATCTTCCAGCAGCATCATCTCATAGGCCGCTCTCAGGGATAGACGCCTGGCGCCAAAATAGTATCGCCGGATTGCCTGGGCTATTATTTGACTATTTTTTCTGACCTGTTTTGCCCGCTTTTGTATGAGCCGCCCGGTTGCCAGATACCGGTAATACAGGCGCAGGATGCGGCGTGTGGTAGTCTGATGCTGTCGTGCTGACTCTGACGCCATCCGATAGCGTAAAGCCTTATCCGAGATACAGTCCTTGCAATTGAGCAGCGGCTGGATCATGCGCAGGCGGGCTTCCTGCGCCGGAGTTGCTTGTTCTGTCATCCAACTCTCCGGCGTTGGCACACGGGTATACCTGCCGCAGCCGGCCTCAAAGAATGGGGGAGAAGGGGAGTCGCAGTCGATGAGCCAGTAGCCATTTCGCTCCTCAATCAGGACTCGATAGATGCTTCCCAGTCGCTCCACAAAGCGCAGTGTTTCACTCATCGACCGGCACCACCTTCCACTCGTCAATATCCCGCGCTGCCCAATATCTTCGGGACAGTTCCAGGCGCTCGACCATTGCGCGCTTTGTTAAATCCGCTCTGTGTACCAATTCCCGAACCCCTTTTCTTCCGTCGGCAAACACAATAAGAAAATCGGTTGCCCATTCACTTTGAAAATAGAGCGAGCGGATATCGACCGGAGATACATACTGCATGTAGTCGGGTTCTAATGGCACCACAGCTTGATAGGACTGGACCCATGGTTGCTGTTCCAGATGTTTTGCGTAATCTCGTGCCCATTTTGAGTGGATACAAATGATCTGGTTATTCTTGCCGCTGAAGAAGCGAATGTCCCTTGTTTTCATGCCTGCCTTATCCATAGTTGCCCCCAAAAGAATTATCTTGAGAATTTGATCATTTCCATCGAATTAAACTGAGCTTTTGACGCTCGTTTTTGAATTAAATTGAGATTTTGATGAAAGAGACCCGCATAATCTCAGTTTAATTCAATTTTTATCTGCAAAATCTCAGAATGATTCGCATTTCCCTTAGATACCATGTGATCATCCTTTTCAAAACCGCCTCTTTGTCCGACGATTTTGACAACCGAACCCGCGTCAAATCTTTTTCTCCAAAAGTTCAAAAATGCTCCAAATCAAGGGGAGAACCGGGAGAAAAACAGAAAAGAAATGAAAAAAGAGCCCGGGGAAACGAATTTCCTCGGACTCTTCTGAATGTCAAAATTCAGGGACGATGTGCTTGTTTTCGTTGGGACAAGCTTAGTCCTCTTACTTCAGCATGGAGGCGATCTCCGCGGCGAAGTTCTCCTCCTTCTTCTCGATGCCCTCGCCCTTCTCGAAGCGGACGGCGTCCTTGAAGGTGATGGTGCCGCCCAGGGCCTTGGCGGAGGTCTCGATATACTTGGCCACGTCCATGGAGTTG
>CASEPH010000313.1 GCA_949289625.1 uncultured Clostridia bacterium | reverse complement strand
CTGAAGCGGCAGCGTCGTGTTTTCTGTGACAGCGCCCGTGAACTGACCAAGCCGGAGTATTTCCGACTGCTCAATGCGGCACGGGAGACCAACAACAAGCGCACGCAGCTGCTGTTGGAGACCATCTGCTCCACCGGAATCCGTGTTTCGGAGCTGCAATATATCACCGTGGACGCAATCCGGAACCACCGGGCCAGCATCCGGTGCAAGGGCAAGTGCAGGGAAATCCTGCTTCCAGCAGCGTTATGTCATCGCTTGCAGAAATGGTGCCGGAAACAGCATATTCATACGGGACCTGCTTTTATAAACCGCAGTGGAGGACCACTGAGCCGTGTTACAGTGTGGAAACTGTTAAAAGCTCTTTGCAGCCGTGCGCAGGTTGCATGGAAAAAAGTTTTTCCACACAATCTGCGGCATCTGTTCGCCAAAACCTTTTACGAATTGGATAAAAACCTGTCAAAATTGGCCGATGTACTGGGGCATTCCAGTATTGAAACTACCCGAATCTATATCATGGAATCTGGTGTTGAACACGAGCGCCTGCTGAACCGGATGCATCTTTTGCTGTAATAAAGCACTTATTAGCGAAAAAAAACAGAAGCGTGATTCTGTTTCTCTGGCGGAGGAAAGCATAGATTACGCGGCCAGAGAGGTCAGTTTTAGCTAAAAAAAGACATGCCAAACCAGTTGGGCAAATTTTCTGATACTTGCCCAACTGGTTTGTTGCGTCTTAATTCGGAAAAAAGTACGATATTAACGCAAGTTATTGATTTTTTTCGTTGCTAGTGATATATTTTAGAGTAATAATTCTCTATAACAGTTCAGAAGTGTGATTATTAAATCCTTATGTAGGGAACAGAATCACGCTTCTGTTCAATTAGATGAGTATCTGTGTCCCTGGGGCGTCTGCCTTTGGGCACTGTGTTTTCCGAAGGGAGGGAAGTCGGCCCCAACAAGGCAATGAAGAAAAGTAATCAAATCCGAATTACAGAAAAGGAGGAAAATCTGGTATGAAAAGACGTATTCTTGCATCGGCTCTGGCGGTAGGAATGGCACTTTCTCTGGTCCCCGCGGCTTTTGCTGAGGAAGTCCCCGTGACTGGTGATCAGGCAGTTGCCCAGGCCACGGCAGAAACTGCACTGGCCGAAGAGCCTGCTGCCCCTGCCGAGGAACCTGCTGCGGCACCTGAAGCTGTAGTCGAAGCAGCGGCACCTGAGGCAATGGCCGAGGCACCGGATGCTGAGCAGGATGCAGAGCCTGTTGAGGAACCGGAAGTGGCTCCCGCAGTGACGGGCATGACGGTTACCTACAACGGCGAAGCTGCTCCTGTTCAGGATGTGAATGGCAGTTTTGTTGTTAATGCGGCGAACGGCACGAATGCGGCGGATTACACGATCACTGTCACGCTCAGTGAAGGAGCAGGATTCACGGCACCGGCAAGCAGTACAACGATCGAGCCTGGTGATATGTATGTGATCTCGGCAACGGAAGACAGTGCAACCCTGCGTATTGCAAAGGATGAGGAGGATCGAATTCCGATTGGTGATGACCAGCTCGATTTGATGCTCACTTCGGCAGGAGACAACACCTGGACCGGCAGTTTCGCCAACGCAGAAGATATCAGCGTAGATGTGCTTGGCAGCGTTTTGTCCGAGTATGATCTGCAGCTGGTTGCCGGTTCCCTTGGGGAAGGCAGTCAGGCACAGCAGATTCTGGTCAACCATGATGCCGCAAACACCATGGTGATTCTTTGCGCTCCGGATGCAGCTGTCAGCACTGTTACTTATGTTACGGACGACGGCACATTCACCGGTAAATACGTCAACGGTATGACCGTCGCCATGCCGAGTGTTGCGCTGGATGAGGGCGAAAGCATTGCTTGGTTCCAGGATGCCGAGTATGCCACCGGAGCAGTGACTGATATTACCGTCAATGGCGATATGACTCTTTATGGGCAGATCACAGAACCGGAAACCCCTGACCCTGACCCGAACCCTGACCCTGATCCGGAACAGCCCGCCCCCGATTTTCAATCCGCATATGACGATCACCAGACTGCGACCATTGACAGCCTGGAAGATTGGGAATACTTTGTCTCCCATGCGAACACCGCGGAAGCTGGTCAGCTGGTCATCCTGGGTGCTGACATCGACTGCAGCAACGCCACGTATCCGGCTATGACCTTTGCAGGAAATTTTGACGGCGGAAATTATACCATTTCCAATGTAAAATTCAATGCGGGTACTGCCTCCTCCGGTGAGTCCAGCAACGGCATGTTCGTCAAGATCGGTGCCGGTCAGATCGTTGCAAACCTGAACCTGAGCAATGTAACGGTTTCCGGCCTTACGACCACTTATGCCGGTGCATTGGCAGGTATGGTCGATGGTAATAATGCGGTGATCCAGAACGTGCAGGTTTATGGCGGCAGCGTCAGCGGCCGCAGTGCTGGTGGTGTGGTTGGCTTCCTTCGCAACGCTGTGGTGCGGTATAGTTCCAGCCGTGACACCACTGTTTCCGGTCTGGCAAACGGCGGCGGCGTGGTTGGCCTGAACAATGGCACCGTTGAATACTGCTTCTCCACCAGCACACCCACTGCACTTCCGACGCTTATTGGTGGCAGCGCCGGTGGCGTGATTGGCAAGAATGTCCGTGGCGGCCATGGCGATTATTGCTGGGCCTATATGAAGGTCCTTGGTGACTATAAAGATGGCGGCGGTACTGTTGCCCATGAAGCTGTAATAAATTCTTCTATGGATTTTGAAACATTCCTGGAAACTGTATTTGACCAGCTTTGCTGGACTGCCAGCAACAGTCTTCCGGCTGATTTTGATTCGACGGTTGTTACCTACAATTTCAATATGGCCGGTTAATTATTTTACGGTTTAATGCAAATTGGTTTTCCCAAAATTGACAAGAGGGCTTTTTTATGAACTTGAGTAAGTCTATTTTACGAAGGTTGTTCAGCTGTCTCTTCGCGCTGGCATTGCTGGTTGTTTCGTTCCCAATGTCTGCGTTTGCACTAGAGACTGGTGTTCAACTGTCCAGGAAAAACTTCGCTTTTGATGGTGAAAACTTCACCACCGGTGGCCCTGATGCTACCGCTACTGCCAAACTCGGTGGCAATTATAATGGAAATCAGTGGAAGGTATCCGAGAACAACACCGCTGATTTGTGGATTTATTCTACCGACATGGAGAGTGCCGGAGAAGCGGATGGTTCTACTGTACCGTATGTGATTGATGGTGCCGATCAAAAGTGGGTCTTGAAAGAAATTGCTATTGCAAATTATAAGACCATTGGTGGTAACGGCGAATATAATGGCTTTCAGGTTGTGATGACTTCGGATCAAATCGAAGCAGCGACAACAAAGGAAAATTATATTATTGATACAACAGATCTTAATATTACTTCTTATCCGTTGCGCCCGGACATCCCTTATTATTATGTGTGGTATGGTTGGGAGCTTGCCGATGCTGTTGAAGGCCTTAAACAGTACAACATCAGTTATGATCTAAACCTTCCCACAGGTGACATCCCCGAGAACTCAATGTCGCTGTACCCCGTCCTGACGGCTGGCAGTGTGGATGCAGGCGATAGTAATGGTTCATTGAAAGCGGTCAAGGATTACGCGACGAAGCTGGGCGCGTCTGTATATTCAAACCAGAATTATACGGTCTCTGATTTTAATTCCGTTCATGATGGTGCCGAGTATACAGACTTCCTTGTATTTAATTACAACAGTAACAGCGACTATTATACCTTCGATGGCTGGACGGTAAAAGACAAGGGTGATACTGTCTACACGATCGGTCAGGAGCTCAATCCCGACGATATGGCCGCTCTTGCTGATGAGGGTAATGACATTACGTTTGTCGGCAAGTGGTCTAAGATTGAGCCCATGACGGACGACCAACTGCAAGACGCCTCGGCTAAGCTGACTTTGAACGCCTTGGTAGGTGTGGATAGTCAACCTCTGATCATGCAGTCAGTCAACGGAAAAACTGCGACCAGCAACCCTGTTACACTGACAGCGGACGATACTATTTCGTATACTGTGGAGGCGCAACTGGGCAGTGATATCATTGGAAGTTCCGATGGTCAGGGTATGTCAGTCCAGGAAGGTTTTGCACAATTCACCTACCAGGTCAAGGTTGACAGCAATCTGGAGTTTACCGACCTGAACGATGACGGAACGGTGACCCTGACCTTCAAGTCCAAAAACTTTAAACCTGCTGAACCCAACATTGAAGGTGCTACGATCAGTGGTGGCCCCAACAATTGGACCATCACCTTTGACCCGGCGAAGGTTCCCGTAAAGGACGGCAACCTGTATATTGAGGTTCCCATGGCGTCGCAGGCGTCCAGCCTCTCAGACATTAATGAGCCGATCGTTCTGAGCGGTCTTAACTTCAAGGCTAAGGCGGACCAGTACGGCGTTGTACCGAAGATCGAAACTTCTGCGAACGTGGTAGGCTCCATAGATCTGCATAAAAAGACGCAGCTGAGAGGATACTATCAGACTGTTAATTTCTTTATGAGCTACCCTGACTGGAAAAATTACTTTGATGCAACAGCTGATACGCCCACTGCTGTGGCGCACGCAAGCCAGTTCATCGATTATGAGTTAAAGGAAATTGATCTGGCAAAAGACAAAGCAGGTCTGGAAGCCAACACGGTTGTGGCCAACAGTGAGGATGACAAGATCAGCTATCCCGCTCTGGATAAGAAGGTTCAGGGCGCCGGCGATACCGAGTGGGTTGATACCGGCATTACCGCACCTGCTGGTGAAGAGGTATCGTTCCAGCTGAACTCCAATGTTCCGCAGGATCTGCTGAACTACATCACGCCTGACGAAGCCCAGCAGCCGGCAGTGCTTTCGACTTTGGACTCGGTACCTGCCGAGACTGTGCGTGGCTCTTATCCGCTGGTTATCCATGATCAGATGGCGGATAAGTTGGCCCTTGATCCTGATTCGTTTGAAGTCAAGCTCGGCAACACAGAGTTGGCGAATGACACTGAATACTCCGTGCTTACCCCGGGTACAGAATCTGAATCTCCCTGCACCTTCGAAATTCTCATCGACCTTGCGAAACTTTATGAGAATGGCAAGATCACTGTGGACGATATCCAGAACGCCACTCCCATCACTGTGACCTATACGGCCACTCTGGCCGATGACGCGGCGGCTGGTACCTATCAGAATACCGCATGGGTGACCTATCCTAAAGGTGAATCCTCGCAGGATACTGTTGCCGTTGACACCTTCGGCATCAAGATTTTCAAGTATGACCAGAGTACCGCTACTGGTGAAAATGACACTTGGACTGCTACCGGTCTGTCCGGTGCCCACTTCAAGCTGTACCAGAAAAATGGCGAAGTGGAGGTTATCGTTAATGACGATTTGACCTCTGATAAAGATGGCTATGCATCTATCCAGGGGCTGGATGTGGGTACTTATTACCTGAAAGAAACCGATGCACCCGATGGTTATATTTGCAGCGACGAGGAAGTGACGATCACCATCTCGACGGGTGATGATTCGGATGCTGGTGATGATAATATCGTCAATGTCAAATTTGCCAACAGCAAGGTTCCTCACACCGGTGGCACCGGTACTGTGATGTACACCGTTGGTGGCCTGGCCATTATTGTTTTGGCTGGCATTCTGCTGGTTGTGTATCGCAAATCCCGTAAAAAGCAGGATCGCTGATTTTTCAGCGTGAGCTGCTACGTCCTTTCATAATCCTGCTCCGAGACACCGGGGACGTTAACTAACGCGGGGACGCTTGTCCTCGGTGTTTCGGCGGCAGGGGCTTCGCCACAGGCTTTTCATGCTCGCCTGTGGCGTTGCTCGTGCCGCTGAATCTGCATACATTTTTGCAAGAAATCGCTGCAGCTTATTTCACACATACAGTACTATGGATAACGCAAAGCCGAAAAATTCCAAAAAGTTGAAGGGCCCCGGCCTGATTCCGGTGCTTATTGTCCTGCTGTTGCTGGCAGGGCTTGGAGTCATGCTGTATCCTACTTTCAGTGATTGGTATGCCCGTTGGCAGGCGCAGAAGGAAATTGCCCAGTATAATGAGGTTGCTGAGGGCGAAAAAGCCGACTATTCTGATCTGTGGGCTGCCGCAGAAGAATACAATCGCCGTCTGGCGGAGATCGGTACTTTCGCAGGCTCTGTCTCCAGTACTGATGAAGAGTCAGAACTTCAAGATGTGTCCCAGTATCTGAATCCACTGGGCACCGGTATGATGGGATATATTGATATTCCAAAAATCAGTGTCCATCTTCCCATCTATCAGGGCACCGGAGAAAAAGCCTTGCAGTCCGGTGCCGGGTTCTGGATCGGCACAAGCCTTCCCACCGGCGGCCCCAGTACCCACTGCGTAATCACAGCCCATAACGGTCTGGTCAAGGCCAAAATGTTTACCGATCTTGATCAGCTGGAGGAAGGCGATACCTTCACGATATCCGTACTGGACCGTGTTATGACCTATCAGGTTGACCAAATTTTGGTCACGTTGCCGGATGAGATGGACGCACTACAGATCGTCCCCGGCGAGGATCTGGTCACGCTCTACACCTGCACACCCTATGGCGTCAATACCCATCGCCTGCTGGTGCGCGGCCATCGTATTGAGACACCGGCTACAGCAGAATCCGCAACGGTGGACGATACTATATTCGGCTTGTCGCGTACTGATCTGTTGATTTTCATTCTTTTGCTTCTATTTGCACTGGTCCTTTTGATATATGGCGTAGTTGGAATCATTCGATGCATTCGAGACCAGAAGAAAAAAGCCAACAATCAGACTGAATTGAACCGAGAGGAACAAAAGGAAACCGATGAAACACAAATTAAAAAAGACAATTAGTAGTTTTCTATGCCTGGTGATGGCTCTCTTACTGGCTACCACTGCATCGGCAAATGAAGGAGCTTCACTGACCGTTTATCATGAACGGGAAAATGTAAAGTTTGACATTTATTATGTGGCCGAAACAGGCACTTCCGGCTGGCAGCCCACCGACGATTTTGCCGATTATCCTGTGGTTTTGCCTGATGAAAGCAGTTCTTCCGGTGATTGGCGTAATGCTGCAGAAACCCTGGCAGCTTTCGTTGCGCAGGATGGCTTGATACCGATTTCAACGGACAGGATTTCCGGCGGGAAGGTAACCTTCCCTGAGCTGGAGGAAGGGCTGTATCTGATCATCGGTGAAACGGTACAGGAAAATAACGTCCGGTATGTTCCGTCTCCTTCACTGGTTCATGTGCGAGGAAACACGGAGGTTACTGTTAAGGCGGAAGAAATTACCGTCACACCGGAGAAGGTTGAGTACAGTGTCACAAAAGTATGGCAGGGCGGAGAGTCTCATCGCTCCCTTAGTGTTACGGTTCAACTGCTCTGCGATGGCTCTTTGGAACAGTCCGTTACGCTGAGTCCGCTGAATGGATGGAGTTATACTTGGGAAAGTACTCCGGAACATTTCTGGCAGGTTGTGGAGCAAAACTGTCCACAGGGGTTTGCAGTGTCGGTAGAGCAGGACGGTACAAACTTTACGATTACCAATACCTGGCAGACGCAGGAATCGGAACAACCCGCCCCCACCTCGTCGCCGGAGCAACCCTCGGGCGGCACTCCTGCGCCGAGTAAACCTGCCAGTGAAGGAAGTCTGCCGCAGACCGGACAACTGTGGTGGCCGGTTCTACTGCTGCTGGCTTTGGGTGTGATTTGTGTGGGGATCGGTCAGTACCGGTCCTACCGTAAACGGAAACAGAACCATGAAAGCTAATAAAAATGGCACTGGTAGTATCTGGACACCCATTGGGCTGCTGCTGATCGCAGCAGCCCTGTTGTTGTGTGCATATAATATTTGGGATAGTGGACGTGCGGCAGCTAGTGCCAGAAATATTTTGGCAGCCATGCCGGATGCTATACCAGGTAATTCCGCTGCGTCTGAGGATATGACAAACACAGATACCATGGATACCGTTCAAGTGGATGGCAACGAGTATATTGGTAAGCTGTATTTCCCTACTCTTGATTTGACTCTGCCCGTTATGGCTGATTGGAATTATGATAAGTTGAAGATTGCTCCTTGTCGCTACTCTGGTACAACAGCTGGAAATCTGGTGATCGCAGGGCATAATTATCGAAGTCATTTTGGCCCTCTGAGTAATCTGGACACTGGGGACGAAGTTCGTTTTGAGGATGTGAACGGGCGGCAATTTATCTATCAGGTGGCAGAGACAGAGGTACTTCAGCCTACTGCAATCGAGGAAATGACTGGTGGTGACTGGGATTTGACACTGTTCACGTGTACACTTAGTGGGCAGACACGGCTGACAGTTCGATGCACCATCGTAGAATAGGGCTTGTTAAAGTTGTGGTTTTGTATCCTTGTGCGATGATGGAAAAAATGTCATACTAGATTTATCTTAATCTGGAGGTGATGTTCTGTGGGTTTGCTAGTTGGTTTGATGAAGCTGATTTTGAAGATCGTGGTTGCGCCGTTGTTGCTGTTGCTCACATTGGATATCTGGATTTGTGTGGGGCTGGTCTATGTGTCCGGTTTGGTGTTAGGACTTCTCAGCATGGTGATCGCCCTGTTGGGCGTGGCGGTTCTGGTGACATACTCTCTGCAAAACGGCCTTATCCTGCTGGTGATTGCGTTCCTCATCAGCCCGTTTGGACTGCCGCAGCTGGCATTCTGGCTGCTGGGTAAGGTGCAGAATTTGAAGTTTGCCATACAGGATTTGGTCTACGAATAAAAACAGCGTCCTCCCCACGACGGAGAGGACGCTATTCCTTAAAGTGTCAGGTTAATTATAACAGTTATTTGCGATTTTATTATTCGGCAGAATCAGGCTCACAAGCATCTTCGATATATTCAATCAAATCTCCGGGCTGGCATTTCATGATGCTGCAAATTTTTCCAAGCGTATCAGTGGTAACGGGCTTATCGTGCCGTATTCTCTGCAAGGTTTGCGCATCGATTCCTTCATTGGCCAAGCGGTAGAATGAGATGTGACTGCTTTCCATGAGCTGCCGCATCGGACGAAAAGAGATCGGCACTGCATCACCCCATTTTTGAATATTATATGGGGCTTGTCGCTTTTTATTATAGTGATTATAATCACTATAATGGAGTGATGAAAATGACAGCAACTTTTTGTGGACACGCGCAGATTTCTCAGTCAGCAGATGTAGAAAAATGGCTGTATGCCGTGACCCTGCATCTAATTGAGCAAGGCGTAAACATATTTTATCTTGGTGGATACGGAGCCTTTGACAGTTTGGCTGCGGCAGTTCTACGAAAACAGAAAACACAGCACCCAGAGATCGAGCTGATTCTTGTCCTTGCATATTTCGACACGAAACGGGATACTTCTGGCTATGACAGTACGGTATATCCGCCTCTGGAAACTGTGCCACGCCGTTTTGCGATTTCTCACAGAAACCGCTGGATGGTAGAAACCAGTGATGTCGTGGTGGCCTATGTTCTCCATGATTGGGGCGGAGCCGCCGCAACGCTGCGGTGCGCCAGAAAGAAGAAAAAACAGATTATTTCATATTTTGATGAAGTGGACAGCTGAGGCTGCCCACTTTTTTTGAGGGAGGGAAAACTCATGGCAACCACACGAATCATGCCGCTGCACGTCGGCAAGGGTCGGACCGAAAGCCGTGCTATCAGCGATATTATCGACTATGTGGCAAATCCGCAAAAGACAGACCACGGCAGGCTCATCACCGGCTATGAGTGCGACAGCCGTGTGGCCGACGCCGAGTTCATGCTGGCCAAGCGCCAGTATATCGCCGCTACTGGACGGGTCCGTGGAGCGGACGATGTGATCGCCTACCATGTCCGCCAGTCCTTTTGCCCTGGGGAGATCACTCCAGAGGAAGCCAACCGACTCGGTGTAGAATTTGCCAAGCGGTTTACCAAGGGAAAACACGCCTTTATCGTCTGTACCCACATTGACAAGGCCCATGTCCATAATCATATCATTTGGAGTTCGATCAACCTGGACTGTGACCGGAAGTTTCGCAACTTTTGGGGCAGCACAAAAGCTGTCCGGCGTTTGAGCGATACCCTCTGCATCGAGAATGGACTGTCCATTGTCGAGAACCCAAAGCCCCACGGCAAAAGCTACGACCAGTGGTTGGGCGATCAGGCGAAGCCCTCCCATCGGGAATTGCTCCGTGCTGCCATTGATAACGCCCTGGCACAAAAGCCTGCTGACCTGGACGAGCTGCTAAAGCTGCTTCGGAAATCCGGCTGCGAAGTGTCCAAACGTGGAAAATCCTACCGTCTGAAGCTGCCCGGCTGGAGTAAAGTGTCCCGTCTGGACAGCCTGGGTAAAGGCTACGCCCTGGAGGACCTGCTAGCCGTCATTGCCGGTCAAAAGGAGCATACACCCCGTCAGAAGCCGGGTAGACAAAAGGTGAATCTGCTAATTGAAATCCAGGCAGAGCTTCAAGCTGGAAAGGGGCCTGGATATGAGAGGTGGCGGAAAGTCTTTAATTTGAAGCAGATGGCCAACACCTTGAATTATCTAATGGAAAATAATCTGCTGGATTATACAGTGTTGACCGAAAAGACTACAGCCGTGACGGCCTACCATAACGAATTGTCTGCCCAGCTCAAGGCGGAAGAAAAACGCTTAGCAGAAATTGCAATTCTACAGACCCATATTATCAACTATGCTAAGACTCGTGAAACCTATGTGGCCTACCGGAAGGCTGGATACTCCAAGAAATTCCGAGAAGAACACGAGGAAGAAATCTTGCTCCATCAGGCAGCAAAAAAAGCCTTTGATG
>CASEPH010000312.1 GCA_949289625.1 uncultured Clostridia bacterium | reverse complement strand
CGTGTGCCGGAGCAGATTCCCAAGCGGGGGATTGCACAGTATGTAGCGCACGAGGCGGAGGAACTGGAGCGCCGCTTCAAAAACGGGTATGCGGAGGACGGAGAAATGCTCTTTGAAGTGTATGCCAAGCGCTGGATAGACCGGCAGGTACACTATGCCCCCAGCACCCGGGAGAGTTACCGCCGCATACTGGAGCGGGTCTACCCTTTCATCGGCCAGATCCGTCTACGCAGCCTGCGTCCTATTGCCCTAGAGCATATGCTGGTAGAACTGCGCAAGCGGAAGCACCACGGAAAACCGATCCAGGAGGCCACGATCCAAAAGTACCTGACCGTGGTTTCCGCAGTCCTCAGCGACGCCAAGCGCAATGCGATTATTGATAAGAATCCGGCCAGAATGGTCAATCTTCCGAGCACACACCGAACGATGCAAGTAATCCCACCCCCAGAGGAAGTTGCCCGCTTCCTGGATGCCATCTGCAATGAGGAAATCGAATACCGGACATACTATGTTCTGGCAATTTACACAGGATGCCGGCGGGGAGAGTTGTGTGCTCTCAAATGGGATGACTTCCTGGTGAATAATGTGACACATACCTCTGTTCTGACCGTCAGACGCTCCCGCAGTATCGTTCCAGGAAAGGGAACTGTGGAGGGATCTACTAAAAACGGGCGTGTTCGGACGGTTGTAATCAGTCCCACAATCACAAGTTATCTCCAATCGTATTGCGCACAGAAAATGATGGAAGCAGAAAAGTCTGGATTTGAGTTGTCTGACTATTTGTTTACAAACGAGTCTGGCCAACTGATTCATCCAGATACCTTCACCAAACATCTCCGCAAAATTTATGAGGAACTTGGATTTCCGAAGACATATCATCTCCACACCTTGCGGCATTACTTTGTTTCCGCTTTGCTCCACAGCGGAGTGGACAAGCAGACTGTGGCAGAATTGGCCGGACATGGTGACACCTCTTTTCTAGAGCGCACCTATTGCCACCCGCAGATGGTATTGAAGCAACAGGCTGCCGACATTATGGAGGATGTGCTGTTTCACCAGAGAGAAGCGGTGTAATTGTTGCTTTCGTAGAAAAAATACAATTTCAAAGGTTAAGGTGGATTTTTGTCCTTTGTTCCGGTATGTTTTGCTTGCCAGACTGCTCACAACAGGATAGGAGAGCAGAATATTGAGAGAAAGAGAGTAGATGACAAATGGCAAGCATTCGAAAACGCGGAGAGAGTTACCTGATCGTGGTTTCCATGGGCTATGATTACAACGGAAAGCGAATCAAGCCAAAGCAGAAGACGATCCATCCCCCAGCGGATCTGACACCCAAACAGAGGGAGAAATGGCTTCAGGAACAGGCAGTTCTCTTCGAGCGGGCGTGTCGAAACGATGATGAGGACTCGCGCTCCCCGGATATCACCCTGGCAAAGTACATCGAGTTGTGGCTGGAGAAGGTGGCTCCGAACCGACTGGCCAAGTCCACCGTCCGCCGGGACCGGCAGGATATCGCCCGTATCCTGCCGGTCCTAGGTCACTACCGATTGCGGGACCTGCGCCCGGAATACTTCCGCAGTTTCTATGCCCAATTGCGCAAAACCGTCAGCCAGGAAACAAAAAAGCCGCTCTCCGAAAACACCGTGGAGGGGGTACACGCCACACTGTGTACCATTCTCTCGGACGCCGTGGAGGGCGGTTTTCTGCATCACAACCCGGCCTGGCGGACCTATCGCTACGCTGGAAGAAAACGGGAAAAGCAAATTGCGGACGGTGAAACTGTTCAGAAGATTATCACGGCGCTGGAGAATGAGAGTATCAAATATGAGATATACTTCAAATTGATCATCGCCACCGGGATACGGCGAGGAGAGTGCTGTGCCCTCCAGTGGCGGGATATCGATTGGGAGCAACGGAGCATCCACATTTGCCGCAGCGCCGTGAAGGTTACAGATGAAGAGATCTTTGTCAAGGAGCCAAAGACCAGGGCTGGGAACCGATATGTCTACTTCTCTCCGGAGATGCAGACGCTCCTGCTGGAGTATCAAAAGGAATGCGCTTACATTACGGAAACCTATGACTGTCGGGCGCTGGAGGGGGAGGACTTTCTCTTCCGGCGAAACGGAAGCAGGTTGCCTATGACGCCCACCACCTTCACCTGGCGCTTCAAGTTGATCCTCCGAAAGAACGGCCTGCCAGAGAATCTGAATGTCCACTCCTTGCGACACACCAACGCCAGCCTTCTAATTGCAGGCGGGGCAGACGTGGCCACGGTGGCGGGTCTGCTGGGACACAGCCAGCCCTCCACCACCCTGGACATCTACACCCATGCCTTTGACAAAAACAAGAGGGCCGCCAGCGCGATACTGCAGAAGGGGTTGGAGATCTGAGACAATCGGTGGTGCCTATTCAACCGGGGTGTTGTCCTGATGTACAGACGGCTCCGTCGGTTCCACCATCACAGCAGAGGTTGTAGTTTTTGTCGACTCATTCAGCAGTTGCTTCAAAGAGCCGCAGACCTTGGTGAAGTATTTTGCAATTGGCTCCAGGAGGATTCCGTTGAGATACTCGATTTTCGGAATGTGGTCCGCAGCCAAATGGACCGTCAGTGCGATGGCGCCGTATCCTACAAACAGCAGAAAGATCTTTTTGACGCCCCTCCAGAACAGAGACCAATTGAATCCCTCTTTCCAGGAGCCGTATCCGGTTCCAATCAGTTGGTTGGCAACCATCAGGACCACCAAAACACAAATCAGTTGGAAACTCAAAATCCCACACCTCTCTCTTTCTCTTCCGCCGGAAATTTCAACTTTGTAAAGGAAGACCGCCGAAAACAATTGCTTTCGGCGGTCTTGGTATGCCCGACTGGATTCGAACCAGCGGCCTTTGGAGTCGGAGTCCAACGCTCTATCCAACTGAGCTACGGGCACATATATGGGCGACAGCCTTAG
>CASEPH010000311.1 GCA_949289625.1 uncultured Clostridia bacterium | reverse complement strand
CGATCTGCCTGATTCAAGGCCCCCACAGGCAACCGAAACCCCGTTCCGTACCCAAACGCCTCCCCGTCCGGGGGCGCGGCCTCAAATCCAAGGGCCGGGCTTCCCCGGCCGCTGTCGCCCACTACTATATCATAGCGGCACCGATTGCGCAAGCCCATGGCCTGCCGGAGGCAGAAAAACGCCGGACTGGATTCGAACCAGGATTATTATAGAAGAATGCGTGGTGCATCAGCAGCACATTCATGATATAATTAGAAGGCAATTATCCTGCCAGAAGGAGCGGTGTTATGGACAGAGCAGGCGGAAGTTTTATCGGCACCATAGGAGCGCTCTACTCTATGAGCGGGAAAAAAATTGCCAGCCATCTGCGGAAATTGCAGGGGGATCCTTCCGAATCAGAATATAGATCCTGGGAGAACTCTATTCCCGTTTTGGTCAAGGTGCTGCACCAGGCAGGGCTGGACGCATTGACATTGGTTTTGGAATATCAGACACCCATTGGCAGTCGAATTGACGCTGTGCTGCTGGGCGAACGGCGAGAGACTGGAAAACCCCTTGTGTTGATCTTTGAGTTGAAGCAGTGGAGCTCCATAGGAGAAAACACACAGAATACAAGCAGCAATGTCCCTGTTCTTCTTTCCAAACTCGATGGCCGTTATGAGGACCGCCCCCATCCAGTGCTGCAGACCCAGACATATGCCAAGCATCTGCAGATGAACCACAGCGGCGTATGCGATGGGCAGATGGAAGTGGAACACTGCCAGTTTCTGCACAATTTTGAGGAGAAAGAGCAGCTTTTTACGGGAGCATATGGCGTATTTGCCCCGTACCGGCATGAGACGTACGTCAAGGGCGAAGAGGCCCGGCTGGCGGCGGATCTGCGCAGGCTTTTTTCTCCCACCCCCAGGCCGGACGTGGTGAGCAGTTTCCTTACCGGCGTCTATACGCTGGGACAGGCCAGCTTCCGGGATCTGAAGAAAGCGCTGGGAGCCGAAGAAAATGCGGTCATGCTGGACGACCAGCGCGAGGTCAACATTCAGGTCTGCCGCAGAATCAACGCGCTTTTTCGGCCCGAAGCCGGCAAGCATCTGTTTATCATCTCCGGTCCCCCGGGTACCGGAACAACGGTGGTAGGGCTGCACGCCATTTATGCCTATTGCTTAAAAGATAAGCGTTCCGGTCAAAACCGGCACAAATGTATTTTTGCACTGCCGAGAAGCCGTACATTGTCCCAGGTGATTGCAGGAGCGTCCGGCGTTGCGCCCGCCTATCTGGACGCGGTTCCGCCAGGGCGAGATCTGGTCGTTGTAGATGAAGCCCACCGTATTGAACATCTGGATGACACCCTAAGCAAACTGTTCCACAAGGCTGGTCTGATCGTTGTGCTGCAGGATGACCGGCAGCGTATTCGTCCCACAGAAGAAGGAACTGTGGACCGCTTCCGCCGGTTTGCCGAGGATCACGGGATTCCCTATACATTCTGTTCCTTGCACTCACAAAAGCGGGCAGGATATCTGGGCAGTTACGTTTCTGATCTGGATAAGCTGCTCTATGACCGGTGGGAGCAGCCTTTACATCGTCAGTCTACGTTGGAGCTGCGCTGTTGGGACGATCTGAATGCATTGGATCGCCATCTCTATGATTTGTTTTCCAGCGGACGCCATGTAAAATGGTATGCGCCCTTCTGCTGGTCCTGGTCCAGATCGGTGAAAACCAAGGATATTGTGATTTCTCAGTTTACAGGGGAGTTCCGAAAAGCATGGAACCCACCCGGGGCGCAGTACCATTGGTATTTGGGCCGAGCCCCAGAAGATCTGGAGCAGGTAGGCTGCATTTACACCGCCCAGGGGCTGGAATACGATGATATCGGCATGATTTGGTGGGACGACCTTCGCTGGGACGATGCTGCCCGCCGCTGGCGCATCGATCTGGAGAAGAGCAGGGATGACTCCTTGCGCATTCCGCTCCAGAAGAGTCCCCCAGAGGTTGCTTTGGAGCTTATGCTGAATACCTACCGTGTACTGCTTACCCGGGCTAAGGGCAGCGTCCATATCTGGTTCCGGGATCCGGCGACCAAAAATCATGTGAGAAAGGTGTTGTCATTTTAATGGCAGGGAAGAAATATGGTGTCATCCAGTTCCCGCTGTCTGCAGGACATCTGGACTACAGCGCCTGCACCGGTTAGCAGATGCACGTTTTAACCTGTGCGCGCGTGGTTTATCTCTATTACGGAAAGCGGTCTTTCTATGTTGGGCAGACAGATTGCTTCCTGACGCGGCACAAGCAGCATCTGCAGGAGGTGAAGACTGATTATCGTCAGTTTGAGAGAGTTCTGGTGCTTTTTGGGCAGTATGTGGATGGGAACTCACAGAATGATCTGGAGCACCTGTTGATCTCATACCTCACTGCCGATCAGGAAAATCTCCCTGCAAAAGAAAGGCGGGTCTGCCAGAATAAAACGCAGGGCAACCGGTTTGTCGACTATCAAAGCCGGGAAGAGGTGCTGTCTCTCGTACTGACGCCTTTCTGGGAAAACGAGCTCTGCAAGGCCGGGGTTGTACATCAGAAGTCCCTGGACGCCCTGCGCACCAGCATCCTGTTTAAGTACTCTCCTTTTACCGAACTGTCTGCGGAGCAGTTTGACTTCATCCAAGAGGTGGAGGAGAGCGGGCGGAGCTTCCTGATCGAGGGGACGGCTGGAACCGGAAAGACCGTGGTGTTGACGAATCTGGCGGCCCGCCTGTGCGAAAATCCCAGCAGATCCATCGGCGTGGTGGTAAAATCCAACTGGGTCAGGACCGCCCTCAAAATTTTCCGCGCCTACGGTCTTGGGAAAAACATCGAAATTGGAACCGCCTATCAGTTAATCCGGCGGAAGAAGAGGTTTCATGTCCTTCTGGTGGACGAGGCCCATCGGCTGCGTTGGAATTGTCCGAAGCAGAACCATTTGACAACAGGAATCTTCGTTCCGGGCGACCCGAGGAAGAACGAGCTCTTCCTGCTGGGAGAACTGTCGGATCAGCTTGTGCTGTTTTATGACCCCGTCCAGGCGATTCGTCCATCGGACATCCCCTATCGGGATTTCCAGGATTATATCCGGGAAAAGGCCCTGCAAAGGCGCACGCTGACCAAGCAGTTCCGTGTACAGGTCCAGGATCGGGGCGCGTCCTATACCGCGGACGACTATATCAACGGGATCTGTTCCTTCCTTCAGATCAAACAGAGCGCGTTTAACCACGGCGTATTTCAAAACCAGTCTCAGGACGCCTATTTCGGTATCGTAGATTCTATACAGGAACTGTTTTCCTACGTAGACGAGCGGCGGCAGTATCACCCGAAGGCCCAGTGCAGGGTGCTGGCCGGATATGCCCGTCCGTGGGGAAGCCGGCTCCGCCCCGGAAGTCGGGGATACACGGAATTTGACTGGGTGGAGGATGAGGAGCACCGCTGGAAGTGGAACTCGACACACGAAAACTGGACCTCATTGCCGGACAGCGAGGATGAGATCGGATCCATTCACGCCATCCAAGGTGTAGATTTGGACTATGCAGGTGTTATCATCGCAAAGGATCTGACCTACGAAAACGGAATGGTAACGGCAAAAAAGGAACACTACTTTGATACCAACGGGACGCCGCCGAAAGCAAGTTTTTCCCCGGCTGAACTAAGCACCTACGTCAGGCAGATTTATTATGTGCTCCTCACAAGAGGAATCAGCGGGACTCGGGTTTACTTTGAGGATCCAGCCCTGAAGCAGCACTTTATGGAGGTCGTTGGACTGTTATGAGACGAGAAACGATCCAGGCAATCAACCGTTTCCGGGATGAGCGGCACTGGCGGCAATTCCACAACCCAAAGGATCTAGCCATCTCAATCTCTCTGGAGGCCTCGGAACTGCTGGAATTGTTCCAATGGAAGCACAGCGAGGACGTGGTAGGCGTTAAGACCGGCCAACTGCAGGATGAACTGGCGGATGTACTGATTTATGCCGCCATGCTGGCAGATGACCTCGGATTTGATCTGGACGAAATTGTGATGAAGAAGCTGGAAAAGAACGTTCGAAAATACCCGGTAGAAAAGTGCATGGGACGCAGCACAAAATATACTGACCTCTGAGGTCCTGCACGCCCTGCCATGCACTACAGCTTGCATACAGGCCCTGCCCTCGGCCTTTTGATAATGCAGTGTCAAGGGTTGGACCTGTTGACAAAGTCCCACCAAACTCCAACTCTATGGTATAATTGAAATAAGGAGGGATGGAGGGTGATGGGACGGCAGAGCGGCCAGATAAGTATGGATAAAATGTGGGCTGAGAATATGATTTCTCAGCCCACATTTTTGATTCCGGACGGCGGAAGAGAGGGTTGACACCGTGTCAGAACCGTGCTATATTGTATGTGCTGACACAGAGTCAGAATGTGCGCAGGACGGTTCCCGAAACCGCCATTTCTGGACTTTGAACAAGGAGAGCTGTTATGAAGGCAAACGTGTATTTTTCCAGAGAGATTACCCCGGAAAAGGTCGTTGAGCTGTACCGCGCCCTGGGGGTGGAGCTGCCCGGAAAGGTGGCTGTAAAGGTTCACTCCGGGGAGAAGGGGAACCAGAACTTCCTCCGCCCGGAGTTCTGGCGGCCCATGGTGGAGGCGGTTCACGGCACCGTCG
>CASEPH010000310.1 GCA_949289625.1 uncultured Clostridia bacterium | reverse complement strand
TGTGATGATCTTCTCGGCCAGTTATGCCCGGGCTATCTATGAGACCGGGGACAGCGCCTACTTTTTTAAACGTCAACTGATGTTCTCCCTGGTGGGAATCGTGGCCATGCTGGCGGTGAGCCGGGTAAAACCTACTTTGATCCGTAAGCTGGCGTTTCCCGTACTGGGGGCCTCGATCCTGTTCCTGGTGCTGGTATTTGTACCGGGAATCGGTCAGTCGGAAAACGGCGCCACCCGCTGGGTTCGACTGGGAATATCGTTCCAGCCGTCGGAGATCGCCAAGTTGGGGGTCATCCTCAGCTATGCTGCTATGATTGCTGCCTTTCAGGAGAAAATGGAGACCTTCCGCTGGGGAATTGCGCCATTTGCGGCCATATTGGTGGTCATCGTGGTACTGCTTCGTTTGGAGCCCCACAATTCCGCCATTGTGATCATTGCCTGTACCGCCGGTGCCATGCTTTTTTTGGGCGGCGTAAAATATCGCTGGTTTATTCTGGGCGGCAGCGTGATGCTGCTAGGATTGGTACTGATTCTGGGTGCGGGGGGCTACGAGGCGTCCCGGATCACTGCCTGGCAGGACCCGTTTTCTGATCCCACCGACGATGGCTACCAGATTATTCAGTCTCTTTACGCCATCGGCAGCGGCGGTCTGCTGGGCTTGGGCTTTGGACAGGGCCGGCAGAAGTATCTGTATCTGCCGGAGGAGCACAATGACTATATTTTCGCCATTGTCTGCGAAGAACTGGGACTGGTGGGTGCGACTGCGATTCTCGTTTTGTATGCGCTGCTGATTCTGCGAGGGTATTGGATCGCCATGCATGTGCGGGATCGTTTTCTAGCGCTGACGGTGGCAGGGATCACGACGCTGACGGCTTTGCAGGTCTTTTTCAATATCGGTGTGGTGACAAATCTCCTGCCTTCCACCGGGATTTCCCTCCCCTTTTTCAGCTACGGTGGAACAGCGCTGTTGATCCAACTGGGGGAAATGGGACTGATCCTGGGGGCATCCCGACAGTGCTCGGCGGGATTTCTGTAAAAATTCAAAATGCGCGGCGACTGGCTGCGCGGCTTAGTTGAAGGTTGTGAATAGCATGAATGTGATCTTTACCTGCGGTGGGACCGGTGGCCATATCAGCCCTGCCATTGCCGTGGCAAATCTGCTCAAAGAACGCAGGCAGGACGCCAATATCCTGTTTGTGGGCGCGGTGGACGGCATGGAGGCGGATCTGGTGCCCCGGGCGGGGTTTCCCCTGGAGACGGTCCAGATTTCCAGCTTTTGGCGAAAACCCACGCCGAAAAGCATTTTGCACAATATCAAGGCCGTGTCCTATATGATCAGCAGCCGCAGGAAAGCCGATCAGATCATTCGGGAGTTCCAGCCGGACGTCATTGTGGGGACCGGTGGATATGCCAGCTATCCCATGCTGCACCAGGGTGCCAAACGAGGGATCCCCACGGCGCTCCATGAATCCAATGCGGTTCCTGGACTTACCACCCGATTGGTGATGGACAAGGTGGACCGGGTCATGGTATCCTTTGAGGAGAGCAGAAGCAGCTATCCCCATCCGGAGAAGGTCCGGGTGGTGGGTATGCCGGTGCGCAGCGAATTCCTGTACACGAAAAAGGAGCAGGCCAAAAAGTCGCTGGGCCTGGATGAACGTCCTGTGGTGGTGAGCTATTGGGGCTCCCTGGGAGCCAGGGAAATGAATAAGAAAATTGCCCGGTTTATGGCCCTGGAATGCCGGGATGGTGCACCATTCCAGCACATTCATGCCACCGGAAGCTACGGCTGGGCCTGGATGCCCGAATATGTAAAGGAACAGGGGGCGGATCTTGCCAAATATCCTGCCATTGATATGCGGGAGTATGTCTACGATATGCCCACGGTCATGGCGGCGGCGGATCTGGTGATCTGTCGGGCAGGGGCTGCCACCATTGCGGAGACTGCGGCGGCGGGAAAGCCGGCAATCTTTGTACCGTCACCCAATGTGACAGATAATCATCAGGAAAAGAACGCGCGGATTTTGGAAGCTCATGGTGCAGCAGTGGTGCTGCGGGAATCGGAATGCGACGGTGACCGGCTCTATGAAACAGCCTGTGGGTTGCTGGGAGATCCGGAGCGGCTGAAGACAATGAGCAAAGCGGTGCAGGAGTTGGCGGTGCCGGATTCTGCCCAGAAGATCTATGAAATTATATTGGAGCTGACACGCACCTGAGGGAAGGAGAAAGGTCCATGGCGCAGAAACAGAATAAAAAAACTGCGGCTGGAAAGGGAACAAAGCCCCGGGGCAAATCCGCAGTCCAACGGGAAAGAAGCCAACGGGCCCATCTGCGGCAGCTGCGGATGGAGCAGCAGGAGCAGCAGGAAAACGAAGCCAACTGGAGGAATCGGGGCATACCCATGTGGGGAAAGACCCTGATTGCCGTAGGGGTGGTCTTTGTGCTGATGCTGGTGCTGTTTCGCGTCCGGGAGTTCGAGGTCACCGGCAACGTCCGCTATACAGCGGAGGAGGTGGCAGAGGCCAGCGGTATCACCGCAGGCGATGTGCTGATGGGCGTCAGCAAGACCCGAGCAGCCAGTCGGATCCTGACCAAGCTTCCCTATGTGGAACAGGTGGTGATATCCAAGTCTCTTCCTGGTACCATATCTTTTACGGTGGAAGAATGCCAGGCGGTCATGGCGGCAGAGTCGGAATTTGGCACGCTGTGGCTGATGAATAAAGAGGGAAAACTTTTGGAAAAGCTGGATGAAGACGCGGAAACTGCATATCCTCTGATTAAGGGAACCGTGCTCCAGCTGCCCACGGCGGGGGACCTGGCCACCTTTGATGATACGGCCCGGGGAACGCTTGCCATGGATGCGGTGAACAAGATTCAGGAAGCGGGACTGTCCGCTGTGCTTCGCAGTGTGGATGTGACGGACCTGCAGCAGGTGACATTGAATTATGAGGACCGTATCGAGGTCCAGGTGGGGGACGCGTCGGATTTGGACTATCGACTCCAGTATATGACTGCTGCCATCGCCAGACTGGACGCGAATGCCCGGGGTGTTTTAGATCTGAGTTTCACCAGCGGGACCCAGGCGGTATTCCACCCCCTTGGATAAATTTACGGAAAAACAAAAGTTGCTATTGACCCAGCGGGCCATGTGCGATAAAATATAAATAAAATAGCTTCTTTGCGCGTAGTTGCGTGTGAATAAAGTACTTAGGAGGAAAGACTTATGAGCGAATCCTATCCCGAGAGAGTTGTCGCCATTAAAGTGATCGGCGTTGGCGGCGCGGGCAACAATGTTGTCAACCGCATGATCGAGGCCGGGGTCCAGGGCGTTGATTTTATTGCTGTCAACACAGATAAACAGGATCTGAACAAGTCCAAAGCCGCCGAGAAGGTTCAGATTGGCGAAAAGCTGACCGGTGGTATGGGCGCAGGGTCCAAACCCGACATTGGCAAAAAATCCGCGGAAGAGAGCCGGGCTGCCATTGCTAAAATGCTGGAGAATACCGATATGGTGTTCATCACTGCCGGCATGGGCGGCGGCACCGGAACCGGTGCGGCACCGATCATCGCCGATATCGCCCGGGAGACCGGTGCACTGACCGTAGGCGTGGTCACCAAACCCTTTAAGTTTGAGGGGGCTCGCCGTATGGCACAGGCGGAGGAAGGAATCGCTAATCTGTCCGATAAAGTGGATTCGTTGATTATCATTCCGAATGACCGCCTCAAATATGTGACGGACCAGAAGATCACCTTTGCCAACGCCTTCGGTATTGCCGACGATGTGCTCAAGCAGGCAGTCAGCTCCATTTCTGAGCTGGTGGGCTATTCTGATAATGTGCTGATCAATCAGGACTTTGCCGACGTGTCCGCTATTATGCGGGATGCAGGTCGTGCCCATATGGGCGTAGGTGTAGCTGCTGGCAAGGAGAAGGCCGAGGCTGCCGCCATGGCTGCCGTGTCCTCTCCGCTGCTGGAAACCTCTATCAATGGGGCCATGGGTGTGCTCATCAATGTGACTGGCGCACCGGATATGGAGCTGGAGGACGTGGAGACTGCCGCCAATATCGTCATGGAGGCCGCGAACCCCGAGGCCAACATCATCTTTGGCGCTACCTTCGACAAGAATTTGGAGGATGCCCTGCGGGTGACCGTTATTGCCACCGGCTTTGACGATGCCGGCAACAGCGGTGTGTTTACCACTGCCGGGGAAAAGGCCAAAGCGGAGCCTGAGACGCCCGACGCGCCCAATGTCTCCGATATTGACGATATTTTCCGGATCTTCAACCGGAGATAAAGTGTATGAAACGGGCGCTGCCTCGAAATACCGATGTATTTTGGGGCAGCGCCGTTCCTGTATTTGAGAAAGGACGTCTATGGGATCTGAAATACATATTGAATCCTTTACTGTAACCTGCCTGATGATTACCGCAGCTCTGTGTGTTCTGGCGGTGCTGGCAGCATGGTATACCATGCGAGGCCGTATCCAGCTGTCCCAGATCATTTTGGGCATTTTTTCGTACATCGTGGTCATGCTGCTGGAAAACGTTTTTGATTTGCTGGCGCTGAATCTGGGGCTTACACAAAGCGGACTGCCCCATGGCCTTTACATTGTTTTCTCGGTGGTGATTGCCCGGGAGCTGATTCGCTTTGTGGCCATGAAATATGGTGTAATGGGCAGCTTTGACAAAACCGACGCCGCCATTGGCTTTGCCATTGGCTTCGGAGGTGTTTACCTCTGCGTCTGTGGCGCCTACTATTTCAACTGCTATACCATCGCCTCGGAATATCTTAAAACCGGCATGGATGCCCTGATGGAAAACGCCGGGGCGGATTCGGAGGAAGCGCTGAGCCTGCTGCAAATCATCGCTGGTCAAAATGCCTGGGAGTTTATCACCACTGGGATCAATCGGGTGTTCTTCCTGGTGCGGGAGATTGCGCTGTCAGTGCTGCTGTGGTATGCCATGCGTGAGGACGGAAAAAAGATGTTCTTCCTTTGGATTCCACTGATGCACTTTGCTGCAATGCTGCCGGACGGCCTCTATCAGGGGGAGGTTTTGACCAATCCTTATGTGCGGGACGGGGCGACCTGCGTGATTACCGCTGGTATTGCCTTTTTGGCAGCCCGGATGTACAACGCCAGGGAGGATCAGGTTTCCCATTTCAAAATGGAACGGCTGCGGGCAAGACGGCGGAAATAGGAACGCGGTTGACGAATCCAATGATACAAATCGGCATGGACACACTGCGGTGTGTCCATGTTTTTGACTATGGAAGCGTAGGGAGGCTTGGAAATTGGAGAAGGAAACGGAGAAAAAAACAGTACCCTTTGGAGACCATAAACGGTATCACACTCTGTACAGCTATAATATGCAGATTTTTGGTGGCAGGGTATACAAGGCCTGTCTGGATGTGGGCTGTAGCTGCCCCAACCGGGATGGAACAGCAGGCCATGGAGGCTGTATTTTTTGCGATTCCGGCAGCCGGTATTTTGCGGGAACCGGTACGGTGACAGAGCAGCTTCAGGCGGAGCGCGAACGGATCCACAAAAAACGACCGGAGGCCAAGCTCATCGCCTATTTTCAGGCTGGAACCAATACTTATGGAGTGCTGACACAGTTGAAGCATCAATGGCGGGAGGCGTTGACGTTTCCCAATGTGGTTGGCATATCCATTGCCACCCGGGCGGACTGCCTGGGGGAGCCGGTACTGGAGGCATTGGAGGAACTGCACCGCCAAACCCATTTGACAGTGGAGCTGGGGCTCCAGACCATACATGACGAAACGGCCATGCGAATTGGCAGAGGCCATGGCTTTGACGAGTTCCTTCGAGGCTATGGGCGGCTGCAGCAGCGGGGGATCCGAACCTGCGTCCATCTGATCGATGGATTGCCGGGAGAAGATTCAGCCATGATGGTGGAGACAGCCCGGCAGCTGGGAATGCTTCGGCCGGGCGGCGTCAAGCTCCATCTTCTCCATGTGAACCGGGGAACGCCGCTGGAGGCGCTGTGGCAAAGGGGAGCCTATGTCCCCCTGACCAGGGAGGAATATGTGGCAATCATTGCAGAGCAGCTTCGGTACTTCCCTCCGGAGACAGTAATGGAACGGCTGACCGGAGATGGAGACAAGCGAGTGCTGTTGGCGCCCCTCTGGAGCAGGGATAAAATTGCGGTATTGGGGGCTGTTGACCAATATCTGGCGGAGAAACAATATCTGCAGGGAGATCGGTTTGGTATCGAAAAATAAGTATTTTGAATCCGCAAGAAATGTTACTTGACAGTGGATTTGCCGGTTGTTTAAATTAAACTGTAAACGAATACACAACAGTAATATGGAAGGTGGAGTCAAATGAAAAAGACAATTGCAATTCTGCTGACAATCTGTATGCTGCTGGGCGTCATGGCTGCCTGCGGAGATACTGCCTCGTCTACGGCGTCTGTAGCGAGCAGCGCAGAAGCGGTGGAAGAGACTATGGCTGCTCCAGAGACACAGACGCCGGAACCGCCGGAGGAGCCTGTTTCTGCGGCAGAGCCGGAGGCATCAGCATCGGAAGCGGAAGCTTTGGAGGCCCAGAATTTTGAGATCTCCATGCCTCTGAGTGAAGAGCCGGTCACGCTGACGTTCTTCATGCGCTTTAATCCCCAGGTCCAGGATTGGTGCCAGGATATGTCCGACAACCTGTTCTACAACACTCTGGAGGAAATGTCCAATGTATCTGTGGATTTTCAGCTGTTCCATCCCATGAATTTTGGGGAGCAGTTTAACCTCCAGCTGGCGTCCCAGGATTACGCGGATATCTACTGTGAAGCGGCCACCAATTACCCCGGAGGATATGATAAGGGCGTAGAGGATGAGGTGTTCTTGGATCTGACCCCCTATATCGAGGAATATGCCCCCAACTATAATGCCATCATTCATGCCAATGATCAAAATCTCCGGGATGCCATGACCGACGAAGGACGTATCGTATTCTTTGCCCAGGCCTATGATACTGGCGCGCCTTGCAATAAAGGCCCTCAGATCCGGGCGGACTGGGCCAAGGAGTTCGGCATGGATCCTGCGGAGATCAATACCTACGACGAATATGAGGCCTATATCGAGCAGGCCTACAATACTTACGGTGCAACGGTACAGCTGCCCATGTCCGGCGATCCGGGCTTTGGTTATCTGACGGCGGGCTTCGATACGCTGGCCTCCTTTGGCAACTCCTTTGAAGCTACGCTGCCCTGGTTCCAGATTGACGGACAGCTGCAGAGCGGCGTTCTCACCGAAGGGTTCCGGGAGTATGTGACCATGGTGGCAGATTGGTATGCCAAGGGCTGGGTCTATCAGGACTTCATGAGCGAGGACTTTGGTATGCAGGGCGGTGCCGACATCGGCATGGTCACCAGTGGGGAAAGCTCCCTGTGGTGGTCTGAGAAGGACTACATTGAGCAGTATAACGATGCGGCCCAGGACCCCGACTTTGAGATTGCAGCAATTCAGGACGCAGTGAGAAATGAGGGAGATGTAACTCATCTGGGACAGACCAACTATGAGACCCTGTCCACCATGTCCAACTGCGTACTGACCACGACCTGTGAGATTCCGGAGATCGCCATTCAGTGGATGGATTACCGGTACACGGAGGAAGGGGCCATCCTGGCCAACTGGGGCGTGGAAGGCGTTACCTTTGAATATGACGACCAGGGCAACAAGCAGTACACCGATCTGATCGTCAATAACCCTGAGGGGATGACCCCCACTCTGGCCCAGTTCCGCTATATGCTCCAGAACACCGTGTGCCTGACGGATGTTTCCGCCAAGGATCAGGGCATGACGGAACAGCAGCTGGAGGCGCCTGTGATTTGGATGACCGATAAGGACAATTCCTGGGGCTGCCCCACCACGCTGACCATGACCACAGAGGAATCCGAGGAGTACAATTCTCTGGCCGGTGACATTACTACCTATGCTCAGGAGAACTTCCTGCGGTATATCATTGGGGATGCGCCGATTTCCGAACTGGACAGCTTCATCAATACCTGTAAGGAGATGGGATTGGAGAAATGCCTGGAAATTAAACAGGCATCTCTTGACCGTTATTACGAGCGCCAGTCATAAAAATATAGTTCGTCCCCGGCAGAAAAACCTCTGCCGGGGACGATTTTTGCATCTATGAACGAAAGAAAACTCAATTTCCGTGCTGACTGCCTCGGCGGTTACCCTGACCGTCACCATTTCCAGCCCCTTGGCCGTTGCCTTGACCGTCGCCGTTTCCGGGCCCCTGGCCGTTGCCTTGACCGTCGCCGTTTCCTTGACCCAGACCGTTACCTTGCCCGGTGGCTTCTGTTTCAATGCAGCTTTCCGAATTGCTCTGGTCCTGGTGTTCCTGGCCCTTGCCGGGATAACCTTGACCGTGATGCCCGGAGGTTTCCTCCTCTGTGTCGGCGGTCTGGGTGTCAGCGGTGTCGGTTCCGGACAGCGTGTCGATGAGATCCCGAATCTGCCGCATGGTCATATCTTGGATATCTTCGGCGGTGATACTGGGATCCAAGGCCTGAAGCTCCAAAAATACCTTGTATTTTCCGTAGGAGAGGCCACAGTCATGGGCCGAGGCCACCTCCTCTGTAGAGGTGGAATAGCAATGGGCGTTTTCGTGGCCAGTGGTGCAGCGCTCTACGCCGGAAAGAAGCCTGTCGCATTGGGTGGTATCATCGCCCACAACGGCAATGGAGAGCGTATTATCCTCAGACAGGCAGGCTTCTACCATATCATTGGCGAGGATCTGCTCCAGTGCCTCGGAGTAGTCCATAAATCGGATTTGCAACTGAGAGGCCAGCGCTTCGCCATCCGCATTAAAGCTCTCTATGGAGACAATCTTGTCAAAGCGGTTGACACCCAGCTCCAGAGAGGGATTGATGTCAATGCTGATGACCGAGATGGGGGTAAAATAAAGCCGGTAACCCGCAAAGCTCATCACCAGAAGGAGTATGCAGGCCAGGGCCGGAACAAGCCGAACCATGGGGCGAGATTTTCGCTGCTGCTTTTCAGCCTGGATAGAGAGGTAGGCCAGGGTGGATTCCTTCAGAGCATCCTCCGTATGGACCGCATCGAAGGCGGATTTTAGCCGATCATGCATAGGTGTCACCTCCCAGCTTGTCCTTGAGCAGCTGTCTGGAACGGGTCAGCAGCGTATAGATGGTGTTGACGTTTTTTCCTAAAAGATCCGCGATCTGAGGGGCGGTATAGTCCTCGTAGTAGTGAAGATAGACCACATCCTTGTATTTTTGAGGCAAGGAGAGCACCGCTTCCAGAACCTCCCGATGATTGGGGGTCAGGGCAGCGGGCTGCTCCAACAGTTGGTCCAGAGAAACAGTACGGCTGCGAAAAAAGCTTTTCAGCAGGTCTTTGCAGGCGTTGATGGTTACGCGGATAAACCAGGCGCGCTCGTGCTCATCACTTTCAAATTCGTCGGTGCGGAGCGCGTATTTCAAAAAAACCGTCTGAAAAATGTCTTCGGTGTCGGCATAGTTTTTCAGATGAATCATGCAGAGCCGCCGAATGGTATCTCCATACCGATCTATGGCTCGGCTCACCTCTTGATTACTCCGCATAACAAACCCCCGCTTGTTATCTTCTGCAGCCCCTCCGAGCCCCATTGCCCTGGCCGCAGCCTTGTCTTGCTCCAGTGCCGGCATTGTCGCAAATACCGTCGCCATCAGCATCCACATAGTTGTACCGATTCCCACTGCCATTTCCGGTGCCGGCATTGTCACAGACGCCGTCGCCGTCAGCATCTACATAGTTATACCGGTAGCCGCCGCCATTTCCGTTGATGTCAGTTCCGCAGTTGTCACAGATACCATCGCCGTCATCATCTACAAATTGGCAGCCGGTGCCGGCATTGTCACAGACACCGTCACCATCGGCGTCCACATAGTGATACCGATGGCCGGACCCGGTCCCGGTGCAGCTGGTACCGCAGTTGTCGCAGATACCGTCGCCGTCGGCGTCCACATAGTACTGACAGACGCTTTCCGCGTAATTCCCGCTGATGGAACGCCCGCTGCCAGGATTCCCATTGCCGCAGTGACCCCGTCCTGAACCGGCGGCCAGAGCGCTGGTGGTACCGATGGAGAGTACAATGGCTGTGGTCAAAATACCTGTCAATATTTTTTTCATTTTCAGTTCCTCCGTTTTCGTTGGTAGCCATTTCCGGCTTCAATCTGTATACGATTGTGCAACGAAAATCCATTCAAAATTTCAAAAATTTTTTTTGGAGGAGGAAAGCTGCATGAAATGGAACCGTCAGCGCTCGCAGAGCTGGAGATCATAGAGCTTTTTATAAATGCCGTTTTGCTGGAGCAATTCCTGGTGGGTGCCCTGTTCCCGCAGCCGGCCCTTGTGCATCACCATGATCTTGTCGGCGTGCTGGATGGTGGAGAGCCGATGGGCCACCACAATAGTGGTCCGGCCTGTCATGAGCCGATCCATGGCGTCCTGGATCAGCTGCTCCGTCTCTGTATCAATATTGGCAGTGGCTTCGTCCATCACCAGAATGGCCGGATCGAAGGCCAGGGTGCGGGCAAAGCTCAAAAGCTGGCGCTGACCGGCGGAAAGGGTGGAGCCCCGTTCCGTCACCGCAGATTCATAGCCCTGCTCCAGCTGACGGATGAATCCGTCGGCATTGACGAATTTTGCAGCAGCTTCGATCTCGGCGTCGGAGATGTCCTGGTTTTTCAGACGAATGTTGCCCCGGATGTCTCCAGTAAACAGAAATACGTCCTGCTGCACCTGCCCCACGGCCCGGCGGAGACTGTCCGTATCCAGCTCCCGAATGTCGATGCCGTCAATGGTGATCCGGCCCTTTTGAATATCGTAATATCTGCCGATCAGGTTTAGAATCGAGCTTTTTCCAGCGCCGGTGGCGCCTACAAAGGCAGCCGTTTGTCCTGGCTCGATCACAAAGCTCACATCCCGGAGAACCCATTCCTCGCCGTCATAGGAAAACCAGACGTGATCAAATTCAATTCGGCCTTTGGGTGCGATCAGCTGCTGGGGATGCTCCGGCTGCCGGATGGCTGGTTCCTCATCCAGCAGCGTAAAGATCTTTTCACCGGCAGCCATGGCAGCCTGTAGGGTGCCGAATTGGTCCGACAGGGACTGAATGGGTTCGTAAAAGGATTTGACATAGCTGGTAAAGATGTACAGCGTGCCAATGGAAATGGCGCCGCCCATCACCAAATATCCACCTACCCCCAGCACAATGGCCAGAGACACAATGCTGATCCAGTAGATCAGCGGCCGGAAGGTGCCGTATACCACGATCTCCCGAAAATTGGAGCGAAACAGATCCCCGGATCGCTGGGAAAACTCATGCTGCTTTTCCGCCTCCCGGTGGAATACCTGGATGAGCTTCATGGCCGAGAGATTTTCGGAGAGATAGGTATTTAGGGCCGAGACCTTGGTCCGGGTGATCCGGTGGGTGGTGCGATACAGCTTTGTAAAAAGCCGGGTGAGTACAAAGACAAGAGGAATTAGCAGGAAGGACAGCAGCGCCAGCTTCCACTGGAGGAACAACATGACGCCTGCGTATCCCAGAATCAGCACCACGTTTTTCACCATGGTTACCAGAATGGAAGAGAAGAGCTCATTGAGGGTTTCCACGTCGTTGGTGACACGGGTGACGATCCGGCCCACAGGAGTGATGTCAAAGAACCGAAGAGACAGCTTGTGGATATGGGCGAACAGTTCATTCCGCAGCCGGAAGATGATGTTCTGTCCCAGCTTTTGCAGCAGCCACATCTGTGCTGCGTTGCAGAGCGTACCGCAGAGCAGCAACAAAATATAGAAAAGGAACAGACGGACAATGGTGGAGAAGACGCCGCCGGAGGAAATCACGTCCATGGCGTTTCCAATGATAATGGGCCGAAGCAGGTCGCTGGAGGTGACCATCAGCACCAGCAAAAGTGCCAGGACCACATATCCGGCGTAGGGCCGCACATAGCCCAGCAGGCGGAAAAACACGCCCCGTTTATTCTGTTGCATGGAACGCCTCCTTTTCCGCGGCCAGCTGGAGTTCCAGCTGTTGTTGCTGATACAGCCGGGCATATTGCCCGTTCAAAGCCAGCAGCTCCTGATGGGTCCCCATTTCAGCACAGACGCCGTCCTCCATCAGGAGAATCTGGTCGGCAGCCTGGACGGTGCTGATGCGGTGGGCAATCAAAATCGTGGTCTTGCCGGCTCGCTTTTGCCGCAGGCCGCGAAGAATATGCTCCTCTGTGTCCGTATCCACGGCGGACAGCGCATCATCCAGGATTAGGATTTCCGCGTCCTTCATCAGAGCTCGAGCAATGGAGGTACGCTGCTTTTGCCCACCGGACAGGGTGACGCCCCGTTCTCCTACCACGGTGGCATATTGCTTGGGGAAGTCCATAATGTTTTCATGGATCTGGGCGGATTTTGCGGCGTCTACCACGGCATCGTAATCCTGCCATTGCTGGTCGATTTTACTCTCTCGTTCCGTCATCTCCTGCTCCACCCACTGTTCCGCCGCCTCGCTCTGGCGAATAAAGATTTTCAGTCGGGGCGTCTCTTCTGGGGGCATTTTGTCCAGGGTTCTGGTGCCAAAGGCAATATTGGCCTGCATGGTGTCGGAAAATAGCAGATTTTCCTGGGGCACCAGGGCGATGTTCTCCCGGAGGACTGCCAGGGGAATGCTGCGGATGTCATGGCCCCCGATGAAAATATGTCCAGGCTCCACGTTGTACGTTCGGGTCAGCAGGGAGGCCAGGGTGGATTTCCCGCAGCCGGTCCGACCCAGGATTCCCACGGTGGACCCTCTGGGGATGGTCACAGAGAAATCCTGCAAAACGGAGGGAAGGGCTTCGCCGTATTGGAAACTAAGATTTTTGATTTGAATATCACCGGAGAGGGCGTCAATCTGCGGATCAGTAAGGGCGTCATCGGTGATCTCCGGCGGTTGGGTGAAGAGCTGCCGGACTCGGGTCCAGGAAGCGACGCCCTGGGACAGCATGGTGATGGAATCGCCTGCGGCCATCATGGGCCACACCAGAGTCATGACATAGGAATTGAAGGCCACGAACTTGCCCAACGAGATGCTGCCGTTGATCACCAGATAGCCGCCGTAGAGCAGCGTCAACGCGCTGGCAATGCCGATGAGTCCGTCCAGAAAGGGGATAATCAAGGCTCGGAGCTTCACAACATGGAGATTGGCCTCCCGGGCTGCTTGATTGGCTTTTTGGAAGGCTTCCATCTCCTGCTTCTCCTGTACAAAGGCCTTGACGATCCGGATTCCGGAGATGCTCTCCTGGACCTGATCGGACAGCTTGGCAAAGACGGATTGCTTTTTGTCGTATCGGCGGCTCATGGCCCTGCCGTAGCGGCTTCCGCCAAAGAGAATCACCAGGAGCGGGATCATGGCCAGCAGAGTGAGCTTCAGATCCACATAGAAGATCATTTTGCCCAGCACCAGAACCGTCATCACCACAGCGTCAAAGGTGGTGAGAATGGCGGGACCCACCGCCATGCGAATGGCGTCCATGTCGTTGGTGAAATAGGCCATGAGGTCGCCGGTCTTGTGTTCCTGGTAAAACCGATTGGAAAGGGTGGTCAAATGCCGGTAGAGGTCCTCCCGTAGGTCCCGTTCCACTCGCCGGGAAGCGCCAAACATGAGCACACGCCAGCCAAAGCGCATGATTGCCACCACAGAGGCAATGGCCACGATCAGAAACACGTCCATCAGCAGTGTGCGCATGGGGAAACCTCCGGCGGTGAGTCCGTCTGTGATCTCTCCGGTGAGCTGGGGAATGAACAATTCCAGAAAATCCACCGTCAACAGACAGGCCAGACCGCCCACATACTGCCACACATATTTGAACATATAGGAACGCAGAGAAGGGGCTTTCATATGGGCAAAACTCCTTTTGCAAATTACGTTTTGATAAGTGTCGGTATGATCGCGCGCACTGCTGTCCACGCGGCCGAAACTCCGCAATTATTGTAGCATTGTGCCGGTGGTTTTACAAGGTGTTTCTATCCTTTGTCATAATCTGCCGGGGAACCATCTGCCCTGCAGAGAGAAAACAGGAAATTTCCGGGAGAATGACGGATAATTCTTTTCTTTGCGTGGGAAGTGTGATAAAATCAAATTGTGAGAATATTTTTTGTAAAAACGCAACGGGGAGGGATTGACCATGAGACGTTTTTTGACGCTTCTCCTGGCGGCGGCATTGGTTTTGGGGACTGCTGGCTGCGGCGCCAATGCACCGACTGATGGGGAGACTGCCGCTGTGATCAGTGGGGAAGCGCAGCCGCCGGAGCCTGCCGCAGCACCGGAACCCACTGTGTTGCCTGAGGAACCCAGCTCCGGAATGGAGTCCGTGCTGGATGCCCCAGAGCAGCCGGCTGGGCCAGTGATCACAGGGGTGATGCTCCGGGCGTCGGATGAAGACTATGTGGATTCCTCCCGCTATAGCCAGTATGAATCTGTTACCTTCTCCGATGGAACGACCCAGTCTATTGATGTGGATCAGGAGACCTTTGTTCTGGTCTTGGATAACACCATTGTGGATCTGGGGGATCCGGTGAACTGGGTGCCAGAGGCGGAACTCTATACGGTGGAAAAGGGCCAGGTTGACACCGTGACCATGGCCATGAACGAAGCCAACTGGGGCCCATTTTACTTCACCGGCGCAGTGGATTTTGAGGACGGAACCTATATGGAGGCCCGTTCCGTACCGGCAGCGGTACAGAACGCGGAGATCACCGATGACGGTATTTTCGGCGGTGAGATCAATATTAAGGCCAATTATATCAGCGGCATCTATGCCTACAGTGAAAACAGCGATCATTACACGGTGGAGGATGTGACCATTCAGTCTGCAGGCCTGGGAGGCAATGATTTTGGCACCAAGGGCGGCTGGGGTACGGTGATCTCTGCGGCAGGAACTGCCAATGTGGATATTACCGGGACTACCATCTATACCCAGGGGCCACTGCATGACGGAATCTGGGCGGGAGGAAACTCCGTGGTCCATGTGTCCGATTCCGTTGTGCTGGCGGAGGAGCAGGGAAATGCCTATAACTATAAACCCTATGGCTATGACCGGTTTTATATCACCAAGGAACCCCTGACGGAGGAGGAAATTGCCGAAAAAGGACTGTCGGGGGAATATTTTGAAGAGCCCTACCAGGATATGACCGGCACAGGCACCAAGTACTATTATTATAACGACGATTATACCAGCAACTTCAGTGCACCCATGCTGCAGTGCGTACCTCTGGCATTGGGACTCTATGGTTCCATGCGGGCAGCCTGCTGCTTTGGCTCCGCCACTCTGACCTTCCAGGACTCCCTGGCAGTCAGCGATGTTTGGGCGGTGCTGTCCACCGATTCCGGCAACGGCACCCTTTCCGCCACGGATACGGTGGCTGCCGTGGGAGTGGAGACAAATCAGGATAGCGCCGATCTGACAGCTACGGTCAATGGGAAGGACTATTATATCGACGTATATGACACCACTGAGGGCTGCGGCTATATCACCTACTGTGATGGTTTTGACGACGATTTCTATGGCTGCTCCTTCTATGCTCCGGATTATCTGGGCATCATCACAGGAGGGACCTTTGATTTTACCCAGTCGGAAGAAAATCGTGGCTATGGGTCCTCGGACCGGACCGGATTTATGACCCATGGCGGCAGCTATGCGGCCAATATCAGCCACTCGGACTTTGATATTGCCGATTATCTGTTCAGCGTCAAGTCCACCGGTGAGGCCAATATCACCCTGGAGGATGTGACGGTCAATTGGACACGGGACAATCCCTGGGGGAATGTTTTATTCCAGTTTATGGATACGGACGATACCGGCACCGGCGCCAATGACATGGAAATGGATATTCTGGATCTGACGAAAGAGGAATATCTGGCCAATTCCGCCAGCGGACAGGGAAATACCAAGTCTGTCACCATCAAGGACTCTACGCTGCAGGGGGATATCTATAATTCCGTGGGGTCCAGCAACAATGTTTCAACTTTGGGAGTCTATGACGGCAGCACCAGCTATCTATCCTCCTGGAATACTACTGCGGTCAGCATTACCCTGGACAACTCCACCTTGGACGGTGTGATCTCCTCCAGCTATGCTCAACATGTGGATGAAAACGGTGAAGCCATCACCGGTCAGTTCTTCTTCAACCAGACAGGGGAACCCATGGACGGGACGGAAGAGAATACTTATGACTATTTGACCAGCGGCAGAGTACAAAACACACCGGCCTATAACGGGATTGGACAGGTTTACGTGATCCTTACCAATGGGGCGGTGTGGAATGTCACCGGAACCAGCATTGTAAACGGCGTTTATGTGGGCGAAGGTTGCACCGTCAACGGAAATATCACGCAGAATGCAGATGGCACCTATACGGTGTCGCCGGCATAAAAATTGTAGATAGAAAATGGCCCTGGGAATGCAATGCATTCCCAGGGCACTGTTTTTGGGCCAAAGAAAATTAGATGTTATTCGCTGTCACATAGGCACTACGGTTGGTGGTCTGGATGGTGCCGGGCTTGCGGCAGTCGCCCACCATGTAGAAGCCGGGGTTGGTGCCATAGAAGCTGAGGGCCTCGTCGGACTTGGAGCGCATGCCCACGCTGAGTACCACGGAATCTGCGGGCAGATCGTGATCCACGCCGTCCTTGTCGGTGTAAGTCACATGATCCGCTGTGATTTCCTTGGCAGTGGCGTTGAGCACATAGTGGAAGGTGGGGATGGCCTCCCAGGCAGCGGAGAACATGGAGCGGTAGTGCATGACGGTGGTATCTGCGGCCAACTCGTCCCGCATCTCCACCACAGTGACCTCGTGGCCGTTCTGGGCCAGGAACATACCGGTTTCCACGCCGACCTCACCGCCGCCGATGACAACCACGTTCTTGCCGATTTTCTCCTTGTGCATGATGGCATCGGTGGCCACGGTGACATTTGCGCCGTCCGCACCGGGAATCCGGGGCACGATGGGCTGAGCGCCCACGGCGGCAATGACCACATCGTACCGATCCTCCACCATTTCGGGAGTGGCGGCGGTATTCAGCACCACTTTGATGCCTTTTTTATGTACCTGATGGATCAGATAGTTCTTGTAGTCCCGCAGGGTCCATTTGAAGGGAATGTAGTCTGCGTGCTTGATGGCGCCGCCCAGCTCCGCCTCTTTTTCGTAGATGGTAACCTTGTGGCCCCGGTCTGCCAGATAGAGGGCCGTCCGCATACCGCCGGGACCGCCGCCGATGATGGCAATGGTCTTGGAATCCTCCGGCGGGGTGACTACATACCGATCCACCATTTCAAAGCCGAACTTGGGGTTGACAGAGCAGCAGGTGGTCATAATATCGTTCTTGCCCCGGCCATGGCACTTGTTGCAGCGCAGGCAGGGAACAATATCGTCCTTCCGTCCAGCGTAGAGCAGCTCGCCATAGTTGGGGTTGGAGATCCAGGCCCGGGCCATGGCCACCAGATCCAGCTTGCCCTCGGCGATGGCCTTGTCGGCGATGTCGGGATCGAAGTAGCCGCCCACGTTGCTCACCAGGAAATCCAGGCCAGCGGCCTTGATCTTACCGGCCAGTTCCAGGAAGGGGGTGGGGTTAAGCTCAAAGGGAATGGGATGGTTGGGGTCACCCTCGGCAGAGCGGACCTGCACAATGTCCACATACTTTTGGGCCAACTTCAGGAACTCGATGCCCTCTTCGATGGTGTAGCCGCCTTCGGGCTCCTCTGCGGAGAACTGAATCTCGATGAGCATATCGTTGCCCACTGCTTTTTTGACCTCCTCCAGCATCAGCAGGGGGAACCGGCAGCGGCCCTCAAAGCTGCCGCCAAACTCGTCGGTACGACGGTTGCTGAGGGGAGACAGCAACTGACCGGGAAGCTGGGCCCGGTAGGACATATGGATGGTCACAGCGTCAAAGCCTAGCCGCTTGTAGAAGGCGGCGCGCTGACCATAGCTCTTGGCGATCTTGTAGAGGTTTTCAGCGGGAATCTCGTCGCCCACAAACTGATACATCATGGAGGTGGCCCCCAGGCCCAGATCAATGGGTGGATTGGCGTCGATGATTTCCTCCACGCCCTCCTCGTTGGTGTAGCGATATTTCTTGTTGGCGGAGAACAGGGAGCCGCTGACCAGAGAGCCGGTGTAGTGCATGGCCTCGATCATCTCTACCAGGTAGTTCTGACATTTGGGGTTGTGGATGTCGAAATCCGGGAAATGGGATACATCCAAGGTATCCGGCAGAGGGGGATTTTCAATGTTATCGTCCATGCCGGCAAAGGTCACAAAGGCTGCGCCGGTGCGGGCACGGCCAATGAAGTGGGCCATGGTGGCTTCCGCAGGATACTCCTCCGGGCCCTGGGAGAAATGGGGCAGAGAGTTGGAGGACTGCATCCGGTTTTTCAGAATGAATTTCCCCACCTTCAGAGGGGACAGCAAATGGGGATATGGATTTTTCATAAAAAAGAGCTCCTTTCTTTGACGTTTGTGCAGTCAATGCGTTGTTATCATATCATACTTTTTCGGGAATTTACACCGTTCTACGCAAAAAAATCTGCGGCACCCGGATTTCTTCCGGGTGCCGCGGAACGTTAATCTAGGCGTGCGGTATGGTCAATGGGCAGAGAGATCACCACAGCCTGAGCCGAGGATTTCAGACCATGAATCCGGTTGATTTCCTCCATGATTCTGCTTCGCTCTTTGCCAGTGGCTACGATGGCCAGGATCTCCTTCTCGGCCTGTAGTGTGATACCGATAAACTGCTCAATCTCACCGGCTCCCACCCATCGGGCTCGGACCACAGTGCCGCCACGGGCGCCTGCGGCCCGGGCCGTATCCATGACGGCGTCGGTATAGCCCTGATTGACGGCCACCAGAATCAGGTGGTGGCGGTTGTCCTGTTCCATAATCATTTCTCCCCTTTCCGCGTCCATGGCTTCTATGCGGCTGAGTGTTACGGCCAAAATGGTGCCCAGACCTGACACGTCCATTGTAAAGGCAATACCCTTGGCTTCCAGTTCCGAACGGTCCTCATTCTTGAGATAATACATGAGCTGCCGGATGGTATCCTTGGGCGCAATGCTGAGCACAATGTCCCGTTCGGCAGTGCCAAAGCCCAGGGTGTCTAAAAGATGGGAGGCGGCAGTTCCACGACCGGCAGATTGCAGGTGCTGGGTGACGTGAAAAGTCTTGTAAATTTTTGATACTTCCATTCCTTTGCCCCGTTCCACAATGGAAACCAACAGCTGCATGGGGCTGACGGATGCTTGCATGGATTACACCTCCCAATAGATGACGCCGTCGTCCAGTTGACTGAGTTCTTCCTGTAGGGCCATATGCATGGCTTTGGCGGAGGCCCGGGCTCGCAGTCGGTCTGCCAATCCCAGAAGCTGAATGGTGCACAGGGGCGTCATAGCAACCAACGCTACAATACCAAAGGCATCGGTAAGCACATTTCCGCCCACGGCTTCACATGCGCCCATGGCAAGAGGCAGTAGAAAGGTGGTGGTCATGGGACCAGAGGCAACGCCGCCAGAGTCAAAGGCTACGCCGGTAAAGATCTGCGGGACGAAAAAAGTCATGCCCAGGGACAGAATATACCCCGGAATCAAAAACCACATAATAGAAATTCCGGTGAGGATCCGCACCATGGCCAGACCCACCGAAAGGGCGATGCCAATGGAAAGGGCATAGTTGATGGATTTCTGGGTGATGGAGCCGTTGGAGATCTCCTCCACCTGCCGGGCCAAAACTTGGACCGCAGGTTCCGCCCGGACGATAAAATAACCCACCAGTGCGCCAATGGGAATCAGCAGCCAATTCATTTCGCCGGATGCCAAAATGGAACCAATGGTGGTGCCGGCAGGCATGAAGCCCACGTTGACACCTACCAGGAAGAGAATAAGCCCCACATAGGTGTAAAGAAGGCCTACCAGGATCTTTCCCAGTTGGTGTTTGCGAAACCGGCGGAAGAAGATCTGAAATAAGCCGAAAATTACAATGATGGGCAGTAGTGCCACAGAAACTTCGGACAGATAGGCAGGAATTTCCTCCACAAAAACACGAGCAGCATCTCGGGTATCCTGTAATTCAGGTACGGCTACCGGCGTGTAAGCTGCATCCAGATTAGGCAGCACGAGGCCTAGAATCATCACCGACAGAATTGGGCCAATGGAACACAGGGCAATCAGGCCGAAGGAGTCGCTGCTGGAGTTTTTATCGCTTCGGATCGAGGCCAAGCCGATGCCCAGGGCCATGATGAAGGGAACAGTGATGGGCCCTGTGGTGACGCCGCCGGAGTCAAAGGCGGCAGGGACAAAGCTATCTGGTGCAAACCAGGACATGGCAAATACCAGTACGTAGAAAAACACCAGCGTGTAGGACAGCGGGATATTCAAAAGCATGCGGACTTGGGATACCACCAGGAAAAAGCCCACTCCAATGGCAACGGCAAGGATGAGGGTCATGTTTGCCACTGTGGGAAGCTGTTCTGCCAGAACTTGAAGATCTGGTTCTGCAATGGTTACGACCAGGCCCAATATAAAGCAGATCAGCAAAGGGAGTGCGACACGTTTGGCTTTACTGATCTCCACGCCGATGCCGTCTCCCATGGGGATCATGGACATATCCACCCCTAGGGTAAACAGACCCATACCCAGTACCAGCAGCAGTGCGCCGAATAAAAAAAGAATCAGTGTACCTGGCGTCAGAGGCGCGATGGTAACGCTGATGACGAGCACAATGGCGGTAATGGGTAAAACGGCTGCCAAAGACTCCTTGATTTTTTCCGTAAGAAGTTGATTGTGACGCAAAAAGGACCTCCTTTATCTTGAAAAGTAAAGCGAAAGTAGCGTTTCAAACGCAAAAACTATTTAAATGATCCACTTTATTGTAACATAAATTTACGATTTTTTCTAGATAAAAACTGAAAAAAACTGGTTTTACCAAAGAAAGCTTTGGTTGATACGAAAAAGATGTGCTATAATGCAATAAAAATAAAATGGGAGAAAGGAACTATGGATGTAGTTTACAATAAAAAACTTGCAGCGGCGCTGGTCGGCCGTCGGCTTCGGGCGAATGCTCCGGTGCAGACGCGCTGGGGAAAACCTATGCTGGCCTTCTGGGGGGAGGATGTGGGAATCTCGCGGGACGACATCCATGTTCATCGGGCCTATCGAATTTATCTGGATTATGCAGCAGACGGAACCATTACCGATGTGACCGTGGTGGTGGAAGGAGATCTGATCAGTCCCTGCAGCGGCTACCGGATGGAGGCACTGGATGAATTTGATTTTGCTCCGGTCCTACAGTGGTGCTTGAATCAGACAGAGCCATCAGAACAGGCACGCAGCGTAGTGCTGGCAGATGAAGCTTGACATTTTTGCTGTATCTGCTATAATGAACAAAAAAGCGTAAGGAAGGTGATATTTTCTTATGGACAGTGGCAGTAGCGATGACGATAAACCTGACAATTTGATTTGGTATTATTATGGCGTACTTGCCCCCATTTTTCGGGAGTAGTATGTCTTTTTTTGTTATTTAGGTAAAAACCAAGTCAAATAAAAGGAGTAACAGATATGATTGTATGCGTAGTCGCAATGGTGATGTGCGTTGTGCTTTCCGCTTATTTTTCCGCTACAGAAACCGCTTTTTCTTCTGCGAATAAGACCAGGCTGAAAGCCCTTGCAGAAAAAGGAAACTACCGGGCAAAGATTGCTTATCAGCTTTCCGAAGATTATGACCGTCTCATCTCCACCATTCTGATCGGAAACAATATTGTGAATATTACAGTGGCGTCCATCGGTACGCTGCTGTTTGTGCAGGCTCTGGGCGACATTGGTGCCACAGTATCCACGGTGGTGGTTACGGTAGTGGTACTGATCTTCGGCGAGATCACGCCCAAAAGCGTTGCCAAGGATCACGCGGAGTCCTTTTCCATGTTTTCCGCGCCTATTATTAAAACTCTGATTTTGGTGCTTACCCCACTGAATTTCCTGTTTTCGCAGTGGAAGGTGCTGGTCAGCAAGATCTTTCGTTCCAATGCCGAAAGCAAAATGTCCCAGGATGAGCTGCTGCTTCTGTTGGATGAGGTCCAGCAGGAGGGGGCCATTGATGCCTCTGAGGGAGAACTGCTGAAAAATGCGGTGACCTTTGGCGATATGGAGGCGCAGGATATTCTGACCCATCGGGTGGATCTGGAGGCCATCAGTCTGGAAGCCACCAAAGAGGAGATTGCAGAGAAATTTAAGGAAACCCAGTTTTCCAGACTCCTGGTCTATCGGGAAAATATCGACCAGATTGTGGGCATCCTTTGCCAGAAGGACTTTTATATTGGCACCGGTATTACGGATGCCGCTGTGGCGGACATTATGACAGAGCCGATTTACGTGCCGCCGACGGAGAAGCTGGATTGCCTGCTGCAGCAACTGCAGCACAGGAAGTCCCATGTGGCCATTGTGGTAGATGAATATGGCGGAACCCTGGGCATTGTCACCATGGAGGACATTCTGGAGGAGCTGGTGGGCGAAATCTGGGATGAGCATGATGAGATAGAGGAGCCCTTCCGCCAGCAGGATTCCAGCACCTATTTGGTGGATTGCAGCGTCAGTCTGGACAGCTTTTGCGATATGTTCCACATTGCCCCGGATTCGGACAGCAACTCCCTGGGCGGTTGGGTCATGGAGCAGCTGAGAAAAATCCCCGACCCTGGTGATTCCTTTGTCTACGGGGATTTGACGGTCACAGTAACGGCCACCAATGATCGCCGTGTGGAAGAAGTCAAGGTGGAACGTCGTCAGGAAGAAACGCCCGTTGCATAAATCAAATATACTGGTACAGGCCTGCGGAAAAAACAAGGAAATGGAGGCTTGCTTTTCCAGCAGTCCTGTGTTATGATATTGCCACCGCACCGCGAGGTCATCCTTTCGGTAAGGGAGAATAGTTTAAGCGATTCTGACATCAAAAACTCGATTTGCGATGGAAGGGCAGCGTTGGAAGCCTCATAAGGGATTTTTGCGCCATTCCATCTGGAATGGCGCTTTTTGTGTCAAAAGGAGGTATTACATTGGAAAGAAGAGTCGCTCAATTGGGTATTGTGGTGGAGAATCCGGAGTCTGTGGAAAAGCTCAACGCCATTCTACATCAGTATGGCAGCTATATCATCGGTCGTATGGGGATTCCCTATCACCAACGGGGGATCAATATCATATCTGTGGTGCTGGATGCGCCCACAGATGTGGTGTCCAGCCTGTCCGGAAAGGTGGGAATGCTGCCGGGGGTGACGGCCAAGGCGGTCTATTCCAAGATGCCGGAGAAGGATCATGCTGACGGCTGCTGAGAAGCTTCTGGCAGGGCAGCGGCTTTCCCGGGAGGATTTTTCCCAGCTGATTTGCAATCGCACCCCGGAACTGGCAGAACACCTGGCGAAAAAAGCGGTGGAGGTACGGCAGCGGCAATATGGAAATTCCGTCTATGTCCGGGGACTGATCGAATTCACCAACCACTGCAAAAATAATTGCCTGTACTGCGGCATCCGTCGGGGGAACCCAAAGGCTCAGCGCTATCGTCTGACGGAGGAGGAAATCCTCTCCTGCTGTGATGCCGGGTACGAGATGGGGTTTCGGACCTTTGTGCTCCAGGGGGGCGAGGATGGGTATTTTACCCCGGAGCGGGTGGAATCGCTGGTAAGAGCCATCAAGGTGCGGCATCCAGACTGTGCCGTGACCCTTTCCGTTGGAGAATATCCCCGGGAAGTCTATCGCCGCTGGCGAGAGGCTGGAGCGGACCGATATCTTCTGCGGCATGAGACGGCGGACAAACACCATTATGAGCAGCTTCATCCACCGGAGATGTCCTGGGAGAACAGAATGCGATGCCTGCGGGACCTGAAGGAACTGGGGTATCAGGTAGGCTGTGGAATGATGGTGGGATCTCCCTTCCAAACACCGGAGACACTGGCGGAGGATCTCTGGTTTATTCAGTCCTTCCAGCCCCAGATGGTGGGGATTGGCCCCTTTATTCCTGCCCAGGATACGCCCTTTGCCGATCAAACGGCCGGGACACTGGAGCTGACGCTGTATTTGCTCAGCATCATTCGGCTGCTCCTGCCCCAGGTGCTGCTGCCAGCCACTACGGCTCTGGGCACAATCCATCCCCAGGGGCGAGAGCTGGGGATTTTGGCGGGAGCCAATGTCTGTATGCCCAATCTGTCCCCAGCCACAGTGCGGGAGAAATATGCCCTCTACGATCACAAGATCTGCACCGGCGATGAGGGCGCCGAGGGAAAAGACGGCCTGGCAGCCAGAATGGCGGCCATTGGTTATCGGGTTGTGGTGGACCGGGGCGATTATTCCGGTGGCACATCTTGATGTTGAAAGATTATGTAAACTACTGCGGGAGAAGAAATACTGACCCCAAAGAAAGGAAGATATGATATGTACAATCCCAAATCCATGAAAGCAGAAGAATTCATCGACCACCAGGAGATTTTGGAATCCCTCCGGTATGCCGATGAAAACAAGAACAATGTGGAAGTGATCGACGCGATCCTGGAAAAAGCCCGGCAGCGGAAGGGCCTGAGCCATCGGGACGCCTCTGTGCTGCTGGCCTGTGAGATTCCGGAGAAGAACCAGGAGATGTATGCCTTGGCAGAGCAGATCAAAAAGGATTTTTATGGCAACCGCATTGTGCTGTTTGCCCCCCTGTATCTGTCCAACTACTGCATCAACGGCTGTGTCTACTGTCCATACCATGCCAAGAATAAGCACATCGCCCGGAAAAAACTCACTCAGGAGGAGATCCGCAAGGAAGTCATTGCCCTGCAGGATATGGGCCACAAGCGGCTTGCGCTGGAAACCGGTGAGGACCCGGTGAACAATCCCATTGAATATGTGCTGGAATCCATCAAGACCATCTATTCCATCAAGCACAAGAATGGCGCCATCCGCCGGGTCAATGTGAATATTGCGGCCACTACGGTGGAGAACTACCGGAAGCTGAAGGAAGCCGGCATCGGCACCTATATTCTCTTCCAGGAGACCTATCACAAGGAGAGCTATGAAAAGCTCCATCCCACGGGTCCCAAAAGTGACTATGCCTATCATACGGAGGCCCATGACCGGGCCATGCAGGGTGGCATTGACGATGTGGGCCTGGGCGTCCTGTTTGGGCTTGAGATGTATCGGTATGAGTTTGCCGGTTTGTTGATGCACGCAGAACACCTGGAGGCGGTGTTTGGTGTGGGACCCCATACCATTTCCGTGCCCCGGATCTGTCCTGCTGATGACATTGATCCCAGTGCTTTTGACAATGGTGTTCCGGATGACACCTTTGCCAAGATCATTGCCTGCATCCGCATTGCAGTGCCCTATACCGGCATGATTATCTCCACCCGGGAAAGCCCGAAGATGCGGGCCAAGGCGCTGCATCTGGGCATTTCCCAGATCTCCGGCGGCTCCCGTACCAGCGTAGGCGGCTATGTGGAGGAGGAACCGGAGGAGGAAAACTCGGCCCAGTTCGATGTATCGGACCGCCGGAGCCTGGATGAGGTCCTCAAGTGGCTCATGGAGATGGGATATCTGCCCTCCTTCTGTACGGCCTGCTATCGGGAAGGACGCACCGGAGACCGGTTTATGAGCCTGTGCAAAGCGGGCCAGATCCAGAACTGCTGCCAGCCCAACGCCATTATGACCCTGAAGGAGTATCTTGAGGATTATGCCTCCCCGGCAACCAAAGCCGTGGGTGAGGCCCTGATTCAGCAGGAGATGGAGCATATTCCCAGTGAAAAAGTCAAGAGCATCGTGGTGGAACGGCTGAAAAAAATCGAACAGGGAGAACGGGATTTCCGATTCTAAGGTAAGTACATTTGTTGTCAATCCATATGGTAGAGGCCCCGCTGCAAAATGCATCTGTTTTGCAGCGGGGCCTCCTGCAAAAGACAGCAGACTTATGGAAGTGTGGCGCAGAGGATGCAGAAAGCCTCATGGATGCCTTTGGAAATGTGATGTGATCACTGCATGCAAAAGACAAATGTGGTATAATAAAATAGCTGCTAGAATGCTTGGCTTTTGGCCAAACCATGCAGGAATGATGGAGCCCGCCTTTTGTGATAAAATCACGGAAGCAGGGCAGAATCCATGATATAATAAAGAAAAAGAAACAAGGAGGACACGAATATGTCAGTCATTACCCTTACTAAGTCCAATTTTCAGGAAGAAGTTTTGAACTCCAGCAAGCCCGTACTGGTGGATTTCTGGGCATCCTGGTGCGGCCCCTGCCGCATGGTTAGCCCTATTGTGGATGAGATCGCGGAGGAACGGCAGGACATCAAGGTGGGCAAGGTCAATGTGGATGAGCAGCCGGAACTGGCCAGCCAGTTTGGGATCATGAGCATCCCGACCCTCATGGTGTTCAAGAATGGAAAGATCGCCAATCAGGCTATGGGTGCCCGGCCCAAGGCGCAGATCCTTTCTATGCTCTGAGTTACTGCGCACAGGCCGGAAAGGTGGGGCGATAATTGAAGGTAGTGATCGTAGGCGGTGTGGCAGGTGGCGCCACGGCTGCTGCCAGAATCCGCAGGCTGGATGAACAGGCGGAGATCGTGGTGTTGGAACGATCCGGCTATGTCTCCTACGCCAACTGTGGGCTGCCGTACTATATCGGCGGTGTGATTGAAGATCCCGGGGCTCTGACGCTTCAGACCCCGGAGAGCTTCTTTTCGCGGTTTCGGGTGCAGATGAAAGTCCACCATGAGGTCACCGCCATCCATCCGGATAAAAAGACGGTTTCTGTCAAGAACCTAAAGACGGGGGAGCTCTTTGAGGAAAGCTATGATAAATTGCTGCTTTCTCCCGGTGCAAAACCCACCCAGCCACGTCTGCCCGGCGTGGGGCTGGAGCAGCTGTTTACCCTGCGGACTGTGGAGGACACCCTTCGCATGAAGGCTTATATTGACGAAAAGCATCCTACCTCTGTGGTGCTGGCCGGCGGCGGATTTATCGGCCTGGAACTGGCGGAGAACCTGCGGGAGCTGGGGATGGAGGTCACCATCGTCCAGCGGCCCAAGCAGTTGATGAATCCCTTTGATCCGGATATGGCTGCGCTGATCCATAATCAGATGCGCAAGCATGACGTCAAATTGGCCCTGGGACATACAGTGGAGGGATTTGCGGAACAAGATGGTGGCGTGGATGTGCTGCTGAAGGATGAGACGCCACTGCATGCCGACATGGTCGTACTGGCCATCGGTGTGACGCCGGATACTGCGTTGGCCAAAGCCGCAGGACTGGAACTAGGACTGAAGGACAGTATTGTTGTCAATGACAGGATGGAAACCTCTTGCCCGGATATTTACGCCGTGGGAGACGCGGTGCAGGTCAAGCACTATGTCACCGGTCAGAATACTCTGTTGTCCTTGGCCGGGCCAGCCAATAAGCAGGGCCGTATTGCGGCAGACAATATTTGCGGGGGTGACAGTCACTATCGTGGCAGTCAGGGCAGCTCGGTGCTCAAGGTGTTTGACATGACGGCGGCTACCACCGGCGTCAATGAGACCAATGCAAAAAAAGCGGGACTGGAGGTGGACACCGTTGTCCTCTCGCCTATGAGTCATGCCGAATACTATCCCGGAGGCAAGCTGATGACCATGAAGGTGGTCTTCGAGAAGGAGACCTATCGGCTGCTGGGAGCCCAGATCGTGGGCTACGACGGGGTGGATAAACGCATTGACGTGCTGGCTACCGCCATCCGTGGAGGGATGGACGCCAGAGAACTGAAGGAGCTGGATCTTGCCTATGCCCCGCCCTATGCTTCTGCTAAGGACCCGGTAAACATGGCGGGATTTATCATCGACAATCTGGCAAACGGGCGCCTCAGGCAATTCCATTTGGCGGATGTGGAGAAGCTGCCCCGGGATGGCAGCGTAACGCTGGTGGATACCCGAACAGAAGCGGAATACCGGCAGGGACATATTGAAGGATTCTGCAATATACCGCTGGATCAGCTGCGGCAGCGGATGGAAGAGATTCCCCGGGATAAGCCGGTCTATCTGATCTGCCAGAGCGGACTGCGCAGCTATATTGGCTGCCGGATTTTGACCGGCAATGGCTACGATTGCTATAATTTCTCTGGAGGTTACCGGTTCTACGATGCGGTGTTCCATGATCGCTGCCTGCAGGAAGCTGCTGCTGCCTGCGGGATGAATCGGCAATAAAAAAGACGTGTTGCAAAACACTGTGTTTGCAACACGTTTTCTGCTAAGCATTTTGAAGCTGTTCCAGCTGATCCGCATCCAAGATTTCCACGGTACCCCTGGACAGACGAACCAGCCCTTCGCTCTGGAAGTAGCGAAGCATTCTGGTAATGACTTCCCGGTGAGAGCCCAGATGGTTTGCGATGGTCTCGTGGGTGATTTTCAGAGTGTTGGTCCCTTCAATGGCAGCTTCTTCCGTCAGAAAAGCTGCCACCCGCTTGTCCATGCTCTTCCACAAAACCTGTTCCACACGCCACATGACCTCAGAAAATCGAGTGGCAATGAGTTCATTGGTGTAGTTTGCCACCGGTGCGGATTCCTCCATGATGGTTCGGTATACTTCGGTGGGGATGATCCATAGATCCGTGTCCTTTTCTGCGGAGATGATCACATCAAATTGGAGAGAACGCATCATGCATGAGGCCGAAAACAGACAGATATCTCTGTCAAACAGGCGGTACAGGGTAATTTCCCGCCCTTCGTCCGACAGAATGTAGGCCCGGAGCTGGCCGGAACGGACCAGCAGAAGACCCAGACAGTCCATGCGTCCATTGTGAACTACAGTCCCTTTCTGTATTTTCCGAGTGATCAAGGTGTTCCGTATGCGGTTTTGCTGGTCCGGAGTTAGCTGCGTCCAGACCGGAAAACAATCTTGAAAGTCCATTGCGTATCCTCCCCACGGTGTGGAATCGGCTGCTGTTTGGCCTATGGCAAACGTATTTATACTATATCCCATTCGTCAGCGTGCGTCAAGACGGGATCCTCTTTGTGAATCGGTATATGACCGGGGTATGTTGGTGATTTCATCACAGACTTGACCGACGGTTTTTGTTATAGTATAAAAAGAAGGCGAAGAATCCCATAAAACCATATGTTTGTGCCATTTCCGGCGATACATACAAAAAGGGCGAGGGAATTTCGGAAGCCGGAATTGCACCGGGCACAAAGTGGCAGGATCTCCCGGAGGACAACATCATTGATGTGCGCATATGCATGGACTTTGGTGCCTGTGCCGGGAGGGGAAATGCTTCCCTAAAGCCCCGACACCAGAGCCTTTCTGGAATCCGTTCAAACCTACCCTGTCATCCCGGTGGATGCGGTAGAAAATTTGTTACATTCCATTTCATTTTACAAAATAAGGAGGAAATAACCATGGAAAAATGGAAATGCACCGTCTGCGGCTATATTCACGAGGGTCCCATGACCCCGGATTTCAAATGCCCCGTCTGTAAACAGGGGGCGGACAAGTTTGTGAGAATGGAAGATGCCCCTGCCAAGAACCCCTACGCTGGCACCAAGACTGAGCAGAATCTGTGGGAGGCCTTTGCGGGAGAGTCCCAGGCCAGGAATAAATATACCTACTTTGCCTCTGTGGCAAAGAAGGCCGGCTATGAACAGATCGCCGCGCTGTTCCTGCAGACCGCGGAAAACGAGAAAGAGCATGCCAAGCTTTGGTTCAAGGCTTTGGGAGAACTGGGCGATACTGCGGAAAACCTGCTGCATGCTGCCGAAGGGGAGAATGCCGAGTGGACCGATATGTATGACCGCATGGCAAAGGAGGCCGACGAGGAGGGCTTCCATGAGCTGGCGGAGCAGTTCCGGGGCGTGGCCGCCATCGAAAAAATGCACGAGGAGCGTTACCGTGCGCTGCTGAAAAATGTGGAGACCAGAACGGTCTTTGAGAAAAGCGGCGTGACCATCTGGGAGTGCCGGAATTGCGGTCATGTGGTGGTTGGTACCAAGGCACCGGAGGTTTGCCCGGTCTGCAATCATCCCCAGAGTTATTTCGAGGTTCGCAAAGAGAATTAGTGATTCAGGAACCGAAGAAAAATAAGATTGCTGTGGCGTGGAGAGTCCCGAGCCTGCGCAGCATAAACCCCTAGAATATACCATCCATAGGCCCCCTGAATGCGGTGTTTTCCGCATCAGGGGGCCCTGCTGGTTACCTGCTTTCTAATTATTTCACGATACGCAGTGCTTTGCGGGACTA
>CASEPH010000309.1 GCA_949289625.1 uncultured Clostridia bacterium | reverse complement strand
GAAAAATTCCGGGGTGGCGTCTACAGTCCCTATCAGCCGGCCCAGGGAGGCTGCCTGCTCTCCGGGGCGGTGTTTACGGTGGATTCGGAGACAGGCCGGTGCCTGGAGGTACGGCAGATTACCGTTTGAAAGGAGTGCTGTTGTGGAAATTTTGATTGTGATTTTGCTGGCAGTGACGATTCTGCTGCTTCTGGCGGTGCTGTTCCGGCTCTATGGAAGCCGGAAGGAGGAATCCCTGGAGCGTCTCCAGGGGGAGCTGCGGCAGATTGGCCAGCAGACCGCTGCGGATACCCGCCAGGCGGTGGTGGAATCTATGAGCGCCATGGGCCAAAATCTTACTGCCAACGTCCACACCCTGGGCGAAAGTATTGGTGCCAATGTGCGCACTTTGGGGGAGAGCGTCAATGGTGGCATTTCCGCCATGAAAAACACTCTGTCCGAGGGGCAGAAGACCGCCGCCCAGACCCAAGGGGAAAAGCTCGACAGCATTGACCGGCATGTGATGACCCGGCAGGAGGCCATGAATCAGACGGTGGAAAAACAGATGAAGGCTATGGAGGAACGGCTCCAGCATCTGGACAAGATGAACGAGCAGAAGCTGGAGGCTCTGCGGCAGAATATGCAGGCCTCCATGCAGGAGATCCGGCAGGAGAACGCCAAAAAGCTGGATGAGATCCGGGGTACAGTGGATGAAAAACTCCAGGATACCCTGCAAAAGAAGATTGCCGAATCCTTCCAGACTGTGTCCCAGCAGCTGGAACAGGTCTATAAGGGCCTGGGAGAAATGCAGCATTTAGCGGCGGATGTGGGTGGACTCAAGCAGGTGCTCTCCGGCGTCAAAACCAGAGGTATTTTGGGGGAAATCCAGCTGGGGGCTATCCTGGAGGAAATTCTTTCACCGGAGCAATATGAAACCAATGTGGCCACCATCCCCGAGAGTAGAGAGCGGGTGGAGTTTGCTGTGAAGCTGCCCGGCAGCGACGGGGGCCATGTGTACCTGCCTATTGACTCCAAGTTCCCTGGAGACACCTATATGCATCTGCAGGACGCGCAAGTGGCAGGCGATGCGGAGGCTTTGGAGGAGGCCAGGAAGGCCCTGACAGCGGTGCTGAAAAAGAGTGCCAAGGACATCCGGGATAAATATGTGGAGCCGCCCTATACCACCTCCTTTGGCATATTGTTTTTGCCCTTTGAGGGGCTCTATGCGGAAGTGGTGAATTTGGGATTGCTGGAGGTTCTGCAGCGGGAGTACGGTATCAATGTGGCCGGTCCCAGCACCATGGCTGCTTTGCTCAATTCCCTGCAGATGGGATTTCGGACCTTGGCTATCCAGAAGCGCAGCAACGAGGTTTGGCAGGTGTTGGGGGCGGTCAAGACAGAGTTTGGCAAGTTCGAGACCGTCATGGAGAAGATGCGGAGCCATCTCCAGCAGACCAGCAGCGATCTGGAGACACTGATGGGGACCCGAACTCGGGCCATCAACCGAAAACTGAAATCTGTCCAGGAGTTGGATGCCCCGACAGCCCAGCAATTGCTGGAGACGGGGGGCGGAGACGAGGATACATAAATAATAGCGACAAAAAATCCGCGCACCGGGGAAACGGTGCGCGGATTTTTTCGTTCAACAGACTCAGAGTACGCCGGTGAATACCAGGAACAGAAGAATAAAGGTGACCAGAATCACAGCAGAGAGCAGGGCAAAGCCAATATGGAAGCTGCCCTTCTGTCCCTCTGTGCTGGTGGGCACCAGATTGGCTCGCCGGAGGGCTGTGACCAGGGGCTTATAGAGCACCAGGGTCAGGCCGGTGTTGATGCCGCTCTTAATCAGGTTGAAGGGCAGGAATACCGTAGGCAGCATGGCAACCACAGCGCTGCGCTCCACACCCATATAGAAGGGAGTGATGATGTAGTTCCAAAGCAGCATCATGATGGTCATGGCGATCATGCCGCATACCAAACCCAAAACGGCGCCTTTCATATTGTGCATTTTCTTGTAGAGCATTGCTGCGGGTACAGCAAAGGCACAGGTGGACAGCACGTTCATGATCAGGCCGTAGAGACCGGTAGAGGACATGGTCAGCATCTCAATAGTGCTGGAGATTACGGAAATGATGACAGCGGTCAGGGGACCATAGATAAAACCTGCGATGACAACCACCGCGTCCTTGGGGTCGTAGCTTAAAAAGCCTGCCACCGGGGGAATCAGCTGTCCCAGCAGGGTGGCAATGATGCTGACGGCGCAGAGCATGGCGGTGACCACAACCCGATGGGTGGTCATTGCGCGGTTTGCGGAAACTGTATTGGTCATAAAAAAACCTCCTTAAAATGAAGAACACCTGAACGCAGCCGTGCATTCAGGTGTCACAAATTCATTGGGAGGTGTGAGACACATCTTCTTTCATCCAGACTTGAGGCCCTATGGCCAGTTACTGTCGGTACCGGAATTTCACCGGTTCAGCACCCTGAGGCGCGCGCGGACTGTGCAAAAGCATTCACCGCCGGTCGGGAGTTGTGGCATAGCCACGCACCCTGCCCTGAAAACATGGTTCATCAGATATTCTGTTACTTTTAGTATAGCAATCCGCTTTCTAAATGTCAATCTTTTTCTTTCCTCTTTTTTGTGGTATACTGTCACCAAACTTGTCAGGTGGACAGCAGCGGCCGCAAAAAGCCCTCGGTGCCGCCACGGCTGAGATCTGCACCGATAAGCTTATTTTTATAGAGCAGCAGTGTGGCATATACGGGCTCGCTGCTCTCTCCTGGATAGTTCTCCACCTGATAGACGTACTGCATGATGGTCTTGCCCTGATACTTGGTGAGGTCAAAGCCCTGGGACTGCTGGATGGCGTTATACTGGGTGTAGACCTCGTTAAATTCCTCGGGAATGCGCACTTCCTGGGTCCGAACTGGCTCCTGGGCGACGGTATAGCCGGCGGAGGTCAGGAACTCCACTCTGGATTCCGGGGTCTCCAGCTTTTTGCCGGCAGTTTCCTGAAGGTCTGCGGCGCTGCCGCGGTTGGCCAGTACAATGATGAAGATGAGTACGGCTGCGGCGGCACAGACGATTCCAATGAGCTTGGGCTTGGACAGTTTTGCGGTTAAAATGACCATAGGGATTCCTCCTGTTGCGAATTAGCGTTTTCGCTGCTGGTCCAGTCTATGGCAAAAGGGGACAGCCTAGAACCGAAAGGAAGGGAATTTATCATGATGCGTCTGGATAAGTTTTTGTCCGAGACCGGAGCAGCCTCCCGAAAGGAGGCCAAAGCCATGATTCGGGCTGGACGGGTCCTTGTAGATGGCGCGGCGGCAAAGTCGCCGGAGATGAAAATTCAGGAGACGTCCCAGACGGTCCTGGTGGACGGCGTGCCTGTGGGATGGAGGGGCACGGTGGTGCTGATGCTCCACAAGCCGGCGGGCTACGTGACCTCCACATCGGATCCCAGAGATCCCACGGTGATGGAGCTGCTGCCGCCGGAATATCAGGATCTGTTTCCCGTGGGCCGGCTGGACAAGGAGACGGAGGGACTGCTGCTTTTTACCAACGACGGGGAGCTGGGCCACCGCCTCACATCCCCCAAGCATCAGGTGGAAAAGGAGTACTATGCCCAGACAGATGGTGCCGTTACAGAGGAGGACGTTCAGGCTTTTGCGGAGGGAATTGTCCTCCGGGACGGCACGAAATGCCTGCCGGCAGAGCTGCGGCCCTGCGAGGGAGGCGGCTATGTGGTGGTTCGAGAGGGAAAGTACCATCAGGTACGGCGGATGCTGGCTGCCAGAGGCAAACCCGTGGTCTATCTCCGGCGGGAACGGGAGGGGTCGCTGACCCTGGGAAATCTTCCTAAAGGCGGGATTCGGCTGCTGAATCAAGAGGAAATAGGCAATTTGCTGTAAAATTGCACAGAAAAATTCCGTTTTTTTCGCCCCATGGTCAGATTCACCAAAGCAATTTAAAAACCTTTGGTGAATCGGATAATATACAGACAGAATTTCGTGTGCTAAAATAACACCATCTTAAACAAGCAAAAAGATGGGGGTATAATATGTCCAGCGTAACAATGAAGCATATTTATAAGAAATATGCGGGCGGTGTCATTGCAGTCACCGACTTTAACCTTGAGATCGAAGATAAGGAGTTCATTATTCTGGTAGGCCCTTCCGGCTGTGGTAAGTCCACCACACTGCGTATGATCGCTGGCCTGGAAGAGATCTCCGAGGGCGAGCTGTACATCGACGGCAAGCTCTGCAACGATGTTCCTCCCAAGGAGAGAGACATCGCCATGGTGTTCCAGAACTATGCTCTGTATCCGCATATGACTGTGTATGAGAACATGTCCTTCGGCCTGAAGCTCCGCAAGACGCCCAAGGATGAAATTAAGCGCCGCGTGGAAGAGGCTGCTCAGATCCTGGAGATCGAGCATCTGCTCGACCGTAAGCCCGCTGCTCTGTCCGGTGGTCAGCGTCAGCGTGTTGCTTTGGGCCGTGCTATCGTCCGGAACCCCAAGGTCTTCCTCCTCGACGAGCCTCTGTCCAACCTGGACGCCAAGCTCCGTACCCAGATGCGTTCCGAGCTGACCAAGCTTCATAAGCGGCTGGACACCACCTTTATCTACGTTACGCATGACCAGACCGAGGCTATGACCATGGGCTCCCGTATTGTCGTCATGAAAGACGGCATTATGCAGCAGGTCTCCACGCCTCAGGATCTGTACCAGAATCCCGTGAACCTGTTTGTGGCCACCTTCATCGGTTCTCCTTCCATGAACAAGCTGGAGAACTCCGTTCTGTCCTCCAAGGATGGTCATACCTACATCACCTTTGGCGATGCCAACGAAAACGCCACCATCCAGCTGCCCGACGAGATCGGCCTGAAGCCCGAAGTCATGGCTTACATCGGCAAGGAAGTGGTCATGGGCATCCGTCCTGAGCACATCCACGACGAGGATATCTACCTCAAGAACTATCCTCAGTACAAGTTCACCGCTACGGTGGATAACGTGGAGCCCCTTGGTTCTGAGACCAACCTGTTCCTGGTTATCGGCGGCAAGCAGCTCACCGCTCGTGTTGACCCCTCTTCTTCTGCAAAGATGGGCGACAAGATCGAGGTTACTTTCGAGGCTGAGCGTGTGCATCTGTTCGATCCCGATACTGAGAAGTGCATTGACCTGTAAAAAACTGTCTCTGCAGAGCCGGCATATGCCGGCTCTGTTTTTTTTCGTCTTTTTGTGCAAACAAAAGGAAAAAATACGAATTAGGGAGAAAACCTGACCAAAATTTCATGAAATTCCTATGCAAATTGTCAAACAGGTCTTGCATTATTCACAAAAAAAGTTTATAGTAAATGCGATTCCTATTGTAGATGTAGAAATGCGCCTTGCGCGCGGCAGGATGAATGAATACGGGAGAACGCTGGTGCGTTTCCCGGAAGGAGGAAACTGCAATGTCCAGCAGAATGTTTCAGAGTGTAATCATGCAGATGAAGGATGCCAGCAATCGGCTGATCGGTGTGATTGATGGTGAAGGCAATGTTATTGCTGCCAGCGAGCCCTCCGGACTTGGGGACAGATGGGAGGATGCAGCTCATCGCCTCAATGCTACCAGTGAATTGGTTACGGTCACAGAGGGAAAGACGTTTAAGGCGTTGGCAAGCTGGAGTGCGCGGTTCGATTATGCCGTGTTCGTGGACGGCGAGGATGAGCTGGCCAAGAGTCTTTGCGTGATGGCCTGCGTGGCCCTCAATGGCGCCAAGACCAGCTATGAGGAAAAACATGACCGGGGTACCTTCGTGAAGAACATTATCACGGACAATATCTTGCCCGGGGATATTTACATCCACGCCAAGGAGCTCCACTTTGTTACCGATGTGCCTAGAGCCGTATTTCTGATCCGGCAGGTGGGCAAGGTGGACGTGGCTGCCATGGACATCCTCCAGAATATGTTTGTGGAAAAACAGCAGGACTATGTGATCTCCATTAATGAGACGGATATCGTTTTGGTCCGGCAGGTACAGCCCGGCACTGATGGCAAGGAACTGCTGAAGGTGGCTCAATCCATCGAGGAAACCCTCAATTCGGAGCTGTTTGTGAAAACTGTCATCGGCATCGGCACCATTGCCAACCACATCCGGGAACTGGCTGACTCCTTCAAGGAAGCACAGACTGCCATTGAGGTGGGAAAGGTGTTTGATACGGAAAAAAGCGTCATCAACTATGAAAATCTGGGCCTGGGCCGCTTGATCTATCAGCTGCCAACCACACTGTGCGAGATCTTCCTGTCTGAGGTGTTTAAGAAGAATTCCATTGACTCTCTGGATCAGGAAACCCTGTTCACCATCAATAAGTTCTTTGAAAATAACCTCAATGTGTCTGAAACCTCTAGAAAGCTGTTTGTACATCGCAACACCCTGGTGTACCGTCTGGAAAAGATCAAGAAGATCACCGGACTGGATCTGCGGGAATTTGACCATGCCATCATCTTTAAGGTGGCTCTGATGGTCAAGAAATACCTGGACTCCAGAGAGAGTCCCATTCGCTTGAGCTGATTATTGGAGGAAGCATATGTCTCAGAAGCAAAGAAAAACCATTACGGCGGTGCTGGCAACTATGCTGGCACTGCTCATCATCGTACCCACCGTTGCCAGCATTATCGCCGGAATGCTATAAGAGGCGAAAACCATGGGCGAAAATCTTAGACGTTTTCTCACAGCAGTTGCATGTGTTGTTATGGGTTGTGCGGTGGGCGTGGTAGTGACCTATTGCGCCACCACCGGAGCGCTCCAGTCCCAGGACTTGGAGACCGAGACTGGCCTTGAAAAATATGCCGAGATCATGGATCTGGTGGACTACTATTTTATAGAGGACGACGTGGATATGACCGCGGTCAACGACGCCATGGCTTCAGGAATTATTTCCGGCCTGGGAGACCGGTGGAGCTACTATGTCAGTGCCGAGGACTATCAGGCCTATGTGGAGAATATCAACAACGCCTATGTGGGCGTAGGAATCACCATCCTGGCTCAATATGACGAGGCCGGGAATCTGACAGGCTATGAGATCACAGAGGTCACAGCCGGCGGTCCTGCGGAGGAAGCTGGCGTATTGGCCGGTGATATTCTCGTTCGAGTTGGAGATACCCAGGCGGCGGACATCTCCCTGGAGGAACTGAAAAACCTGGTCAAAGGGGAAGAGGGTACCACGGTGGATCTGACGTTTCTGCGGGATGGGCAGGAGTTGACCTTGACTGTGGAACGGCGGTCTGTGACGGTGATCCCGGCCGAAGGGAGACTGCTGGACGGCGATATTGGTTATATTATCATTGACAATTTTGACGCTGGCTGCGCCGATACAGTGAAACAACTGGTGGAGGAATTGCAGGCCCAGGGGGCCACATCTTTGCTGTTCGACGTCCGGAATAATCCCGGCGGCTTGAAATCCGAGCTTACGGACCTGCTGGATTATCTGTTGCCCGAGGGCATCGTGTTCCATACGGTAAACTACGCCGGGGAAGAGGAGATCATCCGGTCTGATGCCGACTGCGTGGATCTCCCCATGGCTGTTCTGGTCAATGCCAGTAGCTACAGTGCTGCGGAATACTTTGCCTGTGCGCTGCAGGAATACGGTGTAGGTACAGTCGTGGGAGAGCAGACCTACGGCAAGGGCTACTACCAGGTAGGCCTTACCCTCAGTGACGGCTCTTGCATCAATCTCTCCATCGGAAAATACTATACTCCCAACGGCGAGAGCCTCATTGACGTGGGCGTGACGCCGGATGTGGAGGTCGCTCTGGATGAAAACCAGAGCTCTGAACTTAGCTTGGGCAGACTGGATCCGGAGGAGGATCCCCAGGTCCAGGCGGCGATTGCAAGCTTACAGTCCTGAACCGGACTGATATTTGAGGCCGGAAGGTTACCGGCAGAAAGAATGGTGTTTTGTATGGCAAAAGAGTATAAGCTGAGTCCTGAGCGTCTCAAGGAACTGGAAAATGAACTGAATTACCTGAAAACGGATCGGGATAAAGAGGTTACGGAAATGATTAAAGTCGCCCGTGGCTACGGCGACCTTTCCGAGAACAGCGAATATGACGACGCGAAAAACGAGCAGGCGAAGCTCTATGCCCGCATCGCCGAGGTGGAGGAGATTTTGGCCAATGCGGTCATCATCAGCGCCGACGATGCCGCCACCGATCACATCGGACTGGGCTGTACCTTTACGGTGAAGGATCTTGAAATGGATGAAGAAATGACCTACGAGCTGGTAGGATCTCAGGAGGCCAATCCCATGAAGGGACGGGTGTCCGACGATGCCCCCTTTGGCCGGGCCATGGTAGGCAAGCGGGTCGGTGAAAGAGTGACGGTGGAGGCTCCTGTGGGCACCATCGAGTATGAGGTTGTCCGAATTTCACGCTGAACGGAGGATTACTTTTGTCTGAAAATAGAAATGAAACGGAAAATCAGGGGGATCTGCTGAAGATTCGCCGGGATAAGCTTACTGCGCTGCAGGAGGCCGGTGAAAACCCCTTTGAGATCACAAAGTACGAGAAGAAGAATACTACGGCGGAAATTCAGTCCAGATTTGAGGAACTGGAGGAGCAGCCAGTATCTGTGGCTGGCCGGCTGATGAGCAAGCGAGTCATGGGCAAGGTGACTTTTTGCGATCTTCAGGACCGCGAGGGAAGAATCCAGCTCTATGTCCGCCGGGACGAGGTGGGGGAGGAACCCTACAAGGTCTTTAAAAAGTATGACATCGGCGATATTGTGGGCGTCGAGGGCGTGGTGTTCCGGACCCAGCGGGGAGAGATCTCCGTCCGGGCCAGCAAGGTCACCCTGCTGAGCAAGTCTTTGCTTCCCTTGCCGGAGAAGTTCCACGGCCTGACGAATCAGGAACTGCGGTACCGCCAGCGGTATGTGGATTTGATTATGAACCCGGAGGTTCGCAAGACCTTTGAGTTGCGCTCCCGCTTTATCAAGTATCTTCGGGACTTCCTGGATGGTCGGGGTTACATCGAGGTGGAGACTCCTGTGCTCAACACCATCTCCGGCGGTGCCAGCGCCCGGCCCTTTATCACTCATCACAACACCCTGGATATTGATATGTATCTGCGTATCGCCACGGAGCTGAATCTGAAGCGGCTCATCGTAGGCGGCATGGAGCGGGTCTATGAGGTGGGCCGGATCTTCCGCAATGAGGGCATGGACCCCAAGCACAATCCAGAGTTCACCACTGTGGAGCTCTATGAGGCTTACGCGGATTTTAACGACATGATGGATCTGTTTGAGGATTTCCTCTCCGGTGCAGCCCAGGAGCTGCTGGGTACCACTGAGGTGACCTGGATGGGAGAACAGATCAGCCTGAAGAAGGGCTGGCCTCGACTCACCATGGCAGAGGCAGTCCAGCAGTATCTGGGTGTGGACTTCATGACCATTTCCACGGATGAAGAGGCGGTGGCTGCTGCCAAGTCGGTGGGGGTGGAGATTCCCGAGGGAAAGGAACAGACCTGGGGCAACGCTCTCTATGAATGCTTCGACCAGAAGGTGGAGGAAAAGCTGATCCAGCCCACCTTTATCACCATGCATCCTGTGGACGTGTCTCCCCTGGCCAAGCGCAGTTCCAAGGATCCCAGACTCACGGAGCGATTTGAACTCTTCATCTGCCACAGTGAGATGGGCAACGCTTTCTCCGAGCTTAACGATCCCATTGATCAGGAGCAGCGGTTCCGCAAGCAGGTGGAACTCCGGGAGGGCGGCGATGAGGAAGCCGGCATGATGGATGAGGATTTCATCACTGCGCTGTCCTACGGAATGCCGCCTACAGGCGGTCTGGGTATCGGTGTGGACCGGTGTGTCATGCTCCTGACGGGGAGCAGCAGCATCCGGGACGTGATCCTCTTCCCGACCATGAAGCCTTTGGATTAAGGGTTGTGCTATGAGTAAAGGTAAACTGAGAAACAGCATTCAGGAAAACGGCGGATTCAAGCACTGGTTTGTCAATGTGTTTTGGTTCCACTATAGATGGCCGCTGCTGGTGGGAATTGTGATTCTGGGGATCGTGGTGTTTATCACGGTGGATTCCCTGCGTCAGACCCGCTATGATACTACGGTGGTCATTGCCACGGACTATTTCGTGGATGAGGAGGAACTGGCAGCACTGGACGAGGTGCTCAAGCCCGTGGTGGAGGATCTGGACGGCAACGGTCAGGTCAACATCTACTATGCCATCCTGTTTGTGGGAGATACGGAGCTGGGGCGGCAGAATCAGGAGCGTATGTATTTGTACATGACCCAGGAAGATGTAGCACTGTATCTTATGAGTGAGAATATTTCCGATGCATATACCAATCCCAAGCTGGAATATTTTACGGATCCTGTAGAGCATTATGGACTGGAGCCGGACCCGAATAATGAGGTCCGCACCAGTTTGGTAGATAATCAGACGCTGAAGGACTGCGGTCTGGAAAATATCTATCTGTCCTTTATGGATCATGGCGGAGGCTCCGAGGCACGGAATGCCATGGAGAACGCTGTTGCCATGGCTCAGGCCCTGGTGGAAGCCGGCTGAGATTGGAATCCCCTTTCGGTATGACGGGGTGCTGTGAATGAAACCGGTTTGCAGCACCCACTTTTCTACATCTGCCCTCCAGGAAAGGAGTGGAAACTTTGAAGGATTTGCTGCGCCGGCTTGTATTGCGGCAGCGCCTTCGGAAAAAATCAGACCACGCCACCCGCGTGCTGCTGCTATTTTTTCTGATGACGATTTTGATTGGAACGGCAATGCTGTGTTTGCCGGTGGCCTCTGTGGACGGAAGAAGCTGTGGGTTTGTAACTGCCCTGTTTACCGCCACATCCTGTACCTGTGTGACGGGGCTTTCCGTGGTGGACACCTATAGTCAATGGTCGCCCTTTGGTCAGGTGGTACTGCTGCTGCTCATCCAGGTCGGCGGATTGGGGTATATGACCTTTGTTTCCGTCTTTTACTTTATGCTGCGGCGGCGTATTGGCCTGCGGGAACGACTGATCCTTCAGCAGGCCATGGCTCTCAATGAGGTCGATGGCATTATTCGATTGGTCCGGTTGGTGCTGATGGGTACCTTTCTGGTGGAAGGGATTGGCGCGCTGGTGCTGTTTCTGCGGTTCCTCCATTGGCTTTCGCCGTTACAGGCACTCTGGTTTGGTATTTTTCACTCCATATCAGCCTATTGCAATGCAGGATTTGACCTTATGGGCGTCTTTCAGCCCGGTTCCAGCCTGGTATTGTTTGCCGACGATGTGACGGTGAATGTGACCATTATGCTGCTGATTATCATTGGCGGACTAGGTTTTTTCGTCTGGAACGACCTGGTGATCCATAAATTCCGCTGGAAAAGGCTGGCGGTTCATACCAAGTTGGTTGCCGTAATCACCACAATTCTGATTTTTGGTGGTGCAGCCGCAATTTTGGCGTTGGAGTGGAATAACCCTG
>CASEPH010000308.1 GCA_949289625.1 uncultured Clostridia bacterium | reverse complement strand
TCCGCCACATCGCCGCCGCAGCGGGGGCATTTGCCCACCACTTCGCGGGGCGGCGTGAACAGATACTCGGTTCCCTTGATGACCTGATAGGTCCTCACCAGCTCCTGGAGCATGGCGCTGATCCCGGCCATGAAGTCCTCTGGGGCCAGCTCGCCGCGCTCGATCTCGCCCAGCCGGAACTCCCACTCGGCAGTCAGCAAGGGTGATTGCAGCTGCTCCGGCAGGACGGTGATAAGGGATACCGCATCATGGGAGGGCATGAGCTGTACGGTTTTCTTGCTCTTTTTCCGTTCCAGGAAGCCGGTGGCCACCAGTTTTTCTAGGATACCGGCGCGGGTGGCCGGGGTTCCCAGGCCCTTGCGCTCGGCATTGTCCGGCATATCGTCCTTTCCGGCAGTCTCCATCGCGGAAAGCAGCGTATCCTCGGTGAAGTGCTTGGGCGGGGTGGTTTTGCCCTCCTTGACGGCAGCACCAGAAAGGGGCAGCGTCTGACCTTCAGACAGCTCCGGAAGAGCCTTGTCCTCGATTTCCTTGTCCGACTCCGCATTTTTCAGCCCAGCACGGTAGGCAGCGTCCAGCGCCCGCCAGCCGTGATTTTTCACTGTGCGGCCCTTGGCGGTAAACTCCGTACCAGCGCACTCCACAACAACGGCGGTTTCCACAAAGGTATAGGGCTGGGCCACAGCGCACAGCAGCCGCAGGGCCACCAGCTCCAGCACCGCCTTTTCGCCTACTGGCAGGCCGGACAGGTCCGAGCCCTGGATGTTGCGAGTAGGGATCACCGCATGGTGGTCAGTCACTTTCTTGTCGTTGATGACCTGGGCCGCATCGCAGGAGATCTCCATACCAGCGGCAACGGGCAGCTCCCCAGCGGTGAGCTGGACCAACTCCGACAGACTCGCCGCCATATCCGAAGTCAGATAGCGGCTGTCCGTCCGGGGATAGGTGCAGAGCTTCTTTTCATACAGGTTTTGCAGGTAGTCCAAGGTCTGCTGGGCGGTGTATCCCAACAGCCGGTTGGCGTCCCGTTGGAGGGTAGTCAGGTCATAAAGGGAGGGCGGCTTCTCGGATTTGTCCTTGCGCTCCACCTTTTTCACTATGGCAGTCGCACCCTGACAAGCAGTTTTCAGCTGCTGGGCGGCGGCCTCGTCCGCCATGCGCTCCCCGGAAACGGTGAAACCGGGCAGTTCCAGCGTGACCGTGTAAAACGGCACCGGCTTGAAGGTGTCGATCTCGGCCTCCCGCTGGACAATGAGGGCCAGCGTCGGGGACATGACGCGCCCGATGTTGAGGGTCCGGTGGTACAACACTGAAAACAGCCGGGTGGCATTGATCCCCACCAGCCAGTCCGCCTTGGCACGGCAGAGGGCCGCCTGATGCAGCCCGTCATAGTCCGCACCGGGGCGCAGGTTTGCAAAGCCCTCCCGAATGGCGGAATCATCCATTGAGGAAATCCAGAGCCGCTTCATGGGTTTGGTACAGCCTGCCATGCAGTACACTGTGCGGAAAATCAACTCACCCTCCCGCCCAGCGTCGCAGGCATTGATTACCTCGGTTACATCCTCCTGACGCAGAAGGGTACGCAGGACATCGAACTGCTCCCGTTTGCCCTTGGTGATGGTAAAGCGCCAGTGTTCCAGCAGGATGGGCAGATTGTCATAGTGCCACTTGGCGTAGTCCGGGTTATAGGTGTCAGCGTCAGCCAGCCCAGCCAGGTGGCCCAGGCACCAGCTGACATACCAGCCGTTTCCCTCCAGATAACCGTCCTTGCGGGTGGCGGCCCCAATCACAGCGGCCAAACTTTGGGCAACGGACGGTTTTTCAGCGATCACCAGTTTCATGGTTTTTGTTCCTCCTTTCCCGCAGCCATGCGGTCAGCTGCCGGTGGCAGAATCCCACACAGGGTTGTCCATAGTTCCCACAGCCATAGCAGGGGTGGCTTGGGGGCAGAGAGGAAGGGCGGGAAGTTTCCTTCCCGCCCTCCGGCCTGCGTGTCATCATGCGTTCATAAGGGCTGTCGGTAAAGCGGGTCATTCCAATTTCTCCTCGCTTTCCTCATCGCCACTCCCGTCAACGTCCGGCTCGTCGGATTCCTCCGTCTCCCAGGGGTCCTCGTCCTCGCCATAGTCATACTCGTCCAAATCATCGCTGCCCTTGGTCTTGGGCTTATTCTTGATGAATTTGAAGTAGGCAAAGGCACCGCCGCCGCCCAGCAAGGCCAGCACCGCCAAAAGCATCACCGGATTGGGTCCAGTGGCTTTTGTTGCCGGTTCCTCCGGCTCCGGGGTTTCCTCTGGGACCTCCGGTTCCGGCTCCTTGCCTGTGCAGCTGCTCATATCAACAGAACATACCGGGCAGGCGGTATTGATTGCGCCAACTGCACATTTCTCTGTACAGGTACAGGTGGCGGGCTGTTCTTGGGTGGTCTGTTCGTCCTCCATCAGCGCCATCAGGTCGGCCTCGTCCACCTGGTTTAAGAAGTGGACGGCAGTTTCCTTATCCTCGTTGGCCCGGTCAATGAGGATGTAGAAGTAGTTGCCCGCCTTGGTGGTGACGGTGATGAGCTGCTTGTTGCCGCCGAAATCATCCACCAGGGCGGCGTTGCCCTCCGGGGTCAGGGCCGGACTGTCCTCGGTTTCCTCCACCACCACATTGCCGTCATTGGTAGCGTCCTCCGCCGGGGGCTGATCCGTTCCCTGGGCAAAAGCGGTGACAGAAAAACCGCTCATCAGCACCAGGGCGGCGCAGAGGACGGAAAAGGTCTTGAACATTCTCTTATTCCTCATGGCTGATCTCCTCCTGTTCGGTGTAGTCAGCAGAGGCATCGGCCATGCCGGGAACCGTGCCGCCGGAGAGCATGGTGCTCAGCTGCTCCGGGGTCAGCCGCAGGGCGCGCACCATCTGGACGATCTCCAGGTTCTCCGCTTCGGTTTTCTGCGCTTCCAGGGTTTTCAGCTTGTCCTGGTACTCCGCGATCTTCTCGCGGACCTTGGAAATCTCCTGGTCGATGCGCTGGATTTTGTTCTTAGCCATATTGATTACCCCTTTCCATATCGCTCTTTCCAAGCGTAGTTGCGCCCCAATCCCTTAACGGTTTTAAGATGGGGCATTGCATTTTCTTCAATAGCAAGCGCCCGCAGGTAAAGGTCCGGGTGCTGCCGTTTCAGGGCTTCCACTTCATCCCGTTTCATGCTGGGACAGAAAAAACAGGACGATTTACCGGGCAAAGGCAGACCTGCCTCTTGAATCGCCTGGATACAATCGTCCCGCGTCCAATGCCAATCCTCAATTAGCGGATAGCGGTTTTTATATTTCTTATCTGTCTCATTATACTTTTTGGAATGCTCATACCGTTTCCGCTCCCCAGCATCATAGCCGATGAACCGCGTAACCCGTTCGCCAGCCTGCCATATCGCGCGGCATTGTGGATGGTGGTTACAGAATTTCTCCTGTGGTCCGATTTTGTGCTTTTGGGAACATCGTTTATATCCATAGGCAATCGAGGGCAGCGTGCCGGAACGCAGACATTCGGTTTCCAGGGTCAGACGGTTGCCCTTGCGGTCCACATTTTCCACCACCGTGATGGGTGGCATTTCATGTTCACACAACCACTGGTTCATGGTTTCGATAAATTGATAGGTATGAGGGTGCTCCGCCCCGGTATCCGCAAAGGTGATAAGGTCAATAGGAATTCCATGCTGATGAAGCCCAATCAAAAGGGCGGCACTATTCGTGCCGCCCCCAAAGGATACGATATTCAGTGTGTACCTCCATAAAATGTTACCAGTTCATCAAGCCATAGCCCTTGATACACTGGTAGTTCAAATCATAGCTCTTGATTTTACAGGCGTCGCCGGAATTTCCCTCCACGGTGTAGACCCGGCTGCCGTCTGTGCCGATCACAAGGCCCACATGGTCGGCGCTGCCGTCCAGGTCCCAATCAAAGAAGATAGCGTCGCCGGGGGCGATATTTTCATACCCCCGTGCGCCCCATTGCCCCCGCGATTGAAACCATGGAACACCCTGCGACTGGCAGCCTGCAAAACGCGGCTCACTTTTTCCGGCCTGGTTGTAGCACCAGGACACGAAGCAGGCGCACCATTCCACACGGGAGTTGAAGCCATACCAGCTCCAGTAGGGATAGCCGCCCACGTTGCCAACCTGTTGCTTGGCCAGTTCTACCAGCTCCGGGTTGCCGGGGCGGGTGCCGTTCACAAACTCCACACCTGTCAAGTCCTCGGAATTGCTCATATCCGGGGAGCCGCCGCCGAAAATCAGCGGTTTGTTACCCAGCGTGGCCCGGTACACCTGATAGATGTCCAACTGGTCCTCTGTAAGCAGTTCCGACGCCAGGGAGGAAATGGGGGTGTTCTCCAGCGTGACATGGAGAATCCGGTACTCGTATTCGTGTTCATCCCCATCTTCATCCGTGTAGGTGCGGATTTGGACTTCCTCGGTCAGCGTCAAGGTGTATTGGGCGGAAAACACACGCTCCAATTCGCCCTGGGCGCTCTGCTGAGTATATCCCTGCAAAACAGCGGAGAGAAACGCCGCCAGCTCATGGGGGTCATGCCCAATCATATCCAGGTCATATTGATACTCGTCATATCCTGGGTGGCTGCTTTCAATGTTGTCGATCTCGGCTTGCAGCGCCGCTTCTTTAGCGGCGTAGTCGGCTTCCACCGCTACCAGCTCCGGGTCATTGGATGGGTAAGTAGAACCGGATACCACGGAACCGATGCTCTGCGCCATCATGGAGCAAGAGGATATGGTGTTGAGCAGCATACAGACCATCAGGAAAATCGCGCCCGCAACCAAAAAGCCCTTTTTGTGCCGCATGACAAATGCGCCTGCTTGCTGGGCCTTTTCCTTGACTGTCTTAGTTGCCTTTCTGGTCTTTTGGGCGGTGCCGGCAGTATTACCAGCGGTCTGGCCTGCACGCTTGGCGGCGGCATATTCCTTTTTGATGTTCTGCTTTTGCTGCCAACGGGAGATGGGATTGCTGGCAAGCTGGGGATTTTCCCGCAGGGACTTTTGATACAGGGCGTTCACATTGGCCTTTTCCAGCTTTTGCTCGGCCTGGGCTGCCTTGCGGTAGGGCTTCAGCTTGTGGCTGCGGTAGCCCTCCCGAACCAACCGTGCGCCGGTCTCAGCAGCCTCCTCGGACTTGTGGGCGCTCTCCACGCCCACATTGTCCTGTTCGGTCTCCCGGATTTCCTTGTGAACTTTCCCCAGGACGGCATTGGCGGGAGTATCCCGCACCGCATGGGAGAGCTTGGAGGGGGGCTTTTTCTTGTCCTCCAGCACCAGCTTGGTGGTCACTTTGCCGGTCTCCGGGTCCACCGTCTTTTGCCGAACCTGCTTTTTCGGGATTTTGGCTTGCGCCTTATCCGCTTTGGCGGTGGCCTTGTCCACCTTACGGATGGGCTTTTCCAGCGCCGGGTCAGAGCGTTCCTCGTCGGTAAAGCGCAGGCGCGGCTCCTTATTCATACCATTCCCCCAGCATGAGGGAGACTGCCATGTAGCGCAGCTCCACATAGAGGGCCAGTCCGACAGGGTCACGGGAGGGGTGCTGGAGCAGGTGGGCGTAGATCTGCGCCACCACACTGGCCAGCATCCTGGCAGGGCTACCCTCAAAAACAACGCTGCCCCAAACGTGGTTCATGGCACACCAGATTTCTGTCAGGCGGGCCAGCCCCGCCTTTCCGTCCTCGCTCAGCTTCGCAGCCTGATCCGCCGCTGTGCGGCTCTCGCTCACAGCAGCGGCCAGCTCAGTAAACAGATGGGTACGCTCGTTTTCCAGAGCATCGTCAAAAAACATCATAGGGTTTACTCCGGGATCGTTGCGCTTCATAGTCATTCATCCTCCTTATATTGATTCAATCGTTTTTGCCCGATCTGCCAGTAGTCCAGCGAGATTTCCGCACCGAGAAAGCGCCTCCCGGTTGTCAAAGCAGCCACCGCCGTACTTGCGGTGCCGGAAAAACCGTCAAAAACCACATCTCCGGGATTACTGGAAATCTGAATCAGCCAGCTCAGGCAATCCACGTTCTTAATTGTGGGGTGGTAAATCTGATGCTTTCTTTGCCATGTGGCATTATAGGTGGATTTTGGGTACTCCGGCCCAAACCAGCAGGCCGGAAAACGGGTCTTGTATTTCTTGCTGGGAATCCGCTCCTTTTGAAAGAGTGTGCCTTCCTTTTTGCGGTTTTCCAACAACGTAGTGGCGTTGAATGGCCGCCGCCCTTTCTGGCAGAAGATGATCCATTCCGCATTGTTGGAAAAGCTGCCTTTCAAATCGCCAATACCGCCTAAATTTCCTTTTTCAATAACCAGACAGTTCTTGATGGAGAAACCTGCGGCTTTCAGACATTCAAAGTGGTACGGGTAGCAATCAAAGCGGGTGAAAAAATAGGCGTGACTGTGCATCGCTAAAATGCGGTAGCTTTCTTTGGCGAACTGCTTATAATCAATCCCGGCATCCCCCTCCAAAATAGGGTGGGGAGAAACCGAAAACTGATTTTGATAGCGGATACCATAAGGCGGGTCGGTCAAGATCAGGGAAACCGCTTCATCTGGAATTTCTTTCATCAGGTTCAGGCAATCTCCCTGAAAAATATGGTTGATATAGTCCTGTGGAAAGGCGCGGGCCATATTGCCGCCCCCAGTTCCTTGTCTGCTCTTATTCCTCCTTCATTTGGGGAGTCATTTCCTGTGGCTTGGTTGTCATGATGCGGTACAGCTCGGTATTTTTAGGGAAGTGATCCACAAAGGGCAGAATGGTGGAGCCATAGAACAGCAAACCCTCACCCTCGCTGGAATGGGTCACATAGCTGAGCTGGTGCGTGGAAATACCCAGCTGTTTGGCAAGAATCTGTCGGTCTCCGCCCGCCTGGTTGAGCATATACACGAAGTCGGAGTTCTCAAAGATGTTCTCCACCTCGCGGCTGCTCAAAAGATCTTTGACATTCTGCGTGATACCGGTGGGAATACCGCCCCATTTTCGGAACCGCTTCCAGATCTCGACGGTATAAGCGGCAGTCTGTTCCTCTTTCAGCAACAGGTGCATCTCGTCGATGTAGTAGCGGGTGGACTTGTGGGCGGCACGGTTGATGGTGACACGGTTCCACACCTGGTCCTGGACCACCAGCATACCGATTTTCTTCAGCTGCTTGCCCAGCTCCTTGATGTCGTAGCAGACAATGCGGTTGTTGATGTCCACATTGCTCTGATGGTTGAACACATTGAGGGAGCCGGTCACATAGATTTCCAGCGCCGTGGCGATGTACTGTGCTTCCTTTTCCTCTTGCGCCCGCAGCAGGTTGTAAAGGTCCTCCAGAATGGGCATATTCTCCGGGCGGGGGTCATTGAGATAGGTCTGATAAACCAGCCGTACACAGCGGTCAATGATGGTTTTCTGGACCGGCTGCAAGCCCTCTTTGCCGCCCACGATCAACTCGCACAGGGACAGAATGAAGTCGGACTTGAGGGACAGCGGGCTTTCATCGTCCGAGTAGTCCAGGTTCAGGTCCATGGGGTTGATATAGTTGGTGGAAGTGGGCGAAATCTTGATGACCTGCCCGTGCAGGCGTTCCACCAGGGGTGCGTACTCTGCCTCCGGGTCACAAATGATGACATCATCGGTTGTGAGCAGAAAACAGTTGGCGATCTCACGCTTGGCGCTGAAGGACTTGCCGGAACCCGGTGTACCGAGAATCAGGCCG
>CASEPH010000307.1 GCA_949289625.1 uncultured Clostridia bacterium | reverse complement strand
CGCCCTCCCAACGGGGAAATAAGTGAGAGGGTCTATCTCCCTCGTGTAGCTTGACAACTGAATAGACGGCATTATCGGTACATAACCCATGTACGAGCGAATCAGGCGCGCCGCGAAGATGGACAGCCCCAGGAGGTGATGAACAGGACTGTTTTGAGCGATCAACGCCAGCCTGAAACCCGAAAGTGGCATTTCGGGACGCGGTGACTGCATGGGGGAATAATGATACTTCCTCACGGCCTCCTAAAGACTTGGGGGGAACCCTGCGGCGCACGAATAACCTGGGCAACACAGGCAAAACGACGCTGTGGAGTTATGACATCTGTGCCAACAGAGACCAGGATATAGATAATGTCCCCATCGTCAGGGGTGCAGGGCAAATATGACGAATACAACTCAAACTCCAATATAGCAGCCGTACCGACCAACAGGTTTGTATATACCCTTAACAGTATCGGTACGGCTGCTTTTTTATAGGAATTAGGACAACCAGTTCATTCATACCTTATGGAAAATACAGTTTTTGACTGGAGGTGCGTCAGTATGGAGCAACTGAATACCCCAACGACTTCCTACAAAGAGGTCAAGATTGGAAAAACCGTTTACCGTGTGACCAGCTTTTTTTCTGGTGAAAAGGACCTGGGAAAGACTTTGGAGCAACTAGCTATCCGGCGCGCTATGTCGGAAACTTCTGTACCTGCCAGCTGCTCCACGCATACCGCTACATAAGCACACATCACCCTCTCGGCATTGCCGCATCCTTGCGCGGCGATGGATTCTCCGCTACGATAGTCTTGCAGGGATACTCCCTGTGGAGCCATCACGCCGCACGAGGTATGGAATCTGGATCGTCGGAGGGAAAACAAAGATGATTGAAAAAACATACAACGTCGGTATCTACTGCCGTTTGAGCAACGATGATGAACGCGACGGGGAATCCGTCAGTATCGAGAACCAAAAGCTGCTGCTCCAGAACTATGTGAGACAGCGGGGTTGGAATGAAATCGACACCTATATTGATGATGGGTACTCTGGTACGAATTTTGACCGTCCTGGGGTCAAGCGGCTCATTGAGGATGCCAAGGCCAAGCGGATCAATGTGATCCTGGTCAAAGACCTGTCCCGTTTTGGCCGCAACTACATTGAGTTTGGACAATATACAGACTATCTGTTCCCGTCCCTGGGCTGTCGGTTTATCGCTCTGAACAACGGCATTGACACAGAAAGCACCAATGGCAGCACCGATGTCATGTGCTTTTTGAATTTATTTAACGAATTTTATAGCCGCGACACCAGCAAGAAGGTTAAAGCGGTCAAAAAAGCCTGTGCCGAAAACGGGAAATTCATGGGAACCTATCCCGCCTACGGCTACCGGCGCGATCCGGCAGATAAACACCATCTGGTGATTGACGAGGAAACTGCCCCGATTGTGCGCCGTATCTTCGAGATGCGGGCAGCCGGAGCTGGCTTTCATGCCATAGCCGTCGTCTTGAATGAGGATGGCATCCCATCCCCCGGTGTGCTGTACTATCAGCGCAAGGGACAGAGTGATCCGCGCCAGGTCAATCACAAATGGGCCGAGCAGACCATCAAACGTATCATTCGTAATGAGGTTTATATCGGCAACATGGTTCAGGGAAAAACCGGAACCATGTCGTATAAATCCCGCAAGCTCATTGGCAAACCAGAAGAAGAATGGATTCGTGTAGATGGAACCCACGAACCCATTATCTCGCAGGAGCTGTGGGATACCGTGGTCAGCATTGACAAAAAGAAAGTGCGAAAATCTCCTACGACTGACGGCTGCAAGAGTATTTTCACCGGCCTTGTGTACTGCGCGGACTGCGGATTCAAAATGAGAAATCAGGTGGAGAAATTCACCTATAAGGATGGCACGCCAGGGCGGTATAGTTCCTTTATTTGTGGGAACTACTCCCGCAGCGGCAAAGGGGCCTGTACCGTCCATACCATCTATGAAAATGTGCTGACCCAGCTGGTGTTGGAGGATATCCGGGAAAAGGCCCGTTTTGCAGAATATGACCCGGAGCAGCTGGTCCAGCAGATTATCCGCTTAAAGGATAAGGAAGCCAAAAGCCGCCTTTCCTCCTGTGAGCAGGAACTGAAAACATATACGGCACGGCTTTCCGAACTGGAGCGGCTGATGCAGAATCTCTATGAGGATAAATGCGCCGGGACCATCCCACAGACGGTTTTTCAGACCTTAATGCGCAAGTACGAAGCGGAACGGGCAGAAAAGTCCGAAGCCATCCCGGAGCTGGAGCACAAGGTCAAAAGCTATCTGGAAAACCGAAGCGACGCCAATCGCTGGCTGACCATGATCCTCCGGTACACGGAAATTACCGAGCTGGATGAATCCATTCTCTTTGAACTGGTGGACCGCATTGAGGTTGGGGAAACCAAAAAAATCAATGGCCAGCGGATTTGTGACCTCCGTGTTTACTACCGCTATGTGGGCAATGTGGACGCGGCGCTGGAACCGGAAGAAAGGAGGCAGCCACTTGAAGAAGCAATATAATGTCGGTATCTATTGCCGCCTGAGCGTGGATGATGCCTCCAATTCCGCAAAGGCAAAAAACGATATCCCCGGTGATGAATCCGCCAGCATTGAAAACCAGTACGAAATCCTCTCCAGATTCGTCATGCTGAACGGCTGGATTGAGGTCAAGACCTATCGGGACGATGGGTACAGTGGCGGGAATTTCCAACGGCCCGGATTTTTGGAAATGCTGGAGGATGCCCGTCACGGCCTGATTAACCTGATTCTGGTCAAAGACCTGTCCCGCCTGGGGCGTGACTTTGTAGAGGTAGGCCGCTATACGGATGTGATTTTTCCGTCCCTTGGCTGCCGGTTCGTGTCTGTGCTGGACTGCTTGGACAGCGAGGGCGATAACACCGATATGCTGCACTTCCGCAGTTTGATGAATGACTACCACCTAAAGGACCTGTCAGGGAAAATCAAATCGGTGCTGTATGCCAAAAAGAAAAGCGGCCAATACCTGACCGCCTACGCTCCTTACGGATATCGCAAGAGCGACGAGGATAAACACCGGCTGGTGGTGGATGAAGAAGCTGCCGCCGTGGTGCGGGAAATCTACCGGATGCGCTACTCTGGTATGGCCTATGGCAAGATTGCAGCGGCACTAAATGAGAAAGGAATTCTCTCCCCCCGATGGTATTGGGAGCTGCACTACGGGAAAAAAGGCAGCTGCAAATACTCCAAACTTTGGGCTTATGCCACGGTGAAAAACATTTTGAATGACACCGTTTATCTCGGCATAGTCACACAGAACCGCACCGGCTCCCGTTCCTATAAGGATAAGACCATGATACAGAAGCCAGAAACCGAGTGGATTTGCCATGAAAATGCCCACGAAGCGATCATTGAACGGGAGCTGTGGGAAGCTGTTCAGGAAAAGAACCGGGCAGTCAAACAGCAGGTGGTAAACCATGCTGCCCCTCTGCCCGCCCTGTTCACTGGCAAGCTGGTCTGTGCCGACTGTGGACATCCCCTGGTAGCCACCCGCGAGACCCAGCGCAGAAAAAACGGGATATCCAAGCGGTATGTTTCCTATATCTGCTCCCGCTTTACCACCACCGGACACAGCACCTGTTCCTGGCATCGGATTTATGAAATCTCGCTTACAACACTGGTGTTGAATGAAATCAAAGCGCATAGCGAGATGGTAAAGCAGGATGAAGCTGCCGTATTGGACAAGCTAAAGCGGCAGCTGCTATCCGAAAGCGCGGCCAAGCAGGAAGATTCCAAACTGGAAATCAGCCGACTGCGGCGGCGCATCGGAGAGCTGGAACACATGGCCGCCAAACTCTATGAGGATAAGGTCAGCGGTACCATCCATGTCGATACCTTCTCTGTCCTGATCCAGAAAAGCGAACAGGAGCGCATCCAAAAGGCTGACCGCCTGGACACACTTCTGGCAGAGGAACGGAAAGTCCAGCGGGAAGTGGAAAACATCCATCAATGGGCAGACACCATCCGCCGCTATCTGGATTTGCAGGAGCTTGACCGGGAAATCGTTGAGGAACTGATTGACCACATTGAGATTGGGGAACGCTCCGTCATAGATGGTCAGCGCCATCAAGATATTAAAATCTTTTACCGCTTTGTCGGTATGATATAA
>CASEPH010000306.1 GCA_949289625.1 uncultured Clostridia bacterium | reverse complement strand
AAGCTCAGCATGGCGCAGTAGCCGTTTTTGCCGAACATCTGGTCCGCCAATTCCTTCTGGGGATAATCAGGCAGGCTGGGATGATTGACGCGGGAGACGTGTTTGTGGGCCGCCAGCACTTTCGCCAGCTTTTCTGCAGTGTGCATGGCCTGCGGCATACGGACGGACGCTGTATTGACGCCCCGCTGGATCAGCCAGGAACTAAAGGGGTCCCCCGGCGTGCCCAGCAGCATGGCCATGGGCTGGATCTTGTCGCACAGGGCGGATGTGGTCGTGATGGACCCTCCGATGGCATCGCTGTGGCCGTTTAGGAACTTCGTCAGACTGTTGATGACGATGTCGGCTCCGAATGTGATGGGCCGGATGGCGATGGGCGTTGTGAAGGTGTTGTCCACCATCAGCAGTGCTCCGTTCTGATGAGCCAGATCCGCTACTGCTCTCAGGTCCACCAGTGTCAGGGTGGGGTTGGAGAGTACCTCGGTATAGATGAGCTTGGTTTCCGGTCGAATGGCTTTCGCTATGTCCTCGTTGTTTTGGAAGTTCACAAAGCTGACCTCAACGCCGCACTTGCTCAACACCTTTGTCATGACCTCAAAGGTCTCGCCGTAAATATTGGAGTTACAGATCACATGGTCGCCGTGCTCCAGAAGGGTCATCAGGGTGCTGGTGATGGCACCCATGCCGGAGGAGAAGATCAGGGACTCCTCGCCGCCTTCCAGGCAGGAGATCACCTCGCCCAAGGCTGTGCGGTTGGGATTTCGGGTGCGCACATAGGTGTAGCCCTTGGTAGCATAGGTTTCCTGGACTTCCTTGAATCCGCGCATGGTGAAGGCAGTGGTCATAAAGCAGGGGATTGTCTCCGGCTTGAGGTCCATGCCGCAGACTTTTTCGCCGCGGTACAGCGCCTCCGTCGTATAAGAATAGTCAGGCATACTCTGGAAAACTCCTTTCTCAACTGTTCAAAAACGTCAGGGCAAAGCCGGTGAAATACTCCGCCGCCTGTTTCATGCAGTCCTCGTCAAGATCAAACCGTGGGTTGTGGTGGGGATAGAGCGGGATCTTTTCCGGGTTTCCGGCACCGATCTGCGCGTAGAGGATCGGCGCCTTCTGCGCGTAATAGGCGAAGTCGTCACATCCCGCATTGCGCTCCGTGCGGATCAGCGCATCCGCGCCGAACAGTTCCGCTGCCACAGCCTCCGACATCCGGGACAGCTCTGCGTCATTCACCACAGCCGGCAGGCCCGGTACGATCTCCACCTCCGCCTGGGCCCGATACGCTGCGGCGGTATTCTCCGCGATCCGTCGGATCGACGTCTCCAACTGGCCGATCAGATCGTTGTTGAAGTACCGGAGCGTTCCGGTCATGTACGCCTCTTCCGCGATGATGTTCTTCCCTGTCCCCGCTTCCAGTGTGCCAATGGTGACCACTGCGGGATCATTGAAATTCAACTCCCGGCTAACCAGCGGCTGCAGATTCATGATGATGGCCGCTGCCGCCACAATGGCATCCACAGCCTGATACGGCATACCGCCGTGGCCGCCTTTTCCCTTGACTCGGATGTTCACGCTGGCGGACGCCGCCATTTTCCCTCCGGCCTCCACGCAGATCTTTCCGACCGGCAGATTGGTGAGAATGTGTGTGCCGATGATGGCGCCGCAGTCATCCAGATCCCCGCCGGCCATCATGGCCAGCGCGCCGCTGGGGAAGTACTCCTCCGCAGGCTGGAAGATCGGCTTGACCGTTCCGCGGAACTGGCTGCGGAGCTCCCAGAGTATCTTCGCCGTGGCCAGCAGCTCCGCCGCGTGGGCGTCATGGCCGCAGGCGTGCATGACGCCGTCATTCTGAGAGCGGTAGGGCACGTCGTTCCGTTCCTGAATGGGGAGGGCGTCGATATCTGCCCGGATTCCCAAGACCTTTCCCGGCTGTTTTCCCCGGATCACCGCGATCACGCCGGTCTCCGCCGGCCTGATATAGGGGATGCCCAGCTGCTCCAGCTGATCGATGATGTATTGGGTGGTCTCATGCTCCTGGTTGCTCAGTTCCGGATGCGCGTGGAATCTTCTGCGGGTCTGAACCGCGAAATCGAAGTTTTCCTCGGCCAGCCGCTTGATCTCCTGACAATTCATGGCTGCTCCTTTCCTGCCTCAGAACGGGCCGTAGCCCACCTGGGCACAGATGACGACAATGATGATGGATACCACGAAAATCACAAGGGTCAGGGGCAGATACCACTTGAACCACTTGCTGTAGGGCACGTTGCCCATAGCCAACGCTGCCATGGCAGCCGTCGGCCAGAACAGATTTGTGGGGCCATCGCCCAGCTGGTAAGCCAGGACAGCCGTCTGCCGGGTGATGTCCGCCATATCCGCCATGGGAACCAGCAGGGGCATCACAATTGCCGCCTTGCCGCTGCCGGAGGGGACCAGGAAATTGAAGAAAAAGGTGAACACGTAGATCACCGCGGCGGCCACGCTGGAGCTGGTCTTGTTAATCAGCAGAGAGGCGTAATACAGTACGGTGTCGATGACGTTGCCCTCTGTGAGGATCAGGATGATTGCCCGGGCAAAGCCCACCATCAGAGCCCCCATCAGGACCCCCTTGGCGCCGTCGGTAAAGCCCTGTGCCATCTCGTTGGGCTTCTTGCCGTCCACGGCAGCCACAACGATGGACATTCCCAGCAGATAACCGCCGATGGTGCTGCCCTCCCACCAGCCGAGGCCTACAATGCCGAAGATCAGGCCGCAGAAGCCCAGCAGCAGGACGGCCATGGTGAGCTTCTTGCGGGCCGTGAATCCGGCTGCGCTGTACTTACTCTCGATGCTCTCTTCCTCCGCAACCGCCACATTGTACAACAGACTGCGGGTGGGATCCTTTTTGATCCTGGCTCCGTACCAGAGGACATAGCCGATGGCAAGGGCCATCAGTACCACGTAGACGAGAAGCCGAACGCCGATACCGGAGAATAGAGGCAGCTCGGCGATCTGCTGGGCAATGCCGGTGGTGTACATATTCATGGGACCGGCGGTGAAGCCCATCATATTGGCCAGCATGACCATGGCAAAGCCCACGATCGCGTCATAGCCCATGGCCTTTGCCAGCATGATACACAGCGGGATGAATGCATAGCAGCTCTCCGACACACCCAGCATCGAGCCCATCAGAGAGAACAGAATCATGATGACCGGGATGATCAGCGCCGAAAAACGCCTCATTTTTTCAATGGAGCTTGCGATGCCGTATTCAATGACCCGGGTGGTGTTGATGATGCCGAACGCACCGCCGTACACCAGCACCATGGATACGATGCTGGCGGCGTCGATCAGCCCGTCCGGGATGGCCTGCAGCATTCCGAAAATGCTGACAGGCGTCTGCTCGATCTGCTGGTAGGAGCCGTCCTCCACCAGCGTGGTGTCGGTCGCCTCGTCCACATACCGGTTATAGGTTCCTGCCGGCAGGACATACGTCAGAACTGTGGCACAGACGATCATGATCAGGATCAGAACAAATACATGCGGGGCCCGTATCTGCTTTTTCTCTTTCATGGCGTGCTCTCCTTTTTCTCATATAGGATCGTGAGTTTGGCCTAACTCTTAACGATTTTACTTTAACATTACAGAACGCTCGAAAGTCAAGATGGCCTTCTGCACAGATTCTCCAATTTTTATCCCTAGCCTTTGTTGTATCTGTGCTTTTATTGTGCCAAAACCTTATAGTCTGATAGAAGGTTTTCTTATAGACATTCTTTTTCAACACTCCTATAATAATTCTCAGATGGCAGTTTTGAGATTGATATTTCAGCGGGAGGTGTGCTGTATGAAGGACGGAAGACACCGCTATACCATCGGCGAGGTAGCTGCTCTTCTAAACATTTCGCCGCAGACTCTGCGGTTTTATGACAAGAGCGGGGTAGTCGTTCCGGACTGCACTGATCAGAAAACTGGATACCGCTATTACAGCTATGACCAAATCAGCTATATCAGCCGGGTGAAATACCTCCAGCAGTTTGGCTTCAGCCTGGAAGAGATCCGGGAGGCCCTGTCTTCCAACAACACAAACAAGTTCAAGGCTTTTTTACAAAGCCGGCGACATATCCTGCAGGTTGAATCGGAGCGGATCAAGGGCCTTTTAGATGATTTGGACTGGTACATTGGGTATTATAGTTATCTGGAAGAGCACGACTACAGCGGCTTTCCTTACCGTCAGTCAGTACCGGAACGTTATCTATTGGCAGAACCGCTTTATCCGGGAGAGGACATTTATGGCACTGCCGGTAAGCGTCTGACACAGACACAGTGCAGCCCCCTATTCTCTGATGCGCATTTTCTCCGGGGGCACGGCTATTTGCTGGATTTTGACGCTCTGATGAACGGTAAGATCGTTCCCACACATTATTTTGTCTATCTCCGTCAGCAGATGCCCCAAAATCATCCTCATTTAATGACAATCCCTGCCGGAGCTTATCTTTGTGTCCAGGCGAGAATTCTATCAGAGCCCTTCGATAGCTCTGCGCTTTGCCGATACTTCAAAAATCGTACGCCTCCACAGTTTGTTTTGGCCAATGAATATGAGGATAATTTTACAAATTTTCAGGACTGCATTTATGAAATTCAAATTCAATCCTGACCCAAACCCGTGACCCAGACTGCTGAAAATCGCCGTGGAGCGGAGAGGAACAACCTTCGGGTTTTAAGCCATTTTGGGCCTCAAAATGCCTGGAGAGCACTGCAACGCAGCGAATGGAGAAACCCACCGCAGCTCATAACCCGGAGGTCGTTGGTTCAAGTCCAGCCCCCGCAACCACAAAATCACCGCTTTCCAGCCGGAAAGCGGTGTGTTTCTCTGCTTTTTGCAACTATTGGGGACGTCCCTATTTTCTGGACACCGGGGTGACCCAAACCGTGACCCATACGGGTCAAAAAACGTGCCTTGGCGCAGCTCTTCCACGCCAAGGCTTTCCTGCTGTTTGAGATTTTTTTCGCTTTCAGATTGCCGTCGTCAGGACCTTCTCCATGGTCCTGGCCGCCTCCTTCTGGGCCGCCGTGGCCACATGGGCGTAGGTGTCCAGGGTGAACCCGGCAGAGAAGTGTCCCAGCATGCCGGAGACGGTCTTGATGTCTACCCCGTTCTGGAGTGCCAGGGTTGCGAACGTGTGCCGGAGATCGTGGAACCGAACTCTGGGCAGTCCGGCTCGTTTCAGCACCCGGTGGAGCATATGGAGCACGCTGTCCGGCGAGATAGGCCCACCGGTGGGTGAGGGGAACACCCAGGGGCTGCTGCCGGTTTTCTTTTTCTGCTGTTTCAGAACCTGGATCGTGTCCTCCGCCAGCGGCAACGTCCGATAGGCGTTCTTGGTTTTCAGCGGTGCTTCCACCACCTTGCCGTTGATTCTCGCCACCTGCCGCTTCACCCGGAGGTTTCCGTGTTCGAAATCGATGTCTTCCCACTTCAGCCCCAGTAATTCACCTCTTCTTAAACCTGTGGCCAGCTCCACATAGTACATCTCGAAGACACCGCTGTCTTTTGCTTCCCGCAGGAAGGAGGTCAACTGCTCGATGGGCAGCGTTTTCATTTCCTTGTGCTCCAGCTTCGGCAAGGCACAGCCCTCCGTTGGATCACTGGCGATGATTTTTTGCTCCTTCGCCAGCTTCATGGCCGAGGCGATGATTTG
>CASEPH010000305.1 GCA_949289625.1 uncultured Clostridia bacterium | reverse complement strand
AAGAAGTCCCCCGGTCTGGCCGGGGGACTTCTTTCGTCGCATTTGAAAATACTGCGTGCATACAGGTTTCCTACGGGTGGTTTCTGGCTTCACCGAACCAGCAGGCGTCGTAAAACTCCGGCTGGGTGGAGACGGTGAACTGCTGCCCGGTCATGGGATGAGGAAATGTCATTTCCACACAGCAAAGCTGTTGCGTTGTGAGCCCCAACATTGCAGAAAAGGCCAGGGAATCGGAGCTATGGTAGACGGGATCACCCAAAATAGGGGCGCCAGAGGCACAGCAGTGGAGCCGAATTTGGTGGGTCCGTCCAGTGAGAGGGTGGAAAGCGTAGAGTGCCCAGGGACCGTGCTGGGATAGCAATTCGTAGGCTGTTCGTGCCGGCTGGCCATCCTGCCGAATGGTACGCCAGAGAGAATCTGTGTGCAGCCGATCGATGGGGAGATCAATCACCCCGTTGGTCTGGGGTAACCGGCCATAAACTGGGGCTAAATAGGTTTTATGGATTTTTGCAACCCGCAGGGTTTCACTGAGAACGCTTTTGACATAGCCGTTCTTGGCAAAGATCGTTACGCCGGTGGTATCACGGTCCAGCCGGTTGAGTGGATGGACTGTGCCCTTTCCCAAATAAAAAAGAAGCTGGTTAGCCAGAGTGCCGGTGTTCCGGGTGGCGGAGGGATGCATGATGATGCCGGCAGGCTTGTGGATGCCGATGATGGCCTCGTCCTCGTACAGAATCCGAAGGGACCCAGGTTCCGGAGGAAAATCCGCAAATTCTTCCGGCAAAGGCAGCTCGATCCGGTCGCCAGGAGCAACAACATAGTTCGTATGAACAGCCTGCCCGTTCACCAGCATTTTTGTTTGATATTTCAGCCGCTTGATCTGGCCGGTGGAAATACGAAGACGATAATGTAGCACGGAAAATAATTTTTTTCCGGTGTCTTCAGGCCCGGCCGTATAGGAAAGGATCATGGAAACCTCCTGAAAGTCAATCAAAATCATTGTCAAATCCCGATGGCAACGCATAGGATGCTGACGGGAGGTGTGTCGAATGGATGACACGAAACTCTTGCGTCCCTGGGTGCTGGGAGGAGATTCGAGATATTATTGGGCGGTCAAAGCCCTTAGAGAAAGTGGACTTCCGGTCAAAACATGGGGCGTTTCGGGCGTTAGGCAGGATGCAGCCCATTTGCAGGATGCACTGCAGGGGGCAAATATGGTCTTGCTTCCAATGAAGCCTTTTCGAGGCGAAATGCTTTGTGTTGGAGAAGAGCAGGTAGAAGCTGCATTGCTGCCCCAAATGGTGGAAAAAAACACTGTTTTAATTGCGGGAAGTTTCCCAGAGGAGCAGGAGGCGTGGCTTCAGTCCCAAGGACTGTTTTGCAGAAGCTTTTTGGAACTGGAATCCTATCAAATGTCCAATGCCGCCGTGACGGCAGAGGGTGCTGTCTTCCTGGTTTTGCGGGAGTTGCAGCGGACGGTGTTTGGAGCGGAGATTCTGGTAATTGGCTGGGGAAGAATCGGCAGATTCTTGGCGGAAAAGCTCAAAGGATTGGGAGCTCACGTGACAGTGTCTGCCCGAAGAGAATCCCAGTGGACGGAGATCGAAGCGCTAGGAATGCGGCCAGAGGAGACTGGCGTTTTTCACCATGGTCTGAAGGACTATGACGTTGTACTCAATACAGTTCCTGCTCGGGTGATGGCAGCGGAGCAGGGACAGTCGCTCAGAGAGGACTGCGTACTGGTG
>CASEPH010000304.1 GCA_949289625.1 uncultured Clostridia bacterium | reverse complement strand
AAGCTCTGTCGATGCGCAGCTTGCTTAGCTCCAGCAGACCAGATGACTCTGTGAAATCAACATTTTTGAGTTTCGCGAACGCATCCACAAAAGGAAGAAGGCTGCCTGACAGGACCTGCACCTTTTCTCTCCCCAAGTTTTCCAACGCTTCTCCGCACTGGCGCCGAAGCTCTTCCAAGTGCACTGCTGCGTGCACGATCCTCTCTTCTGTATTGCTATTGATCTTCTTCGTGGTGTTATGGTCTACACCTGCCTTTACCGCAGCACCTACTCCGGCGGCTCCTGTTGCGGCAGCGATTCCGATAAAGACGACTGGCAATGGCATCTTCTTGATTACTCCTTTGCAATTTCTGATTCCCCGTTTTGAGCGTCTTTTTCTTCCGTCTGCTCTTCGGCTTTTGCATCTTTCGTGCGAGAAAATAATCTGTGCGTCCGTTTATTGATGGTTCCAGCAATCGATCTGGTGGCACCTGCAACCTTCCCTCCCAGTTCTGTTCCCGTAGAGGCAAGATTGGTGCCCAATTTCGCCATAACACTATCTTTGGGCATTCTGATTTTTTCGACAGATTCATATGCTTCATCTTCGATCAACTGCCGGACGCCTTCCATCGCGGCAGCGCGGCGCTTGTCCAGTTCGTCCACGATCGGGCGGACCTGCGCATACGGACGGGTACTCTGTTCAATCCAGTTCATCTCTTTTTCAATGGCTGCGATTGTCTTCATGCTGTGCTCCATTTCGAAGAAGACAGAGTGCTCCATTCCCGTCACCCGCACAATATGCTTGATAAGTTTTCTCTCCGCGCTGGCGTAATCCGCATTGCTGAGTGCAATCGTCAAAAGATCCCACACCAGCAATCGCACCCCAATCCCGGCATCATCCTCTGCCGGTTCCGCTAATTCCCGGTCAATGCCCTCCAGAAGTAATTCATAGGCGTCCTCTTCTTCCATTCCGCTATGGAGCTGGCGCTCTACCTCTTCGACGATCTGCTCCTGATATTCATGAAAGCCGTCGGGATCCAATTTGCTGCCAATTGCTTGAAAACATTCTTGTTCGTCCGCTGTTGCAGCCCCATCTGCCGCCATCAGATAGCAAAATATTTTCAGTGCAGCCCTCTTATTTAACCTCATTTTACGCACGCCCTTTCCTCACAGCTTCAGCGGCTCATCCGACAACATCACTGTATCAAATTGGTCACAGGAAGATATCCCCACGGGGGAACCGATCCACAAAGGGGATGGTCACATCGCCATAGAACAGCAGGCCCTCGCCGGAATTGGAGTGGGTGATGTAGGAGAGCTGATGCTCGGAAATACCGAGCTGTTTCGCCAAAATCGCCCGGTCACTTTGAGCCTGGGACAGCAGGATCATAAAGTCCGTGTTGTCCAGAATGGCCTCGATCTCCCGGCTGGCAAAAGGTCTTTGACGTTCTGCGTTAAAGCGGAGGGCACGCGGCCCTTTTTGCGGAGCATCTTCCACACGGCCGCAAAGTAGCTGGCGGTGAGGGCCTCCCGGAGCAGGATGTGGAACTCGTCAAGGTAGCGCCAGGTAGAAACGCCGTTGCGGAAAATCACATTGACTGCCGAAGTTGCAAAGTCGTTGGCAGATCTCCCCCAAGCCTCTCCTCAAAAGCAGGTTCCTGTTCCCCAGGCAATCTCCAGCCGGAAACAACGGAAACTGCGCTGGACACGGTGGCTTCTGGGCTGGGCAAGATTTTTGATGCAGCCAAAGGTGACACCGTTTTATTTCTGTATAGAAGGGCAAATGATTCACAGTTTATTTACAGACGAATCCGTCTATTTGTGCTATACTCCAGAATTATAGACGAGATCGTCTATAAATAAGATTAGGAGATGGACATCATGCAAATCTTGGCGGATATCATGTGCCTGCTGCTGGCCATTGTGATTGCAGTGATTGCGGGCAAACTGATCTCCAAGCTGAAACTGCCGGCCATTCTGGGCTGGCTGATCGCCGGAATGATTATGGGGCCCCATGCGCTGGGACTTCTGGGGGACTCGCTGCTGGATGCGGCATGGTTCAACACAGTGGAGAGCCTGCTGGAATGCATCGTCGGCCTGATGATCGGCACGGAGCTGATCTGGTCTCAGATGAAAAAGGCGGGTAAGCAGATCCTGGTCACGACTATCACGGAATCTCTGGGAACCTTTGTAGTGGTCAGCCTGGTATTTGGAATCATCTTCTGGGTCACGGATGTTCCCATTTACCTGGCCTTCCTGTTCGGCGGCATCGCCCTGGCCACCGCTCCGGCTCCGTCCCTGTCCGTGGTCAATGAGTTCAAGACATCGGGCCCTGTAACCAAAACGCTGATCCCCATGGCGGCCCTGGACGATCTGGTGGGGGCGCTGGTCTTCTTCCTGGTGGTGGCCTTTGTCTCCGCCCACCTCTCTACTTCGGGCATCCCGGTTCCGGTGGTGCTGTTCCTGGTATTCCTGCCGGTGCTGATCGGAATTGTCACCGGTTTCATCACCGGGAAACTGCTCCGGCACACCAAGAGCCGGAACAGCACTTTGGCCGTCATGCTGGTGATGCTGTTGGTATCCGCGGGCATTGGCTTTCTCATCAACAGCATGCTCCCCACTCCGGTGCTGAACTTTATGCTGATCGGGATGGCCTTCTCCACCGTCTTTGCCAACATGGTGACGGCGGAGCAGCTAGACGGGATGATGAAGGTTATGAATCCTGTCATCAGCTTCAGCCTGGTGGTGGCGATTTTGAATCTGGCGGCGCCGCTGGACTACCACCTGATTTTCGGCGCCGGCATTTATACGGCGGTCTATATCATCGCCCGGGCCATCGGCAAATACACCGGAGCTTATTTCGGCGCCTCCATCACCCATGCGCCGGAGACGGTGAAAAAATATCTGGGGTTCACGCTGCTGCCCCACTCCGGGGTGTCCCTGGTATTCACAGGCATCGCGGTCTCCATCTTGAACGGACCGGCGCCGGAGTGCGCCTCCATCATCCAGGGGACGATCGCGGCGGCGGCGGTCATCAACGAGATTATTGCGGTCTACATGGCCAAGAAAGGATTTGAGTGGGCCGGAGAACTGCATAAAGCGGAGGGAGAAACAATCTATGACGCAAAAAGAACGGCAGGAGCGCAGTAAAGAGGAGATCTGCCAGGCGGCCATGGAAGAGTTTGGGAGCCTTGGCTATGACAAGGTCACCATGGAGCGGATCTGCGGGAACCATGGCATCTCCAAGGGCATGATGTATCACTACTACTCCAGTAAGGACGAACTGTTCCTGCTCTGCGCGGAACGTACCTTCACGGACTTGAAGGCCCATGTGGAACGGGATATGGGAGAACTGGACGGGCAGGCGTTTCTGGATGCCATCAAGAACTTCTTCATGATCCGGGAGTACTATTTTCAACTGCATCCCAAGGAGAGAATGATCTTCGAGGAAGCGCTGCTCCATCCGCCCAAGCATCTGGTGGAGCAGATTCGGGAGCTGCGCGGCCCGATCCGGGAGCTGAACCTGCAGTTTATCCGCCAGCTGGTCAAAAAAATGCCGCTGCGTCCGGAGGTGAATCCCCAGATGGCCGCCCGCTATCTGGAGAGCGTGGAATACTTTTTCCAGAGTGTTATGCGGAACTATCAGGGCGGCCATACTGGGACGGATCTGCACACTATGTTTGAAACCGCGGGAGAGATCCTGGACATGGTCTTGTTCGGCATTATGCGCCAGTCTGAAACGGGGGATCAGCCACCGTCCCCATGATTTTGATTCCTGATATCATGGGAAAGAATTCAAAGAACCAAAGCCGAAGCTGGTGTGCAGCAAAACCGGCGTGACGGACCAGCAACTGGAGAAGACCGGCCGGACCTGCGGCATCTGCCGCGTCATTGAGACGCAGCCACGGTGCTGGACAGCAGCATTGCCATCTCTGCGGGCCATTGTCCGGGCCATGATGCAGGACAATCCTATGCGGGTCCTGGCATCTGAATATGACGCTTCTCTGTCTAATCTAACTTTTTACCCGTCTGCGGCCTTTTGCCAAATATGCGGGATTCGTGGGGATTGCATGGAGAATCTGTATTTGCGCTCTGGTAATTTTGAAGCATAGCACCATTTCTCAAAAATGATTTTCCCATACCGATTTTATTTGTGGTAAATGGATTGTCCAAAATGCAAATTTAATAAAATTTAAGGAAATATTTATCGGAAGATACGAAGTGCTATGGTATAATCCTCGAAAATATAAGGTTAACTTAGCACAGAGAAGAGCGAAACGTCAAAAAAGATTACGACATTTGACAATCAGAGCATTGAGAAACGCCTGGTCGGTGAAAATCCCCTGTCCGCCGTATGCTCTTCTGGACCGCGGGCTGGGAAAGCGCCGCCTTTGGGCGAGGGACAAATCTATGGAGCAGGAACTGGTGCAGAGCGGGCGCCATGCGGTATGAGATGATCCGACGGGGCGAGGCCCCGGGAATACGGAAAGGAACTTTATGGTCGAGATTCGAGGAAAATACAACGAGGCTAAGATCTTTACCGATGTGGTGGACAGCGCCTCCATCGCCCAGGTACAGGAGCTGTGCAACCAGGAGTTTACAGCGGGCAGCCGTATCCG
>CASEPH010000303.1 GCA_949289625.1 uncultured Clostridia bacterium | reverse complement strand
TTTTGGCATGTGTGTACGAAGGGTCTGACGAGCGGGGTGATCTTCAAGGACCGCGCGGACTATGTGTACGGAATGAACGGAGTCGCGGTGTATTCGCAGATGTATCGGGTAGGAACGCTGGCCTTGTGCTTGATGGATAATCATGTGCACTTTATCCAGCGCGGGGACGAACGGTCCTGCAGGGAGTTTATCAAGCAGTATAAGGCGCGGCTGGCGTCGTTGGCGGACATGTCAAAAGCGGATGCGTGTATGAAACGTATTGACAGCAGGGAGTATCTTATGCGTGCGATAGCATACGTCCTCCGTAATCCCATGTCTGCCGGACTGGGCGTTCTGCCTACGGCTTACAGATGGAGTTCTGCCGGAGTGTATTTCAATCCTGAAAAAGTGACCGCAGAGTGTGCGCGATTACGCGGCATGCAGACTGTCGGTGAAATCGGTGTCAGGAGACTGAGGGAAATGGTCTGTTCCCGCCATCGTCTGCCGGATGACTATGTACTGGCTCCGGACGGGATGGTGTGTCCTGAGTGTTACGTGGATTGGCGCTCTGTCGAAGAACTTTTTGTCCGTCCGTCCAGGCTGCTGTATATGATGTCGCGGAATGATGATATGGAGATGGAGCTTACGGGAGATATCCTGAGAAAAGTCAAGTATACTGATGCTGAACTGCATGGGTCTGTCAGCGGCTTGTGTTGGGAAATGTTCCGTTGCGGGGCTCCTGAGGGCCTGCCTGTGGAGCACCGCTGCCGCCTGGCAAAGGAGTTGCGGAAACGGTATGGTTTGGGGCCTAAGCAGTTGTCCCGCCTGACCGGTGTCTCCTATGACCTTTTGAAAGAACTTTTCTGAGAGAGTAGGTGGTGTCAGCCCGCTTCATCTTGCTGGCATTGGGTTGTTGCTGGTGGGGAACGTGGATCAGACGTTGTCAGCCAGCATGTCCCGTGGCAATGTCCTGTCGCGCAGAGGGCGTTGGACCGGTGGGATTTTGCGGCTGGTTATGCCGTGCCGGTTGGTACCGTTGCCGGTGGCGGTGGTGGCGTGGCTCTCGCGGGATTATCCTTTCGTGTCGTGGCTTTGTGCGGAGATGCTCCGGGACAGAGTCTGGTGCCGGGCGGAATCCGGAGACAGGGTGGAACCTGGTGTCAGGGCGGAAATGCCCGCACGCCCCGCTTTTGCAACCATCTGATATTCAGTAATTAACGAAAGCAGCATGTGCTTTCCTCGATTTTGAAACTGCTTGCTTCCACGGGCTGTTGTGCTAATCGCTTGATTATCACATTGTTCCTTTGTTGCCCTGTGCGAACGATTCATTTTCGTTCTTAGCATCTTCATAGCATCGCTTCCGGGTGGGCAAGCCGCGCCTCGTTGTCCGCCTTCCCGTCTCCGCACCCACTGCCGTCCGCTGAGCCGCTGCCCAGATTCGCTGCCCTCCGAGCCGGACTTCACCGGGCCGATATCTGCAGGGTAACTGCCGCAAACCGCTGTCGGGTGTGTTGCCGCCTCCGCGCCATCCGTGTCCAAAACGTCCGCCCCGAAAATGTTTATATTTCGCCAACCGCTTGAAAGCCCGTTTCTTGACTTTTAAATTCGCCGGTCGAAAATGCTGTAAAATTTTTCTAAAAATTCTTCAAAAAAGTTTGGTGTTACAGGAATTTGTAATATCTTTGCAGCCCCGTTTAATGGGAGAAGTGTGCTTAGTTAACTGGAAATAATAGACTTACAAAAAGTATAGACAATGTTACAACCAAAGAAAACCAAGTTCAGAAGGCAGCAGAAAGGCCGTATGAAGGGAAATGCCCACCGCGGCACCGAGCTTTCCTTCGGCTCTTTCGGCATCAAGACCCTCGAGTCGGCATGGCTCACAGGTCAGCAGATTGAGGCTGCCCGTCAGGCTGTAGTGCGTTACATGAAACGTGAAGGTAAGATTTGGATTCGCGTTTTCCCTGACAAACCTTACACAAAGAAACCGGCTGAGGTACGTATGGGTAAAGGTAAAGGTAATCCCGAGGGATTCGTAGCTCCCATCACTCCCGGACGCATGCTTATCGAAGCAGAGGGTGTGCCTTTGGAAGTTGCCAAGGAGGCTCTCCGTCTCGGAGCGCAGAAGCTGCCTGTAACCACCAAGTTCGTGGTACGCAGAGATTATGTTGAACAGTAATAAACCGGAGGAGAAGAAATGAAACCCAAGGAAATCAGAGAAATGTCTATCAAGGACCTGCGCGAGCGCATCGAGACCGAGAAGGCCAATCTGGCGCAGATGAAGATCAACCATGCCGTCTCCCCCATTGAGGATACCTCAAAGATCAGAAAGGCAGGAAAGGACATCGCCCGTATGCTCACCATCCTGACTGAAAAGGAAAACCAGGCAAAAGCAGAGTAACAGTTATGGAAAGAAATTTACGCAAGGAAAGAATCG
>CASEPH010000302.1 GCA_949289625.1 uncultured Clostridia bacterium | reverse complement strand
ACACTTTGTGCAACAGAAGCAGGATTTCATTTGTATCATAGGCATGGGTTTGAGAAAATAGAAGAGGAAATGTGGTTCAGCCGGGAAGAAAAAGGAAATCCCTTCGCGTCCATGTATTACGCGATTGATATTGAGTAGCTGCGATAGACTTTATGGCTCGAAACCATTGTGCTACAATGGTTCATATTGATGACATCTAAATGACGACCGTTTTCAAAAGAATTTCTCAAAAACGGCATCCCCCTTTTTTGCGTAGATAAAGTTTGCGGTTCTGCCCGTAATTCGCCCACCAATTTCAATAAAAAGTTTTGCGGAATGTTCAGCTGACTGTGAAAACGGTGGCATCTATAGTGTTCGGTAAACACATTTCGTCGCGAACAGTATGTTCGCGACGTCTTTTTTATATGTGCTAAATCATATGATTTTTTGATCTTCCTTAATTGGGAGGAATCCGAATGCAAGACATTTCATCCTTGCTTCAAAGTCGATACGGGCTGTTATGCAACGATGTTACTGAGACTGTGGGAGGTCTATCAGCGGACGCCTTTCGGAATATTGCAGGACGGGAAAAATATTTTCTGAAAGTTTATAATAAAAAGAATGTGCAGTCTGAGCTTTGGATCAGCAATATCGATCGATATATGCCGGTGCTACTTCAACTTCTTGAAGTTTTTGGGCTTAGGGACAGGCTTCCACGTCCGATTATGACGCAGAATGCACATTGGCGCGTTGAGGATGAAGATAACGTCTATATCCTGTTTTCCTATATCGATGGGGATACTGTTGGAGATAAACTGCTGACCCAGCAACAGGTCTTGGAGCTTGCTGAGCTCATTGCTCGACTCCACAGTGTGCCGCTGGACAAGTTGCACGATCTTTGCCTTTTTACAGAGGATTTTTCTGTTTCGTTCTGTGATGCATTGGAAAATTCGGTTGCATTTGGAGATGTGGGGATACAGAGTTTGGAGTGGCGGGTAATGGAGGACTGCTCTACAGAATTATGTAAACGAATTTACAGGCTTCGTAAATTTCTCAAATCCTTAGTGGAAAGCATATTGACAGACATCTTTGCCACACAGATGTACATGGATGGAACTTGATGGCTTCAGATCACCTTGTGCTGGTGGATTGGGAGGGATTGCGACTGGCAACGCCCGAGGCCGATCTGTATATGTTTTTGCATAAGCCCTGGTGGGACTGTTTCTGGACCCATTATCGTCGTTTTCGACCTGATGCCCAGTTGGATCCGGAACTGATAGAATTTTATTTGCTGAAAAGAAAGTTGGAGGATATATGGGTATTCCTTTCTCGAATACTCCATGATGAATTGGATCAGAAGACCTATACACAGTGTCTGACCAACTTGGCTAATGAATGTAAAGATTTGGACGCATTTTGTTTTTAAGAAGAAAACAGCCCACATGAACTTCTCCACGAGAGGTTCATGTGGGCTGTTGAGGGTTTCTTACCGCATATTTAGGGCAACATGGGGAATATGGACATAATGGCTGTCGCCAGTAAATTGCCAATGAGCGTGAACAGTACGGTTGTCATGGCAATGGGAGGATAGCCGTCTTTGTACTTGATGCCGGTAATGCTCATCATGGCCACGATGGAACCTGCAAAGGGCAGAGAATCGAGGACGGTTGTGGAGAGCAGGAGGGCTCGAAATGCGGAATCCGCATTGACGCCCAGAACAGGAATAAAGGTCTGCGCAGCGGCCATGGCTGCGATCAGCATACCAGCTGCGGAAGCGGCTGCGCCCAGCAGTAGAATGGGCATAATCGACAGGGCCAGCAGGGAAGAGCCAGGCATATTGAGGAAGAAGTTCTGGATGATCTCAAAGGAAGGTGCGGCCTCAATGGCATAGCCCAGGGTGTAGTTCAGCAGGATGATGGCGGGAATCCCAGCGATGGTGACGCCGTCGTTCATGCTGTTGACCACTGTCATGATTCGGCTAGTGCCGTTGGTCTTAGGAATATAGGCGCCATAGCAAATGATGCCGATGATGCAGCCCACAGCCATGGAGAGCCAAGCGGCCTGAGAAAGCCAGAGATTATAGCTCAAAGGAATGGAGATTAGGGGAATCACGGTGAGGATCACAGGGGGAAGATGGTTTTCATCCACCTCAGGGGGCTGCAGGGGGCCATATTCAAAATTCATTCCAGCCGCCACATCCTTGCTCATCATCTTATTGATGTAGAAGGCGGAAGCACCAAAGACGAATATTGCAAAGGCCAGGCCGGCCACGGTGCCGGACCAGGGGCCCACGTCGTAATCCCCCAAAACGCCCTGACACATGATGTTGGGCGCTGCCAGAGAACCGGGCAGCACGTTACCCAGGGTAGAACCCACAACCAGCATTACCGGCATGTATTTGCGGGGGATGTTTGCCTCCACCATGATGCCAGTAGCAATGCCAATCATCGTGAACAGGGAGGCAAAGGGATCTACGCCCACATAGTTAAAGATGATGTTCATCAGAATGACACAGGTGAAGCCAATCATTCTGCGTTTCTGGGCCGTGGCATTTCGACCAAGCAGGTTAAGCAGGAACCGGGACAGGGAATTGGCTGCGCCGGAGTCAATAAACATTTTGCCGAAAATAGCGCCGAAGGAATACAGCGGCAGCAGTGTAGCGGCCTGTTCGCCCACTTTGGGCATTACGGTTTCGTTAAAGGTTTGGATCAGGGGCATGTTGTTGGTGACGATTACAACAAGACAGGCAAACATGACCACATAGGCCAAGTGGAAGCCTTTGTAGGTAAAATAGATGACGATAAAAAACGCCACCAGAATACCCAATAATCCGATGATTTCTGACATGGTTCTTCTCCTTTCACATTATGAAAGCTGGCGGGCATTTTTATAGAAATTTGCATAAAACCAAGGATATGGGAACGTAGGTTAGCAAAATTTCTGAAAACAGGGCAATGCCCTTACTTTTTGAGAGAATGCCGTCAGCATACCAGAATTTTATCGGAATTTTGTCGAAATAAGTCAATGTGCAATATGAATCTGGCTGTTTTCGATTTCTCTTTTATTGCGCGGTTCTTTAAAAAAATTTTTCAATTTTGTTCGGAATTTGCGATATTTTTGCGTCAAATCACAATTCGTCAAATTTGGAATCTTTTTGCAATGACGACAAGTGTTCCTTTGTGCGTTGCTACAGCTGAAGACAGAGGAGTCACAATCGATTTTGTTGCTCCCTTAGTGCAAAAAATGTTCCCCAGCCCAACAGCAGGCCGGGGAACATTTTGAAACTTGTTGAACTTATGACATTAGATGCGCATAGCGGTGGAGTATGCAGCGCGCATGGCCTGCTGAATGGTGGCGGCCTTCTTGCAGTCGCCGATCATGTAAAACTCCTTGGCACAGCCATAGAAGCTCAGGGCTTGGTCTTTGTTGGGACGCATGCCGGCGGACATGACCACGGAATCGGCAGGTACGGACTGAATGTTTCCGTCTTTGTCGGTATATTCCACGCAGCCGTCCTTAATGGCGGCAACCTTGGCGCCGGTAATGCCGGTAAAGTTAGGCTCGTTCTCCCAAGCCTCCTGGACCATGGAGTAGTAGTGGATGGCAGTGGAATCCGCAGCCAGCCGGTCCCGCATCTCCAGAACCGTAGCCTTATGGCCCTTCCGGCTGAGGTAGATGCCGATTTCTACACCGACTTCGCCGCCGCCGATGACCACCACGTTTTCACCCAGATGCTCGGGATGGGCAAAGGTCTCCTGCGCAAAGAACAGCTTTTCAGGATCAGCGCCAGGGATGGGCAGTACCATGGGGGTAGCGCCAGTAGCCGCAATGACGACATCATAATCCAGCGCTTTGATCATCTCCGGAGTGGCCTCCGTGTTGAGATGAACAGCAATGCCACGCTTCTCCATCTGATGGATCAGGAAGTTCTTGAAATCACGGAGGGGCCACTTGAAATCCGCAAAATCAGCGTGGATGATGGCGCCACCCAGCTGGGGACCCTTCTCGTAGATCACGGGGATATGGCCCCGATCCTGGAGATACATGGCGCAGCGCATAGCTGCGGGACCACCGCCAATGATGGCAACACGCTTGCCGCCCTTGGTGGGGATCTTCATCCGGTCCACCTTCTGCTCCAGACCGATGCAGGGGTTGACAGAGCAGACGGATACAAAGGGATCATTGACGCCGCGGCCATGGCACTTGTTGCAGCGGAGGCAGGGCACGATGTCATCATCGCGGCCTTCCAGCACCAGCTGGCCATAATCGTTGTTGGAAATATAGGCACGGGCTGCATAGATAATGTCTGCCTTGCCTTCGGCAATGGCCTTGTCACAGGTCTCGGGATAGTGGAAGCCGCCGATGACGCCGATGACCAGATCCGGCACATGCTTCTTCATATATTCGCCAAACTTCAGGAAGGGAGTTTCCTGGAGCTCAAAGCCGATGGGATGGGCATGGTCCACCTCATTGGCGCGAAGCTGCACGATGTTGATGTACTTTTTCGCCTCATTAAGGAATGCAGCGGATTCTTCAATGGTGTATCCGCCCTCCAGGTCGTCGGCGGACCACTGGATCTCCAGGAGCATGTTCTTGCCAACCTTCTGACGAATACGCTCCAAAACCATCAGCGGGAAACGCATCCGGTTCTCCAGGCTGCCGCCAAACTTGTCCGTCCGCTTATTGGTCAGGGGTGAGAACATTTTGGCGGGCAGATTGGCCCGGTAACACATATGTATGGAGATCATGTCGAAGTCCAACATCTGCAGAATACCGGCCTGCTCCGCATAGGAATTGGCGATCAGCTCAAACTGCTCCTCTGTGTATTCTACGGGATCGAGGTGGGCAGGAATCTTCAGAATATCGAATTCTGCCGGAGGAGGCGCAGCCAGGCTCTTCGTCTGCTCAAAGGGATCAGGCTGACCCTGCTGGCCCTTGGGTACCATCAGCGGGTAAGCGGAGGGAGGCCCGACAAAAATACCCATGCAGGCGATGGAGTCATAATAGTGGATAGAGTCAGCCAGCTGTATCAGATAGTTCTGACAGTTGGTGTCATAGAGGTCAAAATCGGGGAAATGACCAAAATCCAGGTTCATGGGAAGCTGCTTCCCATGGGAGAAGTTGTTAATGCCCATGCAGGTGACGATGGCGGCGCTTTTGGCCTTGTTCTCATAATGGGCAATGACGGAATCTGCGGGATAGGTCTCAGGGCCCTGCAGGAAGTGGGGCAGGGAGTTGGAAACACACATTCTGTTTTTCAGAACGTAGTTGCCTACCTTGAGGGGCTCCAGCAGATGTTTAAACTTTGGTTCGCTCATGGCGGATCCTCCTTTTCTAGAATCGGCGCTATTATAGCACAGGAAAAGACATTTTGCACAAGGAAAGCACAAATGGGTGCAAATGATAACAAATGACAACCGGAAAAATTGGCGGCCATGGGCCGCCAATTTAAATGTGATCCATATTATCCCTGGGTTGGTGTACAATTACGATCGAACAGGGTGCGATAGAGCATATTGAGCCGGTTCCAGGTGTGCTTATCCATGGTGCCCGTTTCCGGCAGACCGGCGTAGTGCTGGAGGTGTCGGAGATTGTCTGAGGTCCGGGAATCCAATGTACCCGAAACCGGAGCAGCGGAAAAGGATGAATACTTTTGGCCCAAAGACGCAAACATGGCTTGGGCCAACCCCACATGGGGATGGGACTGTCCCGGATAGATCACCAGCTGGGCTGGAAACCAAACGACACCGGACTGCGTTTGGGACAGCAGGGGAAAGGCAAGATTGTAGGCGCGGACAATGGCACGAAAGGTCTTGTCATCAGCTGTACCAGTGACGGGGAGGCCTTGTTCCTTCTGAAACTGGGAGACGGCTTTTTCCGTAGAGTCCCCATAGATCCCGTCGGGGATTACGGCTACCTCCGCACCGCCGGCAAAGGCGATGGCGCGCAGCATACGCTGGAGGCTTCGGATGGGAGCATTGATAACCGGATCTTCTTGCATAGCGGATCAGTCCTTTCCTGTTGGGTCTTTCAAGCCGGGATACAGCACATATCCCGGATATTGACGATGCCGAACCTGCTTTGCTTTTCCGTTGGATTGGGCCAGCAGGGTCAAATAGTCCCGGGTACTGGGATCCGGCTGGCCGGTGGGACGCAGACGAAGCTGGTTTTGCAGTTTGGCGATGGCACGGGTAGTGCTGCGGTCCAGTACGCCGGTGACACGGGGGGGATCCAGAGATGCAAACACCGGTGCCACAGAACGGAGGGCCCTTTGGACGTCCGCGATGGTACGCACTGCTGTTTCGGAGGTTTCAGGGAACAGGGTGTTGTTGTCCAGCACCGTATCGGTGATGCCAGAGAACCGATTGACGATACTGTTCCAGGTGGAGACTCCCACTAGACCACTGGGGGTAAGACCCGCATAGCGCTGATAAGCCAACACTGCGTCCCGGGTGCCGATGCCGTATTGTCCGTCGATGGTAACCGGGGGCACTTCCGGAATAAAGTCCGAAAGTACATTGAGCATGTACTGGAGTTGGGAAACGGCCTCCCCAGAGCTGCCCAGGGAGAGTACATTGGGCAGATCATAGGAGCCCAGCATATACTTCTGCCCTTCGGACTGAAGCTCTGCCAGCTTGGTGACAGCCACATAGATGGAGATGATCTGATACCAGGTGGCAGGTCCTACAATACCGTCCGGTGTCAGATTGAAGATTTTCTGGAAGGCGATTACAGCTTCCTCTGTACTGGGGCCAAACAGACCGTCCAACGGATCAATTTTTGGAATGGCGGGATAGTTCTTGGCAATACGGTTCAGGCCGCCTTGGAGCTGGAGCACCGCTTCCCCTGCAGAGCCCAGACGCAGGGGTGTACCAGGGTAGGAGGGGGTCAAACCCCGGACCGGCACGTTGCTGACCACTTCGATGTCGTCACCATAATAGGCCCGTAAAATGTCGATGTAAGAATACCCGTTTCGGGCCAGGTCCTGACTGCCCCACTGGCTCATGCCGGGACAGGTAACGGTGGTACCATTACAAAAGGAGGCGGCCAGGGGTTCGATGGAATCCACCCTGCGGATATAGCTTTGAAGCATTTCGTCCACGAGAGTGCTGATGTTTTCAAAGATGTCCCGACCGTGGATGTATTTTTGATCGAAGGCTGTGGAGCTGGTGATGTCAAAATCATAGCCCCGGCTGGGATAGTGCTCCAGATAGATCCGATTTAGAGCAAAGGAGATCTGGGCCAGAATATTGGCCCGCAGTGCCTCCTCTTCCCAGGTGGGATAGACCTCGCTGGAGGCCACGTTTTTGATGTAATTCCGGAAGGGAACCGTCACGTTTTCCGCAGCCTTGTCGGGCCGACCAAGATGGACGGTGATGGTTTCCGGAATATAAGGAACGGTATTGTCAGTCAAGGCCTGCCTCCTTCCCATATGGGCTGGGGCGTGAAATCGTATTCTTGCTGGCCCTCCAACTCCGGGTCTAGCTGCCGATTTGGCAGCATCTGCACGTTCTGAATGGTCAGTATGCCCGGAAAGAGCTGTACGCCGTTGAGGACGACCCGCTCAAATTCTGGATGATCAATGATCACCCGAAGCCCCACCCAGGGTTCAATTTCGTTTTCTGGCGCCTGTCCTAGAGAGACGTCCTTGGCGGGGAGGACCAGCGGCGGCGTCTGGCCGGATTCGTCGGTCACAAGGACGCCCAACAGTTCCCCCGGCGGATCCTGCTGCTCGATGACAATGGTAGCGCCTTCAATGGGGATATTTGCGTTGGAGGTGTAGACGCGAAACTGTATGCTGCCTGTTGATGCCAAAACGAGGCCCCCTGTCTTAAATTGTTCTTGCGGTGAATTCTAATCGCATGATTACTATATGTAGAGGATTGGGAAAACAGAACTGGAGAAAATGGGTTTGTTTGGAATCTATATAAGTCCTTCCGACGGAAATCCTGTGAAAGTAGCAATATTTGCGGTCAGAAATTTGTATCTTGTGGAGAGGAAATTCACGAAAATAATACTAGGAGAATGCAAAAGAATGTGCTATAATAGCCAAAACAGTGTTTGGAAAACAGTTGGTTTGCCAAATTCTGCACCCCGGCCGCCCTCTGCGGCCCGCAAATTAGGAGGGAACCCGAGATGATTGAAGTTTCCGGATTGACCAAAACCTATGGCAACAAGCGCGGTATCAGCGACATCACCTTCTCCATTGACGAAGGCGAGATCGTTGGTTTCCTTGGACCCAATGGCGCTGGTAAGTCCACCACAATGAATGTGATTACCGGATACCTGTCAGCGACGGCCGGTGCCGCCCGTGTGGCCGGAATCGACATTCTGGAAAATCCCCTGGAGGCGAAAAAGCATATTGGCTATCTGCCTCAGGATCCACCCTTATACCTAGATATGACCGTCAATGAATATCTGAATTTTATCTATGATATCAAAGGCGTGAAGGGCGGCGTGAAAGAGCGGAAGGCCCACATTGATAAAATATGTGACATGGTGGGGATTTCCCATGTTCGTGAGCGCGTCATCAACAACCTGTCTGGCGGTTATAAGCAGCGCTGCGGCTTGGCCCAAGCGCTGGTGGGTGATCCTGATGTGCTGATTTTGGACGAGCCCACGGTGGGCCTGGACCCCAAGCAGATCATTGAGATTCGTAATGTCATCAAAGATCTGGGCAAAAACCGTACCATCATTCTCTCCACTCATATTTTGCAGGAGGTTTCTGCGGTGTGCGAGCGGGTGCTGGTGATTAACAACGGCCGCCTAGTGGCGGACGATACGCCCACCCATCTGTCGGCTATGCTCACCGGCGAGCACAAGCTGGAATACCGCATTGCCGGACCCAAGGACAAGGTTGTGGCCTGCATCCGGGCTGTGGATGGCATCAAGACGGTGACGCCTACGGTGGAGGCGGAGCCTGGGGCCTATGAATACCTGGTGGAGTCGGCGGAGCATCTGGATGCCAGAAAGCTGATCTTCTCCGCCCTGTCCCGAGCGGGCTATCCCGTGCTGCTTCTGAAGAATCAGGACCTGTCGCTGGAGGACGTCTTTATCCAGCTGACTGCCGATAAGAAAACCACTGCGAAGGGGGCAAAGTAAATCATGAGTGCAATTTTTAAGCGCGACCTGCGCGCATATTTCAAGTCCCCGCTGGGTTATGTGTATCTGGCAGCGTTCCTGCTGGTGCTGAACATTTACTTCTATATCATGAACGTTTACAGCGGATCCTGTGACTTGCAAAGCATTTTCTCCTTTATCGTAACCATGTGCGTGTTTCTGATCCCGATCCTCACCATGCGCACCTTCTCCGAGGATTATAAGCAGAAAACAGATCAGCTGTTGTTTACTGCTCCGGTTCGGCTTTCCGGCATCGTCATGGGCAAGTTTTTCGCGGCCCTGGTGGTATTCCTCATCGGTGTGTGCATTACCCTGGTATATGTGGTGATCGTTTCCACCTGGGGCGTTCTGGAGTTTGCTACGGTGCTGGGCAACTATGTGGCCATCTGTGCCACGGCTATGGCGTTTATTTCCATCGGCGTGTTCATCTCTTCCCTGACCCAGAACCAGTTGGTGGCCTGTATCACCACGGTAGCCGTGTTCCTGGGGCTGTATCTGCTGGACTATTCCTACAGCCTGCTGAACGCCACATGGGCCAAAAACCTGATCTATTACTTTTCCATGTTCCGGCGCTACAATGATTTCACCCAGGGGATCTTCTCGTTTGCAGATCTCATCTTTTATCTCAGTGTCGCAGGTACCTTTGTATTCCTGACTGTGCGGATGCTTGAGCGGAAGCGCTGGAGCTAAGGAGGAACATCATGAGCAAAAATCAGAAACCTGAAGTAAAACCGGTGGACGCGGCCGGGTCTACCGCAGAGCTGGGCAAAAAGCGCCGCATGAAGATTGGCGTGTTGGCCCTGATCTCCACCGTTGTCGTGATTGCTGCGGTGATCGCCATCAACTACTTTGTGGATTACATTGCCGACCGCTTTGTGCTGGAAATTGATATGACCGCAGAATCGGAGTATGAAATCTCCGACGAGACAGCTCAGCTCCTGAGCACCTTGAGTGAGCCCATCACCATCACGGTGCTCTGCGACGAGACTGACTATGCCAACGACGCAGATCTGCGCCGTCTGCCCAAGGTGCTGCAGCGTTATGAGCAGCTCAGCGAGGGCATGGTGACCGTGAAATACATCAATGCCGTGACCAACCCGTCCATATTTAATAAATATAATGAACTGGGCGACCTGTCTACCGGCGACATTATCGTGGAGAGCGAGAAGCGCTATAAGGCCATGGATCCTCATGATCTGCTGGAGTATACCACTTCTTCTGACTCCACCTCTTCGGAGTCCAGCTATGTTACCGGCCTGCGGGCAGAGCAGCGTCTGACCTCCGCGATCCTTTATGTGACTGCCACCAAGGTGCCCAAGGCTGCCTATATCACTGGCCATCAGGAGACTGTCAATCTGGAGACCATGGACGAACTCTTGACCTCTGGCAACTACGAGGTCACCACGGTAAGCCTGATGCAGGAAAATGAGATCCCCTCGGATGTGGATATGATCATCATTTCCCAGCCCATGGGCGACTACACCGAAGAGGAGATCGAGATTATTGATACCTTCCTCAACGATGGCGGACGGATGATCGTGACCTACGGTCCTGATACCCCCACGCTGACCAACTTGGAGGCCTACTTCGAGGAATGGGGCGTGGCCTACGAGAACCAGATGGTCTATGACACGGAGCGCTGCTTCGCGGGCTATAACGCCTATATCCTGCCCAACATCAACACGGTGGAGGGCCTGACGGACAACCTGGATTCCAAGAGCTATGTGATCATTCCTGGTGCCCGGCCCATCAGCGTGCTGTGGGAGCAGGACAACTGGCGTGGCACCCAGGTGCTGATGACCTCCTCGGATTCTGCCTATGCCAAGGATTTGTCTACTGAGAGCACCGGCTACGAGCAGGAGGCTGACGACGCTTCCGGACCCTTTAACGTGGGTGTGCTGGCCTATCAAACCCAGATGCATAACCTGGATAGCACCTATTCCTATGTGCTGTTCCTGAATGCCGGTTTTGTCAGCGATTCCACCCTGGGCGGTGACAGCTTCCTGAACAAGGATTATTTCCTCAGTGCCCTGAACTTCATGAGCGATGACTCCGAATCTGTAGTCATTGCCTCCAAGGACCTGACCTCTGCCAACCTGGTGGTGCCCGGTTCTGCGAAAACGGTGCTGTATTATCTGCTGATCTTTATTATCCCTGGCGTTTGCCTGATTTGCGGTATCATTGTCTGGGCAAGAAGGAGACATAAGTAATGAAAAGCCTGAAAACTATTATCATCGCAGGCATTGTACTTGTGGTTTTCGTCATTGCCACCATTGTTGTCATCAATATCCCGCAGACCGCGGAGGCTGAAGAGGAGACCTCCACCGAGGAATCCACTGCTGAGACCGTCTACGTCATCAACAAGGACTACAGCACTCTGGAACGGTTTACCGTAATTCCCACGGAGCGGGAGGTGGACGAGGATACGGCCTATGCCTATGCTTCGGAAGAACTAGACGTCAAAATCATTCGTTCTGAGGACGAGGATGGCAACGAGGTCTATGAGTATGATGCCAGCCCCGATCCTGGAAAGTTTGAGTACGATACCTCCAAGTTCCGGTCTATGATGTACACCGTGACCTCCATATCTGCAGTCAATCTGGTGGAGGAGGATGCGGAAAACCTCTCCGATTACGGCCTGGATGAACCCACCGCTGTGGTAAAGACCTATTATTCTGACGGTTCCGAGGTGGATATCATCATCGGTTCCCAGGCACCGGTAGACGAGAACTACTACTGCATGACCTCCGAGTCCAATGCGGTCTATACCATCGGTTCCTATGTGGATTCCCTGCTGGTACGCCGGCCCATTGAATATCGGGACATCACCCTGTTCCCTGCCTATACCGAGGAGGACATCTATACGAATATCGACTGGGTCCGCATCACAGAGCGGGACGGCAGCTGTATTGAGACCATTCTGGATACCAATCTGGACAATGAGTACAATACCGAGGGCTGCCAGTATGTGATGCTCCAGCCCTATCTGGTGTCCGGCAACGACACCACCATCAAATCCAATATTTTGGACGTGGTATCCACCCTGTCTCTGGGCAGCATCATTGAGGATATCACGGAAGAGGAATACGCCGAATACGGGCTGGATAATCCGGCTAAGCTGGAGATGACCGATATTTCCGGAAATTCCGTCTCGCTGCTTATTGGCGACACCTGTCCCAATTCGGATTATACCTATTGTATGATTGAGGGGACGGACACCCTGATTACCTGTACCAGCACCGCCTTTGAATGGATGGGCGTCAACTATGTGCAGTTTATGCTGCGCACGGTCTGGAGCTATGACATCGAGCGGCTGCAATCCGTGGAAATCGACGTGGACGGAGAGCAGTATGAGATGCTGGTGGACCACTATGTCAAGCAGAATGCCAATGGCAATGATACTGACGGCGTCACCGGTACCCTTAACGGGGAAGAGATCATCGAAACCAACGTCCGCCGGCTGTATATCAAGTGCCTCTACTTCCGCATCATCGACAATCTGACGGAGGAGGAACTGGAGGAATTTGAAGATGCCGAGGCCTATGCCACCATCACCATCAACCTGGATGAGGATGAGAGCCATACCCTGGAGCTCATTCGTATGACCGACCGGAAATACGCCATGCG
>CASEPH010000301.1 GCA_949289625.1 uncultured Clostridia bacterium | reverse complement strand
TCCAAATATGACTGTGCCTATGACCTTTCCGATCCAGCCGAGGAGGATTATCCTCAAGTTCCGGTACAGCTCCATAACAACTGGCTGACAGATTCTTTGAATACGGTTACCGAAATGTATTCTCTGCCTGCCTACGGCTCTCTGGACCCCAACCCTCTGATGGCCCCCTTCTTCATTCTGTTCTACGGAATGATGATGGCGGATATGGGCTACGGGCTTCTGATGTTCTTCGGCTGCCTGTTTGCCATCAAAAAGATGCGCCCCAAGGGAGGCACCTACCATTTGCTGCGGCTGATCCAGTTCTGCGGCGTTACTACATTCCTGTTCGGCGCCATTACCGGCAGCTTCTTCGGTGATTTCCTCACCCAGATTGTACTACTGACCACCGGAAAGGATTTCGCCCTGCCCGCCCTGTTCTCTCCTCTGGACGACGCTCTGGCCGTTTTGATCGGCTCTCTGGCGTTGGGCCTGGTGCAGATCTTTACCGGCATGGGCGTGAGTATGTATAAGCAGTTCCGCCGGGGTGAGGCAATGGCAGCCCTTTGCAATGAAGGCGCTTGGTTCCTGATCTTTATTCTGATCGGCGTGGCCGCCCTCACCGGGGCTGTGAAGCCCTGCGTCATCGCTATCGTGGTGGTACTGGTGCTGACCCAGGGCTATGGCAAGAAGGGAATCTTGGGCAAGATCGCTGGCATCGGCGGTTCCCTGTACAATAACATTACCGGATATTTCAGCGATATTCTTTCCTATTCCCGTCTGATGGCCCTGATGCTGGCCGGAGCAGTCATTGCTCAGGTCTTCAACACGCTGGGCGCCATCACTGGCAACGTGGTGAGCTTTATTCTCATCTCCCTCATCGGCAACGCCCTGAACTTTGCCCTGAACCTGTTGGGCTGCTACGTCCATGACCTGCGGCTTCAGTGTCTAGAGTTCTTTGGTCGGTTCTATGAGGATGGCGGAAAGCCCTTTGAACCTGTGGCAATCAATACAAAATATGTAGATATTATTCAATAAGGAGGAAAATACAATGAGTTTCTTTGAAAGTTTTGGTGGCTTGACAATCGCTCTGCTGGGCTCCGGCCTGGCTGTAGGTCTTTCCTGTGTAGGCTCCGCCAAGGGCACCGGCATCGCCGGTGAAGCCGGTTCCGGTCTTTTGAGCGAGGATCCCTCCAAGTCCGGTAAGGTCATGGTGCTTCAGCTTCTGCCCGGTACCCAGGGTCTGTACGGCCTGGTAGTCTGGTTCTTCGCTCTGATCCGGATGGGCATGCTGGACGGCTCTGCCGTCAACCTGACGGTGGTCCAGGGCTTCCAGTATTTCGCCGCCTGCCTGCCCATGGCACTGGGTGGACTGCTTTCCGCCATTGCCCAGGGCCGCGTCGCCGCCGGCTCCATCAACATCCTGGCCAAGAAGCCCAACGACTGGTCCAAGGGCCTGATTCTCTGCGGCATCGTGGAGTTCTATGCAATTCTGTCTCTGCTTGCCTCCATGCTGATGCTCATTTGGCTCTAATTTTGTGCATAAAGGCTGGTTTTCACTATGAATGGAATTGAAAAGATTACGGACCGCATTGCCGGAGATACCGACCGGGATACCAAGACCCTGCTGGATCAGGCGAAAAAGCAGGCCGCAGAGATCCAGGCCAGCTATACCGCCATGGCCGACTCCGAGTACAACCAGCAGGTGACTCGGGGCAAGACTGAGGCGGCAGAGCGTGTGGAGCGTCTGGGCGGCGTGGCCCAGCTGGAAGCGAGAAAGCTTCGTCTGGCCGCCAAGCAGGAGATGCTGGAAAAAGCCTTTGACCAGGCGCTCTCCAAGCTGCTGGCGCTGCCGGAGGATCAGTATGTATCTCTGCTGGCAAAGCTTGCCGCAGAGGGTTCCACCACCGGAAAAGAGGCCCTGGTATTCAGCGTGGCCGACCGTCCCCGGTATGGCAAACGGGTGGTCATCGCTGCCAACGAGCTGTTGGAGGCCGCCGGAAAGACGGCGGAGCTGACCCTTTCTGAGGAATCCCGGGAATTTACGGGAGGCCTTTATATCCAGGACGGCAAAATTGAAAACAACTGTACCTTCCCCACCATCGTCCGGATGCTCCGGGAACAGATGGCCGGCGAGGTGGCCCAGGTCCTATTTGACTGATCGGGCCGTACCATCACTGATAAAGGAGGATGGGCCTTGTCCAAACTAAAAGACACAGATTATCTGTTTATCTCCACCCGACTCCGGGCACTGGAAAACCGGATGCTGACCCGGGAGCGCATGGAACGGATGCTGGAAGCCAGAAGCAACGAGGACGCCGCCAAGGTGCTCTCCGAGTGCGGCTATGAAGGTCTGGAACCCCTGACGGCCCAGGCACTGGAGCGTTCCTTGGCCCAGGGAAGAGACAGCACCTTTTCCGAGCTGGCCGCCATGTCCCCCAGCCCCCAGATCGTGGATATATTCCGCATGAAATACGACTATCACAACGCCAAAGTTTTGGTAAAATCTGCAGCCTCCGGTCAGGACGGAAGCCGACTGCTCATCGACGCCGGCCGCTATCCCGCCCAATCCTTTCAGGCCGCCTTTCAGAAGGAGGAGCTGGGAGAGCTTTCGGATACGCTGCAGAAGGCTGTGGTTCAGGCAAAGGAAACCCTTGCCGCCACAGGAGATCCCCAGCGCAGCGACTTTGTGCTGGATCGGGCCTACTATAAAGAACTGGGCCAGGTGGCGGAGGCCTCCGGCAGCGAGTTTTTGCAGGCCTATGTCCGGCTGATGATCGATGCGGCCAATCTCAAATCCGCAGTTCGCACCATTCGGATGCACAAGGATTTGGAGTTTTTAAATGCGGTGATAATGGACGGCGGTAATGTAAGCCGGAATCGGATCGCCTCTGCTGTCACCACAGGCGGCAGCCTGGAATCCACCTTCACCGGTTCCCTGCAAAACGCTGCAGCACTGGGAGACTCCACCTCCAAGGGCGGTTCCCAGACGGCCTTTGAACGGGCCTGCGACAACGCTCTGGGGGCTTTTCTCCAAGGCAGCCGTATGACCCCCTTCGGGGAAAGCGTGCTCATTGCCTACATGGCAGCCAAGGAAAACGAGATCACCGCCGCCCGGATCATTCTCAGCGGACGGCTCTCCGGCGTTCCCACCACATCCATCCGAGAAAGGCTGCGTGACGCCTATGTATAAAATAGCAGTCATCGGTGACCGCGACAGCGTTTTGGGGTTTCAGGCCCTGGGACTGGAAGTATTTCCCTGCGACGATCCCACTGAGGCCCGCAAGACCCTACATCGTCTGGCCCGTTCGGAATACGCGGTCATCTATATCACCGAGCAGCTCTCTGCCCAGATTTCCTCTGAGGTGGAGCGCTACAAGGACAATCTAACCCCCGCAATCATCCTGATTCCCGGCAAGTCCGGTTCCCTGGGTCTGGGCGCCAGCGCGCTGCAAAGCGCGGTGGAACGGGCCGTGGGCGCCGATATTCTCTAAGCATCAGGAAATTTACCGTAAAGGAATGATAGATAATGGCAACCGGTTCTGTTGTCAAGGTCTCCGGCCCGCTGGTGGTTGCCGAGGGCCTTGCGGACGCCAATATGTACGACGTGGTCCGCGTAGGTCCCCAGCGACTGATCGGCGAGATCATTGAGATGCGCGGCGACAACGCCTCCATCCAGGTCTATGAGGAGACCTCCGGTCTTGGCCCGGGCGCTGTGGTGGAAACCACCGGCGCGCCCCTATCCGTGGAGCTGGGACCCGGTATGATTGAGAATATTTACGACGGTATTCAGCGTCCCCTGGAGAAGATCATGGCCATCTGTGGAAACACCATCCAGCGTGGCATCGAAGTCTCCCCCATCGACCACGAGAAGAAGTGGGACTTTGCCCCCCGGGTAGAGCCCGGCGACTATGTGGTGGGCGGCGACATTCTGGGCGTGGTCCAGGAGACCTCCGTCATGGAGCATCGCATTATGGTCCCCTATGGCACCGAAGGCACCGTGGTGGAGATCAAGCCCGGCTCCTTCAACGTACTGGAGACCATCTGCGTCCTGGAGAAGGACGGGAAAAAGATCTCCCTGCCCATGATGCAGAAATGGGCCGTACGTAACGGCCGTCCCTATAAAACAAAGCTGTCCCCTGATAAGCCCCTGTGCTCCGGCCAGCGAGTCATCGACACCATGTTCCCTGTGGCCAAGGGCGGCACCGCCTGTGTACCCGGTCCCTTCGGCTCCGGCAAAACCGTCATTCAGCACCAGCTGGCAAAATGGTCCGACGTGGATCTGGTGGTCTATATCGGCTGCGGCGAGCGCGGCAACGAGATGACCGACGTTCTGCGGGAATTCCCCGAACTGGTGGACCCCCGTACCGGCGACTCCATTATGAAGCGTACCGTGCTCATCGCCAACACCTCCGATATGCCTGTGGCAGCTCGTGAGGCCTCCATCTACACCGGTATCACCATCGCCGAGTATTTCCGGGATATGGGCTACGACGTGGCCGTTATCGCCGACTCCACCTCCCGTTGGGCTGAAGCCCTTCGTGAGATGTCCGGCCGTCTGGAAGAGATGCCCGGTGAGGAAGGCTATCCGGCCTACCTGGCCTCCCGTCTGGCCCAGTTCTACGAGCGTGCCGGCTGCATCAAGTGCCTGGGCAGCGACGACCGGGAAGGCAGCCTGACTGCCATCGGCGCCGTATCCCCTCCGGGCGGCGACACCTCCGAGCCTGTCTCCCAGGCCACCATGCGAATCGTCAAGGTGTTCTGGGGCCTGGATTCCTCTCTGGCCTACGCTCGTCACTTCCCTGCCATCAACTGGCTCAACTCCTATTCCCTCTACATGGATACTCTGCAGCCCTGGCTGGACGAGAATGTGAATAAAAACTGGACCAAAAACCGCTATCGCGCCATGGCCACCCTCCAGGAGGAGGCAGAGCTGGACGAGATCGTAAAAATGGTCGGTAAGGATTCCCTGGGCGTGGATGATCAGCTCACCCTGGAAGTTGCCAAGATGATCCGGGAAGACTTCCTGCAGCAGAACTCCTTTACGGAGATCGACTGGTATTCCTCCTTCGACCGGCAGTACCGGCTGCTGGATTTGATCCTGAAATATGATACCCTGTGCCGGGATGCAGTGACCAAGGGCGCACCGCTGTCCGCCCTCACTTCCATCGACAGCCGGGAAAAGATCGGCCGTGCCAAGAGCGTACCCGACGACGAATATGTGGAGGTCTATGCCAATATTGAGGCAACCATGGCCGCAGAAATTGAAAAAATCATCGCAAAGGCAGGTGCTGAGGACTATGATTAAAGAATACCGCACCATTTCCGAGGTCTCCGGCCCTCTGATGCTGGTGAAAAACGTGGACGGCGTCACCTACGACGAGCTGGGCGAGATCGAGCTGCCCAACGGAGAACTGCGCCGTTGTAAAGTGCTGGAGGTAGACGGCTCCGACGTACTGGTACAGCTGTTCGATTCCTCCACCGGCATCAACCTCTCCCGCAGCAAGGTCCGTTTTCTGGGCCATCCCCTGCAGCTGGGTGTGTCCGAAGATATGCTGGGCCGTGTATTTGACGGCATGGGCAATCCCATCGACGGCGGTCCGGAGATTCTCCCCGCCGCCTACATGGACATCAACGGTCTGCCCATGAACCCTGCTGCCCGGAACTACCCCTCCGAGTTTATCCAGACCGGTATTTCCGCCATCGACGGCCTGAACACCCTGGTCCGTGGTCAGAAACTGCCCATCTTCTCCGGTTCCGGTCTGCCCCATGCGGCCCTGGCTGCCCAGATCGCCCGTCAGGCCAAAGTGCTGGGAGATCAGGCAGGCAACTTCGCCGTGGTCTTTGCCGCCATCGGCATCACCTTCGAGGAGTCCGAGTTCTTCGTCAACGAGTTCCGCCGCACCGGCGCCATTGACCGGACGGTGCTGTTCTCCAACCTGGCCAACGACCCGGCGGTAGAACGTATCGCCACCCCCCGTATGGCCCTGACTGCCGCAGAATATCTGGCCTTTGAAAAGGGCATGCATGTCCTGGTCATCATGACCGACATCACCAACTACGCCGAGGCTCTTCGTGAGATCTCTGCCGCTAAGAAAGAGGTTCCGGGCCGCCGTGGTTATCCCGGCTACCTGTACACGGACCTGGCCACCATGTACGAACGGGCCGGCCGCCGGATCGGTCAGGACGGTTCCATCACCATGATCCCCATTCTGACCATGCCCGAGGACGACAAGACTCACCCCATTCCCGACCTGACGGGCTATATCACAGAGGGTCAGATCATCCTGTCCCGTGACCTGTACCGGAAGGGCATCAATCCCCCCATCGATGTACTGCCGTCCCTGAGCCGTCTGAAGGATAAGGGTATCGGCGAAGGCAAGACCCGAGAGGATCACTCCGGCACCATGAACCAGCTCTTTGCCGCCTATTCCGCCGGCAAGGAGGCCGCCGAACTGATGACCATTCTGGGCGAAGCAGCCCTGTCCGATACCGATAAGCTCTACGCCAAGTTCGCCACCGAGTTTGAGGAGCAGTACGTCTCCCAGGGCAACGACGTGAACCGTTCCATTGAGGAAACCCTGAACCTGGGCTGGAAGCTGCTGTCCATTCTGCCCAAGAGTGAGCTGAAGCGAATCAGCACCAAGTTCATCGACAAATACTATCCGGAAGAGCAAAAGGGTTAAGGAGGTGGAATCATGGCATCCACAACCATAAACCCCACCCGTATGGAGCTGACCCGGCTCAAATCCCGGCGTACCACCGCCATCCGGGGCCACAAGCTCCTGAAGGATAAGCGCGACGAGCTGATGCGTCAGTTTCTGGACATTGTCCGGCTCAACAAGGAACTGCGGGCCAAGGTGGAGGCAAAGCTCATGGAGGCCCACAACGCCTTTGCCGTGGCGTCGGCCGTGATGAGCCCGGAAATGCTGGAGCAGGCGCTGCTGTACCCCAAGCAGTCGGTATCACTGGACATGAAGTTCAAGAACATCATGTCCGTCAACGTGCCCCAGTACACCTTCCACACCAAGAACGACGATCCGGCGGAGATCTTTCCCTACGGCTTTGCCCAGACCTCCGGCGAGCTGGACGACGCTCTGGAGGCCCTTTCCGAGGTGTTTCAGGATATGCTGGAGCTGGCCCAGGTGGAAAAATCCATGCAGCTGCTGGCCCAGGAGATCGAAAAGACCCGTCGCCGGGTCAACGCCCTGGAGTATGTGATGATTCCCGAATACGAGAAAAACATCAAATATATCTCCATGAAACTGGACGAAAACGAGCGTTCCAGCACAGCCCGGCTTATGAAGGTCAAGGACATGATGCTGGAGGAACAGGTACAAAAGGCGGAGGAAAAGCGACGCCAGCGAGAAGCGGAGCGTCGGGCCGCCCGGGAAGCCCAAGCAGATTGAGATTGGATGCCGCAGTACAAATGC
>CASEPH010000300.1 GCA_949289625.1 uncultured Clostridia bacterium | reverse complement strand
CTTGACCAGATCCATGCCATTTTCGCCTCGGAGGTGGAGCATGGGCTTGCCGTCCCAGTCCTCCATGACGATGCTGTTGGTATTGACCAGATAGTCCTCCTTGGCCCGGCTCTGGCGCAGGATCTCCGCGCCGATCTCCTGAAGGGTGCGTCCAGTTTTCATGTCTCGTCTCTCCCTTCTCACCATGCGACTGTGATGCAGTCCTCGCGGGCCACAGCGGCGAGGCCGGCATCCTCCAGGACCTTCACCAGCCTGTCCCAGAGACGCTTCTCCGGGAAGCCCTTCAGCGTGTCCTGCACCGTCTCCTCATCACCCTCCATAGGCCGGACGCAGATACTGCCGTCCTCCTTCAGGAACAGGCAGTGGTGCCCCCGGGAGTCCAGGTCGGCGATCAGCGCCTCCAGCGTCTTTCGTCCCTGGCGCTCATACCACACCTGGGGGTCCGCATCTTCCTGATTTGGCGCCTGGGGCGGCGGGTCCTGATCCGCTGAGGGCATAGCCAGCCCCCTGACCAGCGAACAGGACAGCGTCCCGCTCTGTTCCAGTTCCACGTCGGCGTACTCATAGTCCGGGACGCCATACACGCGGATGCGCCCGATCCCGCCGTGGATCGCCAACAGGGTTGGGGTTTTCGTTTTCCACTCCCAGCGGGCCTCTGGATAAAGGGCCTTGAGCTGGTCGGAAATCCGATGATTGACATGGCGCAGCAGCGCTTGGGCCGCCTCTGGATCACGTTCGGCGGCATTCCGCTCTGCCTCAGCCGCTTTTCTGGACTTTTCCTGTTCCAACTCCTGCCGTTTCCGCCCCCATCTGTTCCTCCAGATCCGCAGGGCGGGGAGGCCCAGGATCAGGAAGACCCGCAGGCCCCAAATGGCAAAGGCGCCAATCAGGAGCGGGATTTGCCAGTCACCGCGCACAAACGCAATGATGGCGAGAACGGCGGCAACCAGGATGGAGGTGCTGGTCCACATGGGATTTTTCTGTTTCACTTGCGATTCCACCTTTCTTTGTTTCTTTGGGGGAAAGTAAAAAAAGAGGCACGATACATTAGCTCAGAATGTCTCTGAACATGGATGTATCGTGCCTCTTTGGCTGCCGGATGGTTATTCCGGCAGGTTCTCCCGCTCCCCGTCAATCGTGCTGTCGGGGAATGGGATGGGTCCTTGCGCTGTGTCTGCTGTTTGGCCGGGAGTTTGCCCTGTCCGTCCTTGACTTGGAACGAAGCCCCAGTCACTCAGCTCAAGCCGCAGCCCCTTGTCCCGGGTCACACCGTCTTTCCTGGTGTACTCCTCCAGTTCCAGGGAACCGGATACCCAGAGCAAGCAGCCTTTCTTGACGCCGGCCTTTTGGAGCCTGCGCATCACATCACCCCGGGCCCAGACCTGGTAATATTGGGTCCTGGCCCTCTGTCCGTACCCAATATGTTCCCCGAGGGAAAACACGGTGTAGGGGTTCTGATTCGCGCTCGTTCCATGCCGCGGCTCGGACGCTGCCCAGCCGATGGTGTAGAGTTGTGCCATCGTTCTCCTTTCCGCCCGAAGGCTAAATTTACACAAAAAAATGCCAGAGGACAGACTGCCACCATAAATGGGTGCAGTAATGCCACTGGCACTTGCGTACAAACCTGACAACGTGTGCAATGCGAGACCGCTCGCTCATAGGCCAATTCAACTCGACCTACCCTCTCACGAGGCGCGCACAAAGAATCAATTACACAGGTAGTCTACCACAAGATATTGATGTTGTCAACATGCAAAATCCTACATATAGTTGTGTTGACGTGCAATCCCTAGGATGCCGCGCTAAAATCATGTTTGGGTAATTTTACAAGCACATTACGTTTGAGCTCAGGCGCTTGAATCGGCCGGCTGATTTTAGTATAGTGAGAATCACCTTTTAAGACTGCAAGGAAGGATGGTTTTGGCGCATGGAACGGTATCGCGATTTGAATGAGCTGATTGCGGATGGCGGCACAACTTGTAAACTTTGTGGTCAGAAAATGTTGAGAGCGGACGGCTGTACCTGGCCGGGTGTCTATAGCCGCGGAGTTTATTACAGAAGGATCAGGTACGGTGAGGAGGAGTTTCCCTGGCCGGATGAGCGCTGTCATGACTGCGGTGCAAAACTCGGACACTTCCACCACATGAACTGCGATGTTGAAGAGTGTCCCATCTGCGGCGGACAGCTGATCGGCTGCGGCTGCGACCTTGAGTACACAGACGATGTAGAATGAACCAATGGCCGCAGCGCCCCATCAGAGGAAAAAGCAAATAGGTCTGGAAATTTGAAATCGTAGAGAGGCCGGCTGCCGCAGGCCTCTCTACGATTTTCTGAATAACAGTCTTGGTAGGTAACGCCGCTATTCTTTGAAGTAACAAATAGCGAGGAAGGATCTCCACGGAATAACATTGCGGAAAAGGCCCGTCAAATCACAGTCAGCGTCACTGACAGCGGAGCTGCACCTGCTACTTTGTTCCGCCCACAAACTCACGCAGGAACTCCTGAAGAACCGACTTCTGCTTTTCCGTCATATCCGGCAGCCGGATCATGTAGGTATGATCCAAGCCAACCAGATAGTCCAAAGAGGTATGCAGGATCACCGCAATCTGTTTTGCCCGATCCAGGGATGGATCCTGTACGTTATTTTCATAGCGATAGATGGTCTCCTTGCTGACGCCTAATTTCCTGGCCAGCTCCGCACGCGACAGCTTCATGCCTTCCCGCAGTTGGCGGAGGCGATAACCGAAATCGTAGATCATCTCATTGTCCATATCAACACCTCACGTATATTGTAGGGTTGACGCATAGACTTAATACGATGATATTTGTGTGATTAAATAGATGTAATTCGTTGACATTTGCCGCCCATTTGTGTTAGGATTCCCACATAGAGAAAGTGCCCGTGACTACGGGCACTTCACTTTCGCTTATCATTGAGCCGCTCGATCATCATCAGGATGCTTTCCAAATCCTTGCCGTCCATATCTTGGATGCCTTCAATAATTGCGTGGGCAAGCTGCGGTTCCCGAAATTCGGTCCCTTCATCAAAAAAATATTTCGGCTTGACCCCCAATTCTTCTATCAAGGCAAGGAGTTCCTTTACGGACGGCTGCGAATAGCCAGTGACGATGTTATGGATATAGTTCTTGCTGTGTCCAAGGTCGTAGCTTAACTGGTATTCAGAAATCCCCCGTTTCAGCCTGAGTTCGGTGATCCGGCGCCTGATAAACTCCATATCCATATGTGCTTCCTCCACCAGCCGTTTTATCAATCGTACACTTTTAT
>CASEPH010000299.1 GCA_949289625.1 uncultured Clostridia bacterium | reverse complement strand
AGTTTAATTAACTTTGTCGTTGTTACGGCTGCTGCTTCTGCATGTAATAGTTCTCTCTATACAACCGGGCGGATGCTTGCTGAGCCGACTCAGATCCTTTAGCAGTTTTTCTTCAATGGACGGATCCAGCTTCAGGGCTTTGATCCGCTTCTCATAGTCGTCAAACTCTTGATCCTCGTCCTCTTCCCCCAGCTCCTCATGGATGATCTTCAGCTGCTCCCGGAGATAGTAGTCCTTCTGACTCTTGTTTACGGCTGCTTGAACTTTTTCCGCAATATCGCTCTCGATTTTCATGATCTCGATTTCAGCGGAAAGGGTTTTCAGCACAAACTCCAGGCGCTTGACCGGATGCATCTGCTCCAGCGCCGTCTGCTTGTCCGTAAACTTGAATCCACAGTTTTGAGCAAGAAAATCCGCCACAAAGCTGGGCTCTTCACTGGTCATCAGCCGCAACAGATTTTCCGCCGACCCCTTGGGCAGTAGATCGCAGTAGCCGCCATAGAGCTGATAGGCCACCCGCAGCAGAGCCTCCACCTTAGCTGCAGAGGTACGATAGCGTTCATCCTCCAGCGCATAGCATATTCCCTCCAGGTAGGGACTCTCCTGGGTGAACTCTGTAACATAGACACGGCTAAGGCCTTCCACAAGAATACGGACCACTTCTCCAGGCATTTTCAACACCTGGCGCACGTGCACCAGCACGCCTGTCTCGTAAAGATCGTCCGGTCCCGGGTCGTCCACTACGACATCTTTTTGCATCAGCAGGATCATGCGCTGATCGCCACCGACTGCCTCATCCAAGGCATGGATGGACTTCTCCCTGCCCACATCGAAGGAATAGATCAATTTGGGGAATACAGAAATTCCCCGCAGGGCCATGATTGGCGCCTGTATGGCTTCCTTATCTTTCATCATAACGCTCCTTTCTGGAACGATTAAACATAACGGGGCCAACTCAAATCCGCTTGGATTTGAGCCAGCCCCAGCTATATAATTTGTTTGTAATTTCAGCTGATCTTCGCCGATTTCCCCACTTTATGAATGGGCGTCCTCGGCTTGGAAGGATCCCGGGTGACCTCCGGAGGAACATGCTCTTTAATGCACTGTTCTGTGATGGTGACAGACTGGATGGTCAGATCCGAAGGAATCTCAAACATCACATCCGTCATTACACCTTCCATAACGGAACGAAGCCCACGGGCTCCCACCTTGCGGTCCAATGCCTCCTGGGCAATGGCTTCCAAGGCGCTCTCCTGAAATTCCAAGGAAACAGCATCAAATTCCAGCAGCTTCTGGTACTGCTTGACCAGAGCGTTCTTCGGCTCTGTCAGGATCCGTACCATGTCCTCCTTGGTCAGGCTCTGCAGGCTGGTGATGACGGGCAGCCGTCCCACCAACTCGGGAATGATGCCGAACTTTAAAATGTCATGGGGCTGGACCTGCGCAAACAGTTCTCCAACATCCCGATCTCCCCGCTGGGTCAGATCTCTGCCAAAACCCATGCCGGAGGTGGCGGTACGCTTCTCAATGATCTTATCAAGGCCATCAAAGGCGCCACCACAGATAAACAGAATATTGCTGGTATCAATGGGGATAAACTCCTGCTGGGGATGCTTACGTCCGCCCTGGGGCGGTACATTCGCCACGGTTCCCTCAATGATTTTCAGCAGTGCCTGCTGGACACCTTCTCCGCTGACGTCCCGGGTGATGGAGGTGTTTTCGCTTTTTCTGGAGATCTTGTCGATCTCATCCACATAGATAATGCCCTTTTCCGCCTTTTCCACATCGAAATCCGCCGCCTGGATCAGCCGGAGCAGAATGTTTTCCACATCCTCGCCCACATAGCCGGCCTCGGTCAGCGTGGTGGCGTCAGCGATGGCGAAGGGTACATCCAGGATTTTCGCCAGTGTCTGGGCAAACAGAGTCTTTCCGCTACCCGTGGGACCAATCAGCAAAATGTTGCTCTTCTGAAGCTCCACATCACTGCTGGAGCCATAGTATAACCGCTTATAGTGATTGTACACCGCCACAGACAGGGATACTTTTGCCTTTTCCTGCCCAACGATATACTGATCCATGTATTCCTTGATGGCCTGGGGAGACGGAATGGTCTTCGGCAGGACCTCTTCAGAAACGTCCTCAAACAACTCCTCATCGAGAATGTCGCTGCATAGGTTCACGCACTCGTTGCAGATGTAAACGCCTGGTCCTGCAATAATCCGCCGTACCTGTCCCTGTCTTTTGCCGCAAAAAGAGCATTTAATGTTCTTTTCACCGCTGTTGTCTCTTGCCACTGGCGATAACTCCCTTCCATCAGAGCCGAGGCCTTATCTCTTATAAATCACTTTGTCAATGAGGCCGTACTCCAAAGCTTCTTCCGCGCTCATGAAATTATCACGCTCGCAGTCGGCTGTCACAACCTCCAAGGGTTTTCCGGTGTTATCGGCCAAGATCCGGTTCATACGCTTTTTGATAAACTCCAGGCGCTTGAGATGAATGGCCATATCGGTGATCTGCCCCTGGGTTCCGGCAGAGGGCTGATGGATCATGATCTCAGCATTGGGCAGGGCCATACGTTTCCCCTTGGTGCCGGCAGACAGCAGGAACGCTCCCATGCTGGCAGCCATGCCGATGCAGATGGTGGAGACGTCGCACTTGATATACTGCATGGTGTCGTAGATCGCCATACCGTCGGTGACGGACCCGCCGGGACTGTTGATATAAAAGCTGATATCCTTCTCCGGGTCCTGGCCCTCCAGATACAGCAGCTGTGCCACAATCAGGCTGGCCGTGGTGGAATTCACTTCCTCAGACAGCATGATGATCCGGTCATTGAGCAGTCGGGAGAAAATATCATAAGAACGCTCTCCGCGGCTAGTCTGCTCCACTACATAAGGTACTAAACTCATGGAAACACTCCTTTAAAAACGCAGTAAACTCATTGTAACCGCACCTTCAGGAAACTATTCCCACCGAATGCATTATTCGGCAGCAGGAGCCTCCGGTGCTTTTTCCACTGCACTGTCCACAATGACCTCCATGGCCTTCTGGAACTTCTGATCCCGCACGATCTCCTCGGAAGGCACATACTCCTTGACCTTCTCCAGCTCCATCTCGTATTGCTCCGCCATCTTCTGGTAAGCTTCCTCGATCTGCTCCTCGGAGATCTCGATGTTCTCGACTTCTGCCACCTTTTCCAGCAACAGGGTATTCTGAATCTGGCTCATAGCGGAGGCCTTCTGGCTTTCCCGGACACCCTGTACGGTAGTACCCATCATCTGAGCATACTGCTCCAGGCTAAAGCCACTCTGCTGCATGCTCATGGCGTACTGCTGCATGATGTTGTCCAGCTGCTCCTCCACCATGGCATCGGGGATCACGGCGGTCATATTGTCGATGGCCTTCTGCATGACGGCATTCTTAAACGCAGCGTCCGCGGAATCGGCCTTCTCCTTCTGCAGCTTCTCCTCCAGCTCCTTCCGAAGCTCCTCCAGGGTGTTGGCTGTCTCGGATACATCTTTGGCAAACTCGTCATCCAGCTCAGGGGTATTGGTGGCCTTGACTTCCTTGACCTTGACCTTGAATACCACAGGCTTTCCAGCCAGTTCAGCTGCACCGTAATCCTCAGGGAAGGTGACGTTGATCTCTTTCTCCTCCCCAGCGGACATTCCCACGACCTGATCTTCAAAACCAGGAATGAAGGTGCCGGAGCCAATCTTCAGGCTGTAATCCTCGCCCTTACCGCCTTCAAAGGCAACGCCATTATCGAAGCCCTCAAAGTCGATGACAGCGGTATCTCCCTCTGCCACGGGACGCTCCACGGTCTCAATGGTGGAGTTCCGATCAGCCAGCTTCTTAACCTCAGCGTCAATCTCCGCCTCGGTGACCGCAACAGGGGTCTTTTCGGCCTCAATGCCCTTGTACTGACCCAGGGTGACCTCGGGATACAGACCGGCCTCTACGGTGAGCACGAGATTGCCGTTATCATCCACGTTCAGATCCGCAATGCTGGGATTGCCCACCACATTGAGCTCCTGAGACTTGGTGACTTCGGGCCAGATCTCCGGGAACAGCAGGTTGATGCCGTCCTCATAGAACACGCTGGCGCCATACATGCCCTCCACGATTTTCCGGGGAGCCTTGCCCTTCCGGAAGCCGGGGATATAGATATCATTCTTTACCTTGCGATAAGCCTTGTCCAGAGCAGCCTGGAATGTTGCCTTCTCGACCTCCAGCACAACCTTTGCTGTGCTGTTCTCAGATTTTTCTACGCTTTTAACGTTCATTGGTTTTTCCTCCTGTATTCACGGCCGAAGCCACTTTTTACAAAATTCAAACGCTCGGATTGATTCCGAAACAGCCTATAGATTATATCAGATATTTTCTAGTTTTCCAATAGGAAATTTTCATTTATTTGCCCAAATAAGCAGGAATTCTGCCTCACAGCACCTTGAGCGGGCGAAAATTCAAATAGTCTGCGGACACCAGTGCATAATTTACGTTGTCCCACTGCCCTTGAAAAGCGTTTTGAATACTGGGCCCATGGAGGTGTCCATAGAAGCACTTTCGGACATTATACTGCTTCAGGAGCTCATGAATTTCCTGACAGCGGTAAGCACCAAACCGGGGCGGATAGTGGAGAAAACATATCTTCTCCCGATCGCCTGCGGCCTTAAGGGAGGTCTCCAGCCGGAGAAGCTCCCGCCGGAATATCTTAGCGTCCTGTTCGCCGTGGCGTTCCTCCTCATAAAACCATCCCCGAGTACCGCACAAAGCAATATCTCCATACAGCCAGCAGTTGTTGTTCAGCACCCACATATCCGAAAAGCCCTGAGCGCCGCAAAAATCATAAAACTTTTTCGCAGTGGACCACCAGTAGTCGTGGTTGCCCTTCAAAATGATCTTGCGTCCCGGAATCTCATGGATAAACTGAAAATCCTCCACCGCGTGTTCCAGGTCCATGCTCCAGGTGAGATCCCCCAGCAGCACTGTGGTATCCTCCGGTCCGATGACAGACAGGCCCTGCCGCAGTTTATCCACATAGCCATGCCAGGCACCGCCGAACACATCCATAGGCTTATTCGCCTGAAAACTCAGGTGCAGATCTCCGATCGCATATAAAGCCATCAGGAAAGCATCTCCAGCACCACGTCCTGCATGCCGCTCTTTTCCGTCACCTGATGGAACCGCACCTGCTGGGAAGCAAGCTGCTTGAGGGGTGCAGGCGCTGTGGTGTTGGTCTTTTGCTCCAGCTGACCGATAATCTCTGTGCCTGGCTGCAGTTCTTCTGCCCCCAACGCCTCCAGCACGCTGCTGCAGAACTTATAGGGCGAAGCAGTGGAGAGCACCACCGTCAGGGTCTTGTCGCCTGTCTGCTTGCGGTAATCCTCCAATACCGTGTATGCCACAGCCGTATGGGTATCCATCAAATAGCCCTCGCATCCAAACACCTTGGCAATGGTCTCTGCCGCCCGCTGATCCGAGCACCAGCCTGCCGCAAAGTTCTCCTGAATCTTTTGCCGCAGGGTTTCGGAAACGGTATATTTTCCTTCCCGATTCAGATGGTCCATGTAGTCCCGGACCTCCGCGTCGGACCCAGAGAGCTGATAGAGCAGCCGCTCCAGATTAGAGGAGATCAAAATATCCATGGAGGGCGACGCGGTGGTATAGAAGGGCCGGTTTCTGTCGTAGATGCCAGTCTCAATAAAGTCCGTCAGCACGTTGTTGGCGTTGGAAGCACAGATCAGCATATGCACCGGAAGGCCCATAGTCTTTGCATAGAAGCCAGCCAGAATATCGCCGAAATTTCCAGTAGGTACACAGAAGTTAATCTCCTGGCCCATAGTGATCCGTCCATCCCGAACCAAGTCGCAGTAAGCGCTGAAATAATATACCACCTGAGGCAGTACCCGTCCCCAGTTGATGGAGTTGGCGGAGGACAGGAAGCAGCCTTTATCCGCCAGCTGCTGCCGCAGTGTCTCATCAGAAAAAATCTGCTTAACGCCAGTTTGCGCATCGTCAAAGTTACCTATTACAGCGCAGACGCCCACATTGTCTCCCTTTTGGGTCACCATCTGCAGCTTCTGGATCTCGGATACGCCGTCCTTGGGATAGAACACCAGAATTTTGGTGTG
>CASEPH010000298.1 GCA_949289625.1 uncultured Clostridia bacterium | reverse complement strand
GGATGCCGTCGCCGGGATTCAGGCGGCAAAGGCCGGCGGATTTTTCGCCGTTGGCATTGGAGATGCGGCGAACGCACCGGAAGTTGACTATTCCATTTCTGCGCTGGCGGAACTTCCAATTCTGTGCCAGAAGCTGAACACCGCAGGGTGACCAGCCAGTATAATACAGCGTTTTGACGTCCGACCAAGAAGGGCATGATGTATTGGGCATCATTTCACCACCCATCATGGAGGGAAAACATGACTGCGCCGCCGGAGGTGAGGACCTGGCGCCGAGAGAGGATTGATTTTCCAGAAAGACAGAAAGGAAGGGACGCTCGTTGAAAAAGGTCTTGCGTATCTGTGTGGCAATGCTCCTGTGTTTTTCTATGGTGACCCCGGCCTTTGCTCTGGATGGGGTGTGGCATAATCCCTATGGCATTGATGACATCTATGACCATGAACCGACGGAAATATATCCGCTGGCACCCGTCGCCGGTGAGATGGTCTACATCAAGAGCACGACATGGCCTATTGAACCAGGGCAGTCTGTATGGCTCACCTATACCAAAAACGGAGAGCCACAGCAGGATGTCGGCGCAGAATGGAAGTATAACGATGGGAATAACAGCTATTGGGAAGCTGCCATTGGTCCCTTTGAGCAGGGAGATGTCATCGAGTACACCGTTTATGCGGACAAGGACGGGCAGAACACTCAATCTATTGGCCCATTTTCCTTCCATGTAGCGGAATGGGAACACGCGCAGTCTGTGGAACTCAGCTCCCAGGAGGATGGCCTCGTTGTCCTGAGTGTGACATCTGACAAAGGCGATTCCTCACCCAAGCTGGGTCTCAGTTTCCCGTCGGCCGATGTCCTGCGCTTCCAGTTCTCCCCGCAGGGGGATACATCCTTCGAGGCGGGGGCTGCTGACTTCAGCGTAGAGGAGGACAACGACAGCATTATCATTTCCACCGGCGCGCTTGAAGTGACGGTAACAAAGTCCCCTTACGGTATGGAAGTGCGGGATTTGGACACCGGCAAGCTTCTGACACAGAACGGAGGCACCGGCGACGAGCTGTCTTGGCTGACCGATGGCGCTGGTCTCGTGGAAAACTTCCGGGCCAGCTATGAATCGCCTTCCAGCGAAAAATTCTACGGATTCGGCGAGCGTTATAACGGAATTGAAAAGCGCGGAGAAACAGTTGATATTTACGTTTATAACCAGTACATGAATCAAGGTGAAAGAAGCTATCTGGCCGTACCGTTCTTCTATTCCAGCAAAGGGTACGGTTTGTATCTCGACTCCACCTACTATTCTCAGTTTGATATGGCGGACAGCGATCCAGATCAGTATACCTTTACGGTAAACATCTCCGGCGACGATGCTGTCCTAGATTATTATATCATCAGCGGCACACCGGAAGAGGTGATCAGCAGTTATTCAGAGCTCAGTGGGAAGCCCCAGGACATGCCCAAATGGGCCTTTGGACTTTGGATGTCTGCCAACGAGTGGGACAGACAGTCCGAGGTGCTCTCGGCGGTGGGAAACGCAGAAGCCTATGATATTCCGGCGTCTGTAGTGGTCTTGGAGCAGTGGAGCGACGAGAACACCTTCTATATCTTCAATGACAGCACCTATACGGCAAAGCCGGGCAGCGAGGCATTTTCCAGCAGTGACTTTACCTACAGCGAGAAATGGCCTGACCCTGCCTCCATGGTAGATACCATCCATGACAATGGGATGAAGGTGCTGCTGTGGCAGATCCCTGTGCTCAAATACACTGATTATGCCTGGGAGCAGAAGGACAATGACGAGGCCTACATGATTGAGCAGGGCTACGCCGTCGGAGACGGCGAGGGTGGCCAATACCGCATCCCATCCTCCGGGTGGTTTGGCAACAGCCTGCTCTTGGACTTTACCAATCCGGATGCGGTGGATTGGTGGATGTCTAAGCGGGCTTACCTGTTCGATGACATCGGCATTGATGGTTTCAAGACCGATGGCGGTGAAATGGTCTGGGGCCGCAACGCCTCTTTCTATGACGGAAGCGATGGCCTGGAAATGCGCAATGAGTATCCCAACGCTTATATCGAAGCGTACTACGACTTTGCGGAGGAGAACACCGGTACCGGCATGACCTTCAGCCGCGCCGGCACCGCAGGCGTCCAGTCCACCGGCGTATTCTGGGCTGGTGACCAGTCCTCCACCTTTGACGCACTGCAAGATTCGATCAGCGCCGGTTTGAGTGCCGGCATCTCTGGCATCCCATTCTGGGGATGGGATCTGGCCGGATTCACCGGCGATTTCCCCACCGCAGAGCTATACAAGCGCAGCACCCAGGCGGCAGCGTTTGCGCCCATCATGCAGTTCCACAGCGAGAAGTCGAATCCCAGCCCCAGCGAGGAGCGCAGCCCCTGGAACGTGCAGGAGCGCACTGGAGACGACACCATCATCCCCGTGTTCCGGTATTATGTGAATACCAGAATGAACATCCTGCCTTACATTTACAGCGAGGCGCAGCAGTGCACAGATGATGGCACCCCGCTGATGCGTGCCATGATGATCGACTTCCCAGAGGATCCGGAAGTCTACGACCTGGAAGAGCAGTATATGTTCGGTCGGTCACTCCTTGTGGCGCCGATCCTCGAAGAAGGCCAGACCATAAAGGAAATCTATCTGCCCGAAGGCGAGTGGATTGATTTCTTCCACAACGCCCTCACCGCCGGGGGCAGCACAAAGTATTATTATTGCGATGTAGACTCCATCCCCGTCTATGTTCGGAACGGGAGCATTATCCCACTGAATCTCAACGAGGACTACGAGCTGGGTGGCTCCATCGGCAATGATGTGGACAACTACACAAACCTGACTTTCCGGGTATATCCGAAGGGCGACAGCAGCTATACGCTTGTCCACAGCGACCAGTCCACGATGACCGTAAGCGCCAGCGAGGACTTTGGGAACGGCCTGGTATCCGTCTCTATCCCCGCCACCTCTATCCCGGTCACCACACAGGTGTTCGGCACGGAGCCAGCGGGCGTCACGGTCAACGGGCAGGCCATTCAGCGCGTTGATGCCTTGGATGAGTTCCAGGATGCTCAGACGGCCTATTACTACAGCAGCAGCGAAAAACTGGTCTATATCAAGACCGCCGCCGGCGCCGCTTCTGAAATTGAGATTGAGGGGATCTGCCAGGCTCCCTATGAAGCGGAACACGCGGAGCAAACCAACGTAGCCGTGAATACAAATCACGAAGGCTACTTAGGAGAGGGCTTTGTGGATCAGTTTGCCTCCGAAGGCTGTGCAGTCACGTTCACCGTGAACTCTGACAGTGACACCGCTGTGCTGGACGTCCGCTACTCTGCAGGGACCGAGGCGGCCCAGCGCACTCTTCTTGTCAACGGAGAGCCGATACTGCTTGATCTTCCGAAGACGCAGGACTGGGATACCTGGAGCATAGTATCTGTTCCCGTCGAGTTGCTACCGGGACAAAATACAATTACAATTTCCTATCGGGCGGGGAACTTCGCCGGAATCAACCTAGACTGTATCTCACTTCGGAATCAGTGATGATCTGAAACTGCCACAGGGAGGTGCATAGGGCTTCCCTATGCACCTCCCTGTTTTTTCCTAAAGGAGGAAACTGTATGCGAACGATAAGAAAACGGCTGCTCGCCCTCTTGCTGACGGCAGCTATGCTGGGCACCTTGTTTGCGGGCCTTCCGCTTGCTTCGGCCGCATCAGAGGCGCTCGGAAATGTGACCGATGCCGCGGTAGACGGGAATACGCTTCTGCTGACGATTGACAGCGGCGGGAGTGCGCCGGATCTGCTTACGTTGGAAGTATGCCAAGACAATATCCTTCGGGTGGATTACCAGCCAGAGTCTGTGGAGCCCAGTCCGGATACCCCGATTATAGACCCTGAGCTGACCTGGGATACCACTACGGCAGCGGAAATTGACATCGCCGGCGACCCCATTGTGATCCAGACAGATGGCATGCGCATTGAAATTAGCCGTACGCCATGCCGCATGACGGTAAAGCAGGCCGATGGAACTACCCTGTTCTGGGAACCGGAGAGCGGGGGCGTCTTCCATGACGGAGTGCGCTTTGTGCGCGCTGAATCCAGCAACATGTATGGCATTCATGGATTTGACTGCTTCAGCGATAATGGGAATCTCCTGCGGAACGACAACGAGTCTACTGCCGCAGCAGGACAGCAGGGAAATTCCGGTGGCCCGTTTATGTGGTCAACTGCCGGATATGGTATCCTGGTAGACTCTGACGGCGGCTATCCCTATACAAACTCCACTGACTGCAAGATGGAATTCTATTATGGAGGAACGCCAGCAGAGGGCCGCCGGTATGAGAAAGAAGATGTAGAGTATTTCATCATGCTGGGAGAGCCGAAGGAGATTATGGCTGGCTTCTCCAAAATTACAGGAACATCTCCCATGATGCCAAAATGGTCTTTGGGATTTTCCAACTTTGAGTGGGATATCGACGAAGACGAGTCCTATGAGATGGTAGAGCTGTACCGGGCCAAGAATATCCCCATCGACGGTTATGCCTTTGATTATGACTGGAAGTGCTACGGCGACGATAACTACGGTGAATTCACATGGAATACAGACAACTTCCCCTCTGCGGCCTCCACACAGCTGAAGGAGGATATGGAATCCAAGGGAATTAAGATGATTGGTATCACCAAGCCCCGCGTGGTGACCAAGCTCTCTGACGGAACACCGACAGAGCAGGGACTGGACGCAGAAGCCGGAGACTACTTCTACCCGGGGCACTATGAATACACAGACTACTTCCTGCCTGTGACCGTGCGCAGCATTGACCCCTATAAGGCCGAAGAACGGGATTGGTGGTGGGAGCACTCCGAGGATGCATTCGACCGGGGCATTGTCGGCTGGTGGAATGATGAAACGGATAAAGTATCCTCCAACGGCGCTGATTATTGGTTCGGCAACTTTACTACCGCCTTTATTTCTCAGGCCATGTATGAAGGTCAGAGGGAATATACCGATGATAACGTCCGTGTCTGGCAGACTGCACGCAATTATTATCCCGGCACACAGAGGTATGCCACCAGCATCTGGTCCGGCGATGTGGCAACCCAGTTCTACAAAGGCGAACGGGTATCCTGGGCGGCAGGCCTGAACGAGCAGAAGGCTGCGATGCTGTCCACCATCAATAACGGGCAGCCCAAGTGGGGCAGTGATGGCGGCGGTTTCAACCAGAACTCCGGGAACATTGAAAATCCGAGCCCCGAGCTCTACACCAGGTGGCTGCAGTTTGCCTCCATGACACCGGTATTCCGTGTGCATGGCACGAATTATCAGCAACGCCAACCCTGGTACTTTGGCACAACGGCGGAGGAGGTAACCAAGTCCGCCATTCAGCAGCGGTACTCCCTGATCCCATACATGTATTCTTATGAGCGGGAGGCCTATGACACCGGTTTGGGCCTGGTGTATCCCCTGCTGTTCGACTATCCTGACGATGAAAACGTGGCCGACTACTCCGATGCCTGGATGTTCGGCGAGTGGCTGCTGGTTGCTCCTGTTACAGAGCGCGGGCAGTCCGTGAAGTGGATCTATCTGCCGGAAGGCACTTGGATTGACTATAACCGGGGTACTGTCTATGAGGGCGGCCAATATATCCCCTACAGCCTCAACAGTGAGTCCTGGACCGATATTCCGATGTTTGTCAAGGAAGGTGCGATTATTCCAACCCAGGACGTGCAGGACTATGTCGGACAGGAAACTGTGGATCACGTAACGGTAGACATTTTCCCGAGCAGCCGGGAGACCAGCTTCCGCTATTATGATGATGACGGCGAAACCTACGACTATGAGGACGGCGTGTATTTCGCGCAGGAAATCTCCGCGCAAGGCACCAGAAATACTGAAGTGAAGATCGGTGCAGTCGAGGGCAGCTACTACTCCGGGCTGAACTACTATTATCTGGCCGTCCATGGCCAAGCGGCCATCGACGTCACCAGCAACGGGAGCCTGCCCTATTATGATGACTATAATGCCCTGCTGGCTGCGTCTGGAGAGGGCTGGACAGTAGGCAAGGATGTATATGGGGATGTAACCTACATCAAGGCCTACGCCGCTTCTGACAGCGATAGCACCTACACGCTCGAAGGCAGCAGCCCCGTCGATGCTGATGGTCAGACCTACGAAGCGGAGTATGCTTCCCTCTTTGGTGCTTCTACAGACACGCAGGCCTCTGTGAACCAGAATCACTCCGGCTACACCGGAACGGGTTTTGTGGATAAGCTGGAAGCCGATGGTGCCGGCGTCACCTTCTATGCCAAGGTCGCCAACGCGGGCGATTATGACGTCACTTTCCGGTATGCCAACGGTGATGCAGCAGAGAGATCTCTGTCTGTCTATGTCAACGGTTCTTATATTGGCAAAACTGCCATGCCCTCTACTGGAGACTGGGACACCTGGTCGGATTGTCTGATGCAGCTTCCCCTGGCAGCAGGAAACAACATCATCACCCTTAAGCATGAGGATGCCAGCGGAGACACCGGCTATGTCAACTTGGATTCTTGCACAGTGCCGTTCTATCCGGAAGTGATCAACGCAGAGGCTGAGAACGCCGCACTCTACGGCACCGCCGGCACAAATCAGGATCACTGGAATTACAGCGGAAGCGGCTTTGTCGACGGGATGACTTCCACTGGTGCAGGCACAGAGTTTGAGGTTACAGTTCCGGAGGATGGAAGCTATGAGGCCTCTATCCGTTACTGCAATGGTACCCAGGCCACGAAGGATCTGAACCTGTATGTCAACGGCTCCTATGTGGAGACGATCTCCTTTGGCAGTATCGGTGGAAACTGGAATGAGTGGCAGGAGCTTACCCAGACTCTGGAGCTTGATGAAGGTCGGAATGTCGTTGCGCTGCGTTATGACAGCGGCAACTCCGGCAATGTGAATCTGGACAAGCTGTCAGTGAAG
>CASEPH010000297.1 GCA_949289625.1 uncultured Clostridia bacterium | reverse complement strand
ATTCCCAAGCTGCCCTTTGCGTTTCCCGACGAACTGAAGGAAAAGCAGAAGGAACGGTACGGCTCTCTTCATGATTTTATTCAAGCTGTTATTGTTCCGGAGATGCAGATCAAACTTCGCCAGGGCTTTGGCCGGGCCATCCGTACGGAGACCGACACCTGCGTAGTGGCCGTGCTGGACGAACGCTGTATTCCCGGTCAACGGTACCACAAGGCGTTGATGGAGGCACTGCCGGAAATCCCTGTGACCTCGGATCTGGGTGAGGTGACTGAGTTCTATCTCAGAAAAAAGTCGGCCCAGTATTTCCTGGAACTGTAGACCGTTTCTGCTGTCCTATACTTGGGAATTTTTGTATATTAAATTGAAAATTGGCCCAAACTACTCTGGGAGATGAGTTTATGAATACCATAAAACTAAATCAGGCAACCTACGAAATTCACCGCGTTTTTACAGGAAGTCAGTCCAAGGTGGAGGTTATTGGAGCCTGTTTGGCAAAAAACAAGAATTGTCAAATGGTGCCGTTGACTGTGACGCAAACCATAGGGTATAATGCCAGTAGTGGATCGGTTATCGAGAAGGAGGTAACATGATAACCGACAAGAAAACACTGGTATACGCATATCTTCGCCTGTCCGACGAGGACGCTTTGGCCGGAGAATCCTCCAGTATTGCCAATCAGCGTTCGATCATTCAGGACTATTGTAAACAGCATGGTTATGTCCTGCTTCGTACCTTTGTGGACGACGGATGGTCAGGGGGCAACTTTGACCGGCCGGCCTTTCAGGAGATGCTGACGGAACTGAAGAAGGGCAAGGCAAATACTGTTATCACAAAAGACCTGTCTCGTCTGGGCCGAACGATGCGGGAATCCAGCTATTACGCAGAAGAATACTTTCCTGAAAACGGCATCCACTATTTCACCATCTCGGACAACTTCGATACGGAACAAGATAATATCATGGCGCCCTTTCAATTTGCGATGAACGAAGTATATCTGCGGGACGGTTCCCGGAAGGTAAAAGACGTTTTGAAGCATAAGCGGGCCCAGGGAAAATACTGCGCTTGTCCTCCCTACGGCTACAAAAAGGAAAAGGGAGACAAGAACCATCTGGTTCCCGATGAAGAAACAGCCCCTGTTGTACAGCGCATCTTTTCCAGGGCGGTGGCTGGAGATTCTTCCAGAAAAATAGCGATGGATCTGAATAACGATGGGATTATACCGCCGCTGAAATACCGTGTCTTATTCCGAGACGAATTTAGCGAGGCGGGAGCCGCCCGGGCTTCGGATCTCTGGAACTACACGACTGTGAAGCGGATCCTGAAAAACCCGGTCTACCTGGGTCACACCATACTGGGAAAGAGTAAAAAGGTCAGCGTCAAGTCCAAGAAAAAAGTGAAGATCCCCAAGGAGGATTGGGCCGTTACCGAAAACACCCACGAACCTTTGGTTAGCCAGGATACCTTCAACCTAGCTGCCTTCAACATAGGCAGAGGTGCAAGCAATTACCGTGCCTACGACCATGTTCGAAAAAGCATCTTTTCCGGGATCGCGGTCTGTAGTAAATGCGGTTATTCCCTGTGCTCCTGCGGTACCGTCTATAAGGGCCAGCGGGAAAAATACTGGTTTCTCTCCTGTACCCATCAGCGCAAGGATATCGTAAACCCGTGCGAAGGCGTGCGAATCCGATATTCCGATCTGCTGGAGGTGGTGCGGCAGGACCTCAACAGCCTGCTGTCCATGACGGACGAGGAAATATCTGAACTGGTCAACCGCGTGGTGGAACAGGAGTCCCAGCCGGAACACCTTCGAGCCATGCAGATGAAGCGAGAAAAGGCGGAAACAAGGCTTGTCACCATCGACCGGATCATCGGCAAGCTGTACACCGATAATGCCGAAGGAAAGCTGGATGATGACCGACTGGCCAGGATGGTTTCTGAGCTGGAACGGGAGGCAACAGGACTCACCAAAAGCATTGCTGAACTGGATATAGAAAATCCAGGGCTGGAAAAGGAGTCGCGTTACCGGCACTTCTTCGCCCTGGCAAAACAGTTCACCCATATCGATGTGCTGGACCGGAATACACTGGTCACGTTTGTGGAGCGGATTGAAATAGGTCCTAAGCTCCTTCCGGAGGGTACAGTGGCCACCACCCATCGAAACCAGCCCTATCGGCAGAGCATCCGAATCTTCTATCGGTTTATTGGAGAACTGGAATCGGAGCCGACTCGGGACTTCCCCCTTGACGTCTCCATCTCGAACCAGGAAAATTCTTCGGCATAATGATGCGAATTTTAACATGAATCTGTATGGCTTGCACAAAAATATCACCTTTAATATGGTGGAGGAACACCAAGGGAGGTTGGCGTCAACCTGAAGCAGGGTTATAACGGTAACCTGACCTCTCGTGAGGCCGGCAGCGTGGGCGGTCAGATGGTCAAAAAGATGATCGAGGCCTACGAGCGCGGCATGAAGTAAATTCATTCTGCATACGAAGCGGCGGCAAGCGGGCAGCGGCCTGTTTTCCGCCGCTTCGTTTTTTACATATTTTTTACATGGATGGCCTTTGTTTTTTACGCAGGCTTGCTATACTGAGAATAAGAGGTGAACAGGATGAAGATTTATATTGTAGAGGATGACGCAGAGATCCGAGAATTGGAACAGTATGCCTTAGAAAGCAGTGGCTTTCAGGTTGAGGCATTTGGAAGTGCAACGCCCTTCTATAGCGCCGTTGCCCGAGCTGTACCGGATTTAGTGCTCTTGGACATTATGTTGCCGGGAGAGGATGGCCTTACCATTCTTCGGCGGCTTCGCACCCAGCCGGAAACCAGAGAGACGCCGGTGATTCTGGTGACTGCCAAGGCGTCCGAACTGGACACGGTTCGGGGTCTGGATCTGGGAGCCGACGACTATGTGGCCAAGCCCTTTGGAATTATGGAACTCATCAGCCGAGTCAAGGCTAGACTTCGGAGTACCCCTGGAGCCCATACGCCGGTCCAGTATCAATATGGCGGTATCACACTCTCCGACGAAAAGCATCAAGTCACCGTGGACGGGGCGCCGGTAGAGCTTACATATAAGGAATTTGAACTGCTTAAGCTGCTGCTCTCCGCTCCGGGCACTGCTTTTACCCGGGATGTGATTATGGAGCGGATCTGGGGCTACGATTACGCCCTGTCCAGTCGGACCCTGGATATGCACGTCAAGACCCTGCGACAGAAGCTGGGGGCCAAGGGCGCTATGGTCCAGACTATCCGCAACGTGGGCTTTAAGCTGGAGCGTTTGGAGGCGTAAAGGTGTGGAAGAAAAAATTACATTAAATCTGTTTTACATGGGCTTGATCTCCGCCATTCTGGCGGTAATCTGCTCCGGATTGACCTTCTACCGGGCCTACCAGAAGCAGGTTCAGGCGGATCTCACCGCCCAAGGGCAGCTTATTGCCGAGGCGTACGAGACATTGGAGGAGCCTGAGGATCTGTCCCAGTTCTCAGATTCGGGACTGCGGATTACCCTGATCCAAAGTGACGGCAGTGTGCTCTATGAGAGCGCCGCCGATCCCGATGATATGGAGAACCATCTGGACCGACCTGAGGTTCAGGAGGCTCTGCAGGATGGGTCCGGCCGGGACCAGCGAACCTCTGATACCTTGGGATCTGAGGACTACTATTACGCCCTTCGGCTGTCCGACGGAAATGTGCTTCGGATCAGCCAGGCGGTGAGCAGCATTTATCAGATCTATGGGCAGACCGTTCCATATCTTGTGGCTGCGGTCTGTGTGCTGATGGTGCTGGCTGTGGCCTTTGCGGTGCTGTTGACTCGGCGGCTGTTGGTACCCATCAAGCGTCTGCCGGAACAGCTGGACGATCCCACCCTGGCGGAGGACCGGAATCGGGTCTATCCGGAGCTGCGTCCTTTTATCTTGGAGATCCAGAAGCAGCGTCGGGAGCGGGACAGTATGCGGCAGGAATTTACCGCCAATGTATCCCATGAACTGAAGACCCCGCTGACCTCTATCTCCGGCTACGCGGAGATGATCGAAAGTGGCATGGCTCGGGAAGAGGATGTAAAACGGTTTGCTTCCACCATTCGCCGGGAATCCGGCCGGCTGCTGGCCCTCATCAGCGACATCATCCGGCTGTCCCAGCTGGATGAGAACGATGCACCTGCCCCCCATGAGCCGGTGGATCTTCGGAATCTGGCTACAGAGTGTATGGACTCCTTGATTCCTGTGGCCAAGAAAAACGGGATTTCCTTCTCGATTGAGGGGCCGGCCTGCACGGTTCATGGTGACAAGGGAGAATTGTGGGAGCTGATCTACAACCTCATTGACAACGCCATCCGGTATAACCGGCCCAATGGCTCTATTCGTGTAATTTTGACCGAACGATCCATCTGCGTTTCCGACACCGGCATCGGCATCCCGCCGGAACATCAGGACCGAATTTTTGAGCGGTTCTACCGGGTGGACAAGAGCCACAGCCGTTCCACCGGAGGTACCGGCCTGGGCCTGTCTATCGTCAAACATGTGGCAGAGCACCACGGGGCAAAAATCCATCTGGAGAGCACCGTGGGGGTGGGTACCTCCATTACGGTGACATTTCCATCGTAAGCTGTATTTTACACAAATTTTACATAAATCCATATGCAGACTTTACAAACCTTTGCTAAACTTTACTTTGTAAGGAGGAAGCTGCATATGGATTTATTTTCTTTGTTTACGCTGTGCGGCGGGCTGGCATTTTTCCTGTTTGGCATGCATATCATGTCCTCCAGTCTGGAAAAGATTGCCGGTGGCCGTTTGGAACTGACCCTCAAAAAACTGACATCCAATCCGTTTAAAAGCCTGCTGTTGGGCGCCGGCATCACCATTGCCATCCAGTCGTCCTCGGCCCTGACTGTCATGCTGGTGGGCCTGGTAAACTCCGGCATTATGGAACTGCCCCAGACCGTAGGCGTCATCATGGGCTCCAATATCGGAACCACCCTCACCGCTTGGATCCTCAGTATGACCGGCATCGAAACCGACAGTATCCTGATCTCCCTGCTCAAGCCGGAGAACTTTTCGCCGGTGCTGGCCCTCATTGGCGTGATCATGATCATGATCTGCAAAAGCGATAAGCGAAAGGATACCGGCGCCATCCTCTGTGGATTTGCCGTGCTGATGTTTGGCATGGACCTGATGAAAAATGCTGTTGCTCCGTTGGCGGAAATGCCAGAGTTCGAGAGCATGCTCACCCGGTTCAATAATCCTATTCTTGGCGTTGTGGTGGGGGCGGTGTTTACCGGTATCATTCAGTCTTCTGCTGCTTCTGTGGGTATTCTTCAGGCTCTGTCCCTCACCGGTTCAGTGACCTATGGTATGGCCATTCCCATTATTATGGGGCAGAACATCGGCACCTGTGTCACTGCATTGCTCTCCTCCATCGGGACTAACAAAAACGCCCGGCGGGTGGCTGCCATCCATGTCAGCTTTAACTTCATCGGTACGGTAATTTGGCTGATTGTGTTCTATGGGCTCAATTTCTTCCTGCATTTTTCCATTGTGAATCAGCCCATCAATCCTGTGGCGATTGCCGGCGTTCATTCCATCTTCAATATTGTCACCACCCTGATGCTTCTGCCCTTCTCCCGGCAACTGGTCAAGCTGGCCAAAATTCTGGTGCCGGATAAAAAGGGAACCAAAGAGACGACTGTTTTTTTGGACGAGCGGATTATGAATGCACCTATGCTGGCAGTGGAGCAGTGCCGGGAGAAAACCGTGGTTATGGCGGAACTGGCCAAAAGCGCCATGCAGGACGCGATGCGCTTGGTGACACAGTTCGACCAGGCTGCCTATGACGCGGTGGAGCAAAAGGAACAGGCTCTGGACAAGCTGGATGACGAGCTGGCCACGGCATTGGTAAAGCTCTCTGCCCGGGAACTGCGGGTGGAGGACAGCCACGAGGTCTTTGAACTGCTCCATGCCATCGGGGATTTTGAGCGCATTGGCGATCACGCCACCAATCTGGCGGAAAGCGCCCTGAGCATCCATGAAAACGGATACAGCTTTTCTGATGCTGCAAAAGCAGAGCTATCCACCCTGTTTGCCGCCCTCAGTGAGATCCTGAATATCACTGTAGATGCCTTTGCCAAGGATGATCCGGACTTGGCGGGACGGGTAGAACCTCTGGAGGAGGTTATCGACGATCTAACGGTGGACATCCGCAACCGGCATATTGTCCGGCTCCAGAAAGGAGACTGCGCCATCGGCATTGGTCTGATTCTGACGGATATTCTCACCAACTGCGAACGAGTCTCCGATCACTGCTCCAACGTGGGGGTGTGCATCATCCAGATCAAGGACAGTACCTTTGAGGTCCACGACTATCTGACGGAGCTCAAGGCGGATCAGACCCCCAACTTTGTTCGGGAATTTGCCCATTTTCAGCAAAAATATCGGCTGGGTAGCCCTACTTAAGCTGCTTGCTGGAGGAGATTCCGCATTTTCTACTTTGTTTTTGCTGTTATCCTTAATATAGGGTCAGAACCCCTGCTTTCAACACGTGAAAGCAGGGGTCCTTTGACAGCTTGCAGGGGCCCCGGTGTTGCTGGGAGCCGTGGTTCTTGTAGATAGGGACTGCATCTGATGGAACAATGAAAGGAGGCAATGCAGATATTGATTCGATGTCATATGCCAAAAGCCCCATTTTTTCGTATACCGCTTGCTAAAAAATCCGTTATATGGTATGATTAATCTGTATTTTCCAATTTTTTGGTTATGCGGTGAGGTGATTGCATGAAACATATCGTTGCAGCATTTCTGATTCTCCTGACTCTTTTGTCCGCCTGTGAGGGCACTGGCGATTCTGTCTCGACCCAGAAAACCGCTAAAGCTGTTACAGACCCATCGCCGGAGGTTTTGAAGATGCCCTTTGATGCGTCGCCTCTGCTGCCGGAATATCCGCTGGTCACAGAGCCCACTACAATCCGACTTGTGATGCCTGTTCCAGGCCAAGAACCCAATGCGGGGATACAGGATTTGTTCTCCGCCTTTACGCAAACTACAGGGATCTCCTTGGATTACGACGCCTTTCCCAACGAAACCTACCTGGAGGGACTCGAGCTGCTGGTCGCATCCGGCGAACCACTGGATTTGATTTTGTCAGCGCCCGCCTATATGACAAACACCGAATTGTCAGGAAACCTGATTCCCCTGGATGATCTGATCGAGGCGTATGCCCCCAACTACATTCGAGTGGCTAACAATTGCTATGACGGCGTGCTTTCACTGATCGAGGAATCCGGAGAGATCATGCAGCTGTACCGATTTTATGAGGAACCGCAGATGACGCCCGGGTTAGGCACGGTCATCCGGGAGGACTGGCTGATGGAACTGGGCATGGATCTCCCGGAAACCTATGATGACTATGCTCAGCTGCTAATCGCCATGAAAAATCGGTATGATCCTGACCTGCCCTTTCGGATGCTGCCGGAAGGTGTGATTTCCGGGGATCTTTTTACCGCTGGATTTGGTATTTCCCTAGGGACAAGCAGCGCGTTTCAGGGCTTTTTTCAGCAGGACGGGGTGGTGAAGTTTGGGGCCTTAGAACCGGGCTTTACGGACTATATCACGTTGATTCGGGATTGGTATGACCAGGGAATCATTACGTCGGCTTATACGGACACGGTGGAACTCGGGTCCAACAGTTATTTGATCGATCTCAGCACCGGTGCAAGCGGCGTGTTCTTTGTACCGGTCAGCGCTTATCATACGCTGGAGGGAATGTGTGAATTTCCCATTTCTCCGGCCATGGATCCGGTACGGGAATCCGGCGATGTGACCCATTTGGCCAACAGTCGAGCTACCTCCATCTATGCGTCCGGCCTTTCCATCCCCCAAACCTGTGAGAATCCAGAGCTGGTTATGCAGGCGGCAGATTGGTTTTATTCCGAGGAGGCCATTCAAATTGGCAACTACGGTGCGGCAACGACACCCGGGGAGGACGATGTGTCGGCCTTTGCCGAAATGACGCTAGAGGACTGGGAACTGTATACGACGGATTTACAGGGGACCCTGCAAATCGACCGGATCCAGTGGATGTTATCGGAGGATACTGTGCTACTGTCGGTATGGAATCAGCAGAAGGACACTGCGGATATGTTGCCCCCGGTATGCTTGGATGAGGATCAGCGCTACACCTATGAGGAGATCATGCTGGATGTGGGGACCTATGTGGATGGCTGTGTGGCCCGGCTTATCCGTGGTGAAATGGCCATTGAAGAAATCGCAGAAGTCCAGGAGAAAATTCGGGAGATGGGCCTTGAAGAAGCGATGGATTTGTTGCAGGAAGCTTTGGACCATTATCGCTAGGAGGAATATACATGTCAAACGAAAGAGTCGGTATTACCGCAGCCAAGTCTGTACAAACCCAGTTTCGTGAGGATCAGCGTAGATTTACCCAGCCCCAAAGCGACAATGATGACCAGAATAAAGGCGGCAAGCGCCTGGCCCAACCGGCAAAAGGGACAAAGTGTCAGCTGCTCGGTACCATTATAGGAATTGCTGCGGTGGTTGTGGTATTGGTTTGACTGCCTGTTCTTCGTGCACTTTGATGGGATAGGTTTTAAAATTTGGGTGTGATGCAAAATCAAAAATTTGCATCACACCCGATTTTTTATTGCTCTCGCTTTAGCGTAACGACAACCCCTGGCTTTGCTGAGGAGAATAAAGAAATTACATAAACGTGAATTGAGATCGAAAAGAATCAGAAAAATTGGGCCAGAGATCGAAAAAAGTTCTGATCTCTGGCCCTGAAGGCTTTATGGAATGGGGTGAATCCTGTTTATCACCCTAATTATTGGTGCAGGGGATTGTAAAAAAAGAAAAAGCCCCCATTTTGGGAACTAAAAAGAGTTGACATCTTGTGGCGAATGTGGTAAAATAGCCATCCAGTATGCCATTGCGAGGTTCGCATAACACCCCATGTTATCTGATGGTATTGTACCACGAATGGGGAATGGAATCAAGCAATATGGCGAAAATGCAACAACTCTGCCGGGTGTATCAACACCCCCGGTGATTTTCCCGGATATCCGGGCAAGAAAGGTCGTGTGATGTTCCAATGGCGATGGTAAAAGACGTATACTACGGCAAAACCCTCCGCAAGTCTTATCAGAAGCACGATGATATCCTCAAGATGCCCAATATGCTGCGCATCCAAAAGGAGTCCTACGACAACTTCCTGAAAACCGGCCTCCAGGAGGTCTTTCGGGACGTGGGAACCATCGAGGACTATACGGGCAATCTGGAATTGAGCTTCCTGGACTTTACCATGAACGAGCCTCCTAAGTATTCTGTGGAAGAATGCCGCGAGCGGGACGCCACCTATGCGAAGCCTATTAAGGTTCGCGTTCGGCTCCTGAACAAGGA
>CASEPH010000296.1 GCA_949289625.1 uncultured Clostridia bacterium | reverse complement strand
GCTGCTACACCGATTTCCCGGATCATCCATTCACAGAATTCCAAATCACTGTATCCTGCAAACTGGGGCAGGTTCAAAAAGTCCTGGATGTCCACCATCACGAAATAGGTGCCCTGGGGGATATTGTGCTTGAGGCCGATTTTGTCCAGGCCATCCAGGAACCGCTTCCGCTTGTCCGTATAGAGGGCCAGCAAATCATCATAGTAAGACTGAGGGAAGTTCAGACCTGTAACAGCTGCCTCCTGCAGGGGAGCCGGCGCTCCCACTGTCAGAAAGTCATGGACCTTCTTGGCCCCTTCCACCACGTCTTCGGGTCCAATCAGGTAACCCAGACGCCAGCCGGTGATGGAATAGGTTTTGGACAGAGAATTGCAGGTGATGGTGTGCTCATACATTCCCGGCAGCGACGCCATGCAGACATGATGGTTGGGAGCGTAGACCATGTGCTCGTACGCCTCGTCGGTGATGACGAAGGCGTCGTATTTCAGAGCCAGCTCACCGATGCCCATCAGCTCTTCCCGAGTAAACACCTTGCCGCAGGGATTGGAGGGATTGCAGACAATGATGCCCTTGGCCCCTTGACGGAATCCGTCCTCGATCAGCGACAAATCAAAGTTATACTCCGGCGGCACCAGTGGTACATAAATGGGTTCCGCGCCCGACAGAATGGCATCGGCGCCGTAGTTTTCATAGAAGGGGGAAAAGACAATGATTTTATCCCCCGGGTTGCAGATGGTCATGACGGCACACATCATCGACTCGGTGCCGCCGCAGGTCACCACAATCTCTTTGTCCGGGTCAATGGTCCGGCCAATGGCACGGCTCTGTTTTTTGGCCAGGGCCTCACGGAAGTTTTCGGCGCCATAGGTCACCGAATACTGATGGGGACCTTCATAGGCCACCCGGGCCAGAGCATCCAAAATCGCTTTGGGCGGATCAAAGTCCGGGAAGCCCTGGGAAAGGTTGATGGCTCCATATTCGTCGCTGATTCGGGTCATACGGCGGATCACCGAATCCGTAAAGGTCCCGACGCGGTCACTCAGTTTGGGCATGGTTATCTTCCTCCTTGATGTTTCTATAAGATGCCATTATAATAGAGTGTACCGTAACGTTATAGTCAAGAGGAAAGTTGTATATTTATGCAAAAAAGTCCAAATCCATGTATAAATACAGGCGAATTTGCCCGTTTATGCAATACCAACAAGCGAACCTTGTTCTATTACGACCAAATCGGGCTGTTCCGGCCTGCCTTCACCGATGACAATGGCTACCGCTATTACAGCGAAAATCAATGTGACCTGTTTTTTACCATCCGCTGTCTGCAGGAAATCGGAATGCCCCTCAAGGAGATCCGCGGCTATATCGAGCATCGCAGCCCCGAAGCACTCCAACAGCTTCTGGCCCAGCAAAAGCAAAAAGTCCAGCAGGAACTTCAAAAGCTGCACCGGATTCAACAGGTCATTGACAATAAATTGGACTTGGTGGAACTGAGCCGCCAACCGCAGGTGATTGCACACATCGGCAGTGTAGGTTTGGAACAACAGCCCGCGGAATATCTGGTCATCAGTCCCCCCATCAACACCGACGAACACGACAAGGTTTTTGCTGCTCTGTGCAGCCACATCGGCTATTGCAATCGTCACCAGCTGAACGCTGGTCATCCCTATGGCGCTATGGTCTCCACCGCCTTTCTGGCCCAGGAACAATGGGGCTGCTACTCTCATTTCTTTACCAAAGTGGTGGATGAACCGGTGGGACATCCCTGCCATGTCAAGCCGGCTGGCACCTATGCGGTGACCTATCTGGCTGGGGATTACTACAACGCTGCCCCGGCTTTCCGCCTGCTGCGGGATTTTCTTGCTCAAAACCAGTTCCGCTCCGGTGCATTCTGTTACAAAGAGGCTGTGCTGGACGAAGTGTCCCGTTCTGACCCCTCCGGTTATTTGACCCGCATCTCGGTCCAGGTCTTTCAATGAAACCTCCATCCGTCAGAACAACTCGCCCCCGCCGATGTAAAATGAAAAGCGGATCCAAATTTTTTGAAAAAAGCCATTGACAACCCCGGTGAGATCGTGTATAATGCCCACAAATCAATACTTTAAACCGATGAAGTGGAGATAACGGCAATCATGCCTCTACAGAGAGCCTGCGGTGCTGAGAGTCAGGTGAGAAACAGGTTGTCAAATGGACCACTGAGGGCGCAGTCAAATGTGTGATGGTGCACAGAGTATTCTGCGACGTTGGAGGCAGACGTCATTTGCCGGGGATATGTTGGTATCCTGCTAAGTGCACGGGTCATGCCGTGAATCAAGGTGGCACCGCGGATAGTGTTCTATTCGTCCTTGACAGATCCATCCCATCTGTCAAGGGCTTTTTTATGCTCCTCTGACAGATGGTCAGGGGAGTTTTTTGTTTAGGAGGTACAGACCATGCGTATTCTGCCTTCCCTCGCGGAAGTCCGGGACATTGCCGCTGCCGGAACTTACCGCATGCTGCCACTCAGTTGTGAAATTCTGTCCGATTTCACCACCCCCATCGAGACCATCCGCATCCTGAAAAACATTTCCTCCCACTGCTATTTGCTGGAATCGGCCACGGCCAATGAAAAGTGGGGGCGGTATACCTTCCTAGGCTTCGACCCCAAGCTGGAAATCACCTGTACCGACGGCAAGATGAAAATCGGAAGCTGCCAAATCACCACGGACCACCCATCCGCCTATCTCCGGCAGGTCCTGGCCGAATACAAAAGCCCCCGCCTGGAGGGCCTCCCCTCTTTCACCGGTGGACTGGTAGGGTATTTTTCCTATGATTATTTGGGATACAGCGAACCGGCGGTCCGCCGGAAAGTCCAGGATACCGAAGGTTTTCAGGACCTCGACCTGATGCTCTTCGACAAGGTCATCGCTTTTGACCATCTCCGGCAAAAGATCATCCTTATAGTCAATATGCGGCTGGATGATCTGGAAACCAGTTACAACAAGGCTGTTCTGGAGCTCAAGCAGCTGGCTGCCCTCCTCCGAACCGGGGAGAAGAAACAGGAGCCGGGCGGGAAACTGTTGGGTGATGTCACCGCTCTTTACGACAAAGAAACGTTTTGCGGCATGGTCCAACAGGCCAAGCATCATATCAGGGAAGGCGATATCTTTCAGATCGTCCTTTCCAACCGGCTGAGCGCCCCCTTTGCGGGCAGTCTTTTGAATACCTACCGGGTCCTCCGCACCATCAATCCTTCGCCCTATATGTTTTACTTTTCGGGCACCGATGTGGAAGTTGCGGGCGCCTCTCCTGAAACCCTGGTCAAGCTGGAACATGGAGTGCTCCACACCTTTCCCCTGGCCGGAACCCGGCCCCGCGGAAAAAACGACACCGAAGATCAAGCGCTGGAGGCTGCCCTGTTGGCCGACGAAAAAGAACTGGCCGAACACAACATGCTGGTGGATTTGGGCCGGAACGATCTGGGGAAAATCAGCCGGTTCGGCACCGTACAGGTGGAAAAACTGCATTCCATTGAGCGCTTCTCCCATGTCATGCACATCGGTTCCACCGTCCGGGGCGAGATTCGGAATGACTGCGACGCCCTGGACGCCATTGAAGCGGTATTGCCCGCCGGGACGCTCTCAGGAGCACCCAAAATCCGCGCCTGCCAGCTGATCGCAGACCTCGAAAACAATAAGCGCGGCATCTATGGCGGCGCGATTGGCTACATCGACTTTACCGGCAACATGGATACCTGTATCGCCATCCGAATTGTCTACAAGAAAAATGGTCAGGTATTTGTGCGAAGCGGGGCCGGTATTGTAGCGGATTCGGTACCGGAACAAGAGTATCAGGAATGTCTGAACAAGGCTCGCGCCTCCCTGGAGGCATTGCAGCTTGCACAGGAGGAAGAGGTATGATTCTTTTGATCGACAATTATGACAGTTTCTCCTACAACCTCTATCAGCTCATCGGCGCCATCAACCCGGAAATTCAGGTGATCCGCAACGACCAAAAGACGGTGGATGAGATTCGGGATCTTCATCCCGACCACATCATCCT
>CASEPH010000295.1 GCA_949289625.1 uncultured Clostridia bacterium | reverse complement strand
AACTGGCATACGAACTGAATCACTTTGAAATGGACAGGCATCCCTTTCCGTCGGAAGAAGCGGAAAAGGATGCCTGATTTTTTGAAAATTGGAGTTCGCTGCTGTTGAAAATGTTGCAGCTCTCTTGCCTCTGGTGACTGGTTCGTTTTTCCCATTGCATCAACCGAGGTGACTGTCCAGTGGTAAGCCTTCTGCGGGTAAGATGAGTGATTCGCTGTGGAAGTGTTTTCGCAGCCATATTCGGCTGCTGCTGGAGCAGCCGCACACGGAGAGGCAGCGACTGAGAATGCTGGAGGGTAAACTGTTCAGCATCGTTTTGAAGTCGACGATATTGAATACAATTTTGTCAATCGCGGTGGTATTAACCTGTTGGTTAACACCGACCAACTAATCGGAACTTCCGCTGATGGCGTACCGGGACTACAATAGCTCCGAAAGAAGGTGCCGCTATGTTTTCCGGTCAACAGATTCTCACACTTTTTCTGATTCTGACTATGGAACTGAGCCTTGCTTCCTGCGGGACGGAGGGTACAACACAACCCACCCCGGAAATGCCCGAACCTCCGACACAGGTGCAGGAAACACCGGAGCCTGCACCTGTGCCATCCCCGGAACCAGAGTTGGAGGTAACGGAGGGGACAGAGACCTACCGGGGTTTCCAGATGGACAATGTACTACACGCTCCGGAGGGGGCCATTCATTATCACATCTATGTCCCGGGCGGCTATGATGGCAGCGAACCCTATGCGCTTTTCCTTACCCTGCCAGGCTACGAGGGCCTGTACTTCCAGGGCATGGGGCAAAACCTATATAGCGAGAACTTTGCTTTCGAGGCACTGAATTATAACGACCACATGATTGTGGTTGCCCCGCAGCTCAGCGACTGGGGGGAGACTTCAGCTGAGCAGACAATCGCCCTGACGGAGTATCTGCTGGGGCGTTACAACATCGACCAGGAACGGGTGTATGCAGAGGGCTACTCCGGCGGTGGAGAGACTATGTCGCAGGTCATGGGGATGAGGCCCGATTTATTTACTGCCTATCTCCAGTGTTCTTCTCAGTGGGACGGGGCCTACGAGCCGGTGGTGGAGGCCAGGGTGCCGGTGTATTTTGTCATCGGGGAGAGCGACGAGTATTACGGTTCCGGGCCGAGCCAGGAGGCATACGATTCCTTGCGTGAGCTGTACGAACAGGCAGGTCTGTCCCAGGCGGAGATCGATCAACTTCTGGTTCTGGACATCAAAGATGCGGATTATTTCCGCGATGGAGGTGCGCCGAATCAGCACGGAGGTGGAAATCTGTTTGCACAAGACCCCGAGATCATGGGCTGGCTGTTTAAACAGTAATGTAACAATATAATCCAAAGGAGGTGACCCTGTGGCGAAGAAATGGATTACGGATCTGGCGATGACAGTCCTTCTACTACTGCTGATGGCCTACTCTCTGGTGGGGGAAGTCCTGCATGAGTGGATGGGAATCACCATGCTGGTATTGTTCCTTCTCCACCATATCTGGAATCGAGCCTGGTATAAAAGCATTGGACGAGGCAGGCCATCTCCGTATCGAGCAGTCCAGACCGCACTGAATTTTTTGCTTTTTGCGGTAGTGCTGGGGATGCTCCTCAGTGGCCTGATTCTGTCCCAGCACATTTTGGATTTTCTGCCCTTGCAGCGTGGCGAAACCATTGCCCGGACGCTCCATCTGCCCCTTTCCTATTGGGGGTTTCTGCTTATGAGTCTGCACCTGGGCCTGCATTGGAGCGGCATTATGAATACAGTCCGCCGACGCCTGCATATACAGTCCGCGTCCAGAAACCGGGTGCTGCTCCTTCGGTTGCTGGCTGCGGTGCTTGTGGGCTATGGCCTCTATGCGTTTGCACATTACAGGTTTTCTGATTACCTGCTTTTACGGACCCATTTTATATTTTTTGCCCCGGATCAGACAGCGACGCGGTTTGTGGTGGATCACCTTGCTGTGATGGGCTTATTCGCATGTGCAGCTCACTACGGCGGGATGGGCCTGCGCCGCTTTTCAGGCAGAAAGAAGGAAAAATGATGATCAGCAAAGTACTGACTGCTGGCGCACTTGTATTGGCGCTGGCGCTTTCCGGCTGCGGAGAAGGCCATACCGTGCCGTCCGGCCAGGAGGAACAAGGAGGAGCGGCCATGGAAACGGAGTTTACCGTAGATACCCCCATCCAAACAGTCATGGATGACCCGGTGTTTGACGACTATGGCCGCCTGCTTTTTCCTGTGGATACAGGCTACTGGAGCGGCGAAACCCTGGGGGACCTGCGGTTGACCTATTACAGCCACATTGACCCTGACGAGACCGTTGAGATCGTCAACACTCTGAAGGAGCGGGCTCTGGCTGGCGAGACGATTTTCTACGATATTTACACCGAGGAGGAAAAGGCAGCCGATCCCGACAAGGAAGATACCGGGCTGTTCTTTTTCAAGGGAGACCCAGGAGCGCGTTTTGCTGTGTGTAATGCAGGCGGCGCCTTTGCCTATGTGGGCGCCATGCACGACAGTTTTCCCCACGCCCTGGAGCTATCCAAGCAAGGCTACAACGCTTTTGCTCTGATCTACCGCCCAGGCGCACAGACGGCCTGCGAGGATCTGGCCCGGGCCATTACCTTTATTTTTGATCATGCCGAGGAGCTGGAGGTGGACACCAGCTGCTACTCACTCTGGGGCGGCTCGGCGGGTGCACGGATGGCGGCCTGGCTTGGCACCTATGGCCCTGCGGCGTTTGGCGGCGATGACCTGCCCCAGCCTGGAGCGGTCATCATGCAGTACACAGGGCTGGGCGAGTATTCCCCCAGCGACCCGCCCACCTATGCCTGTGTGGGAGATCAGGATGGGATCGCCAGCTGGCGCGTCATGAAAGCGCGGCTGGATGCGCTGTCAGCCCTTGGTATCGACACGGAATTCCATGTGTATGAGGGATTGGGCCACGGCTTCGGTCTGGGAACCGGCACTTCTGCGGAGGGGTGGATTGATGACGCCATTGCATTTTGGAGTCGGCAAATGGATTGAGAAAGCGTTTAGAAGGAGGAGCTATGAGACTTTTACCACTTCTTTTGACCCTGGCAATGACACTGGGGTTGTCAGCCTGCGGCGAGGCGGAACCATCCGTATCGACCTCTCAGCATTCGCAAGGTATAGTTTCTAATCAGCAGGAAGCGGATGGCAGCAACATTTTGATTGCATACTTTTCTGTCCCTGAAAATGTAAGCACCGATGGTGTAGACGCAGTCTCCGGAGCAAGCATCGTTGTGGACAATGATGAAGTGCTGGGGAGTACAGAGTATGTGGCGCAGGTGATTCAGCAAACCATCGGCGGCGATCTGTTTCGAATCGAAGCGGCGGAGCCGTATCCATTGGATCAC
>CASEPH010000294.1 GCA_949289625.1 uncultured Clostridia bacterium | reverse complement strand
CCTGCCGGAAGCGGCGCCACCTTCCAGGCCAACACCGCAAAGCTATATGTTTATGACCCCGACAATGTCGAAGGCCATTACTGCGGCGAGCCCGTAGATGTGTCCCGGTATTCCGCAGACTATGATCCTGAAACCCATCAGATCACATTTACCATTCCGGATCGGTTGGCATGTGTTCTGGTCTATGATTATCTCATCGACTATGGAACTGCTGCAGGAGATCTGACCATTTCCAACAGCGTCACACTGAGCGGTCAGGACGAATATCATTCGGGTTCGGACCTTGTTCTGGAGGAACAGTCCTCCTCTGCTTCCGTAAACAAAGCCACGGTCACCATCTATAAGCATGACAGTGAGAATACGCTGCTGCTGCTGCCGGGGGCCAAGTTTTTGCTGCAGCGTTATGAGGTCCAGGATGACGGTACTTATGCATGGGATAAAACCTCGGTCACGGCACAGGACCCTGAGGGATATTTTGTCGTGGGAGAAGGCGGCACAATTACGCTGAGCTTTCTGAGCGAAGAATCTCACTATAACACCCTGTACAAAATCGAGGAGGTGGAACCTCCGGACGGTTATTTGGTCAGCCCTGAAACCTACTACTTTGTCTGGATGGAAAACAGCGCAACTAAGGAATCCACCATTGCGGCCATGCAGCAACGCGGTGCACTTGAAAATGTTGATCCTGCAGACATCGAATTTATTGAGTATTCCACGTCCCATTCAATTTATGTACCCAATGAGAAGGATACGCTCACCGTAACCAAACACTGGGATTCTGAAAACGGAGAAACTCTGGAGGCTCCGCCAGAGGACAGCGTAACCGTAACGCTCTACCGCTGGATAGAAGGCGAGACAGAAAAAGAATCCTGCGAAACAGTGCATCTGACGGCTGATAACGAGTGGACCTATACTTGGACAGGTTTGGACAAAACAAATAGCAACGGCCAGAAATACCTTTACTGCGTGGAGGAAGCGCCGCTGTCCGGGTTCCAGGTCACATATGAAAACAACGATGGCATTCAGATCGGGACCATTGTCATCACCAACACCCGACATGGGTATGTCCTGCCGGAAACCGGTGGAACAGGGATCCTGCACTTTACTATCGCAGGATGGATTCTGCTGGGAATCTACGTTTTGGGCAGCCTGTATCAATGGCGCAAGCGGAGGAAGGGGGAGGTTCATTCAGCACAATAAGTGCATAAGATATCACTTGCTGGCTTAAAATTACTCGCTTTCCTCTCAAAAAACTGTGAAAGGAGATGCACAGATGAAAACAATTCGAAAAGTCTTATCCTTGAGTATGGCGCTGCTGCTCATGGTTATGCTGACCCTTCCCGCTTTGGCGGCAGGAAATTACACTATCACAATAAATAACAGTACGGAAGGATTTACCTATGCAGCCTATCAGGTCTTTGCGGGAGATTTGACGGAGGATGCAGGAAAAACGGTGCTGAGCAACATCACCTGGGGTACCGGCGTAAATGGTACTGCACTGCTTGCAGCACTCCAAGGTGACGGAACCATTGGCGCCAGCTTTGCCGATTGTACCACAGCAGCGGACGTGGCGGAGGCACTGGCTGGCTTTGGAGACGACAGCACCAACTTGGATGCTTTTGCTGAAATCGTTGCAAGCAATCTTAGTGGGGCTGCCGCCGGAACCAGTACCTTTGCTGAAAGCCAATATACCATTTCCAATCTGGATGCAGGCTACTACTTTGTAAAAAGTACAGTGGTTCCCGCTACCGCCACCCATACCAAGTACATTTTGAAGGTTACAGACGATGTAACCATTCATTCAAAACACACCGACATCCCCACCGTGGAAAAGAAAGTACTTGAAAACGTCAAATACGACCAAAACGGCGGTTATGGTACCGGCTATAACGATGTGGCGGACTATAACATTGGTGACACCGTTTCCTTTAAGCTCATCGGTACAGTGCCAGATATGAGTGCTTATGACACCTACAAATATGTGTTCCATGATACCATGTCCTCTGGGCTTACACTGAACGAGGGCAGTATCAAGGTCTATCTGACGAATGCAAAAGATGCCGCATTGACATCCCCACTGGCCACTGGTTATACAACCCCTGTCACCACTGACGGATGCTCCTTCGAGGTTTCCTTTGCTGATCTGAAGAGCGTTGCGGGAATTAGAGACGCTAAATATGTTGTAGTGACCTTTGACACCACGCTGAACAGCGACGCCGTGATTGGTCTGGACGGCAACCCCAACGAAGTGCTCTTGGAGTTCTCCAACAATCCCTATACGGAGGACACTGGAAAAACACCCGAAGACGCAGCTATTGTCTTTACCTATCAGCTGGATACTACCAAGGTAGACGGAGCGGATCAGGAGCCTCTCCAAGACGCGGAGTTCGTCCTGTTCAACGCCGGGAAAACAGCGGTGGCACAGATAGACGCTGCCGGGAAACTGGATGCCTGGGTGGATCTCACCACCATTGAAGCTGGAGCCACAGCAGACACGATCACCTATGAACAGCTGTCCGCGTATGATGGAGGCACCATTATCCTCTCTTCGGCTCCAACTACAGGTAAATTCGGTGTGATCGGTCTGGACGATGGAACCTACTATCTCCGGGAAATCAAGGCCCCTGGCAGCTACAACCTACTGACGGAGGACGTTGCAGTCAGCGTCACCGCCACAACGGCAAATGGGCAAAGTTGGGATGATTTTGTTGCTGCGAACGCATTCACTGCTCTGAATGTCACTGCCGATGGAACAGGAGGAACTGGTGCAGTTGACACCGGTACCGTCTCCATCACGGTGGAAAACAGCAAGGGTAGCACACTGCCGGAGACCGGCGGCATCGGCACTACATTGTTCTATGGACTGGGTGCCGTGTTGGTGATGGGAGCAGGTGTCCTGCTAGTGGTACGGGCCCGGATGCGGCCATGACGAATAAATGTGACCGAACATGAATTGCATACGCCCGGGAGGTTTTCCTCCCGGGCTGGGCAGCAACAAGGAGAACCCTGTATGAAACACAAAAAATCTACCATAGCGCTGATCCTGGTGCTTCTTGCAGGACTGTCCCTGATGCTGTATCCGCTTGTCAGCGACCTCTGGAATGAAACACGGCAGTCTCGAGCCATTGCAGATTACACCCAGGCGGTGGCTGCCATGGACGATCAGAGTTACCGCCAGCTATTGTGTGACGCCCAGGCCTACAATGCGGAACTGTTGGATCATCCGGACCGTTTTTACCCCACAGAGGAGGAGATCAGCCGATATGAGGGGCTGCTGAACGTTGCGGGCAGCGGGGTGATGGGATATGTGGAGATTCCCTCCATTCAGGTCCTCCTTCCCATCTACCACGGTGTGGACGAGGCTGTGCTCCAGACAGCTATCGGACATATTGACGGAACTTCCCTGCCCGTAGGTGGTGAAAGTACCCACTGCGTCATATCCGGCCATCGTGGTTTGCCCTCTGCAAAGCTGTTTACCGATCTGGATCAGCTGGATCTGGGCGACACCTTCCGGCTGCGGATCCTGGACGAAGTGCTGACCTATGAGGTGGATCAAATTCGCATAGTGGAGCCGGATGACTTGTCTCTGCTGGAAATCGAACCGGGTGAAGATCTGTGTACCCTGGTCACCTGCACCCCCTATGGTGTCAATTCCCATCGCCTGCTGGTGCGTGGACGTCGTGTGGTGGAAGGATCCGCTTCTGACCAGATCCGTATTACAGCCGACGCTGTGCAGATCGATACACTGGTGGTAGCGTCGGTGGTGGCGATTCCCATATTGTTGATTTTGTCGCTTTTGGCGCTGCTGCCCTTACGGCACCTGCGGCGCAGAAAATAGATTGCTGATTGTTAGCGAGGTGAAGTGGATGAAACGAGCATACATAAAACGTTTCCTGATGATCTTTCTGGCATCCCTGGTCCTTTTGGGAAGCCTGCTCATTCCCGGTTTCGCTGCGGATGGGATTAAGACTGAAAATACCTGCACGCTGACGGTGTACTTTGGCCAGGATGGAGCAGGGATTTCGGGAGCGTCCTTTCGGCTGTACCAGGTAGCCAACGTGTCTGAGGACGCCAATTTTACCCTGACCGGGAGCTTTGCGCAATATCCCGTCAATCTCAACGGGCTAGACAGCTCCGGATGGCGGGATTTGGCCCAGACGTTGGTGGGGTATGTGAGCCGGGACGGCCTGACGCCCCTGCAAACCGACCAGACCGACGCCCACGGAGACGCAGTATTTTCCGGTCTGACCACTGGACTGTATTTGGTGGTGGGGGCTACCTATGACTGCGGCGATCAGTATTACGTTCCGGAGCCCTTCCTGGTGAGCCTGCCGAATTTGGATGAGCAGCACAATACCTGGGTCTATGACGTGACCGCCAATTGTAAATTTGATGTTGAGGAATATGAGCCGGAGCCCACCAGCTGTCAGGTAATTAAAATCTGGAAGGACGAAGGCTATGAAGCCCACCGCCCGGAACGGATTCAGGTGCAGCTGCTGAAGGACGGGCAAGTATATGATACGGTGTATCTCAGCGAGGAAAACGGATGGCAATACACCTGGGTAGACCTGGATTCCTCTGTCCAGTGGCAGGTGGTGGAGGAATCCGTCCCCGAAGCATACACTGTTTCGGTAAATCGTGAGGGAATCCTCTACACCATCACCAACGCATATCGGGAGCCGGAGCCTTCGCCATCCCCTTCTATCTCTCCAACGCCCAGTCCACAGCCGTCGCCTACCCCGACGCCGGGCCGGATTCCCCAGACCGGAATGCTTTGGTGGCCGGTACCGCTGCTGGCGTTGGCCGGTATGCTGCTGTTCGTGATCGGCTGGCTACGTCATCGCCATGGCAGCTAAGAAAAGATCCAGGCCCGGCGCCTGGCTGATGGGGATTGGTCTAATTTTGCTGGCAGGGGCTTTGATGCTGACTGTATACAATATCTGGGATGAGCATCGGGCGGATAGGGTTACTCAGACCGTTTTGGCTTCGTTGGAGCACCAGATGATCCCTTCGGAAGCAGAAGAAAATACCCCAACCCAGTCCCTGGCTCCATCGGAGGTTGTTCCATCCGATTCCCAGGTAGATGCGGAGACCTCGGATCATTTGCCAGCCGTTGTGACTGCACTGCCCTCCCCTGCTTTGGAACAAACGTCGTACCCTGAAACGATGCCGACGATAGAGATCGATGGGAATCTCTATATTGGGATTTTAGAGATTCCGCCACTGGATCTGAAACTGCCGGTGATCAACTCTTGGAGCTATGAGGCGTTGCGGACTGCACCATGCCGCTATGCAGGTTCCGTATATCAAAATAATCTGGTCATTGCCGCCCACAACTACAACGCACATTTTGGAAGCCTTAGCTATCTAGTACCGGGAGATTCCGTAATCGTGACTGACGTAAACGGCAACACATTTTTCTTCGAGGTGGCTGAGATTCAAAAACTGACCCCAACAGCTTTGGAAAATGCATTGACCGACGGATGGGACTTGACTCTGTTTACCTGTACCATCGGTGGTCAAGCCAGGCTCACAGTACGTTGCAAAAGTGTGGATGCTGCATAATTATATCATCTGTATAGGAGGCGTGACAGCAAATGTCACGCCTCCATCATGAATGGAAAGATGGTTTGACAATCGAATTTTCACAGGGTATAATCTTCCTATTACTTGACATTGGAGACTGCATATGTTTCAGCTTATCAAACAGGAAGGCTTGGCTAGAAGAGGCGTATTTACCTGCCCCCACGGAGTGGTTCAGACACCGGTTTTTATGAATGTGGGGACCCAGGGGGCCATTAAAGGCGCCCTGAGCGCCGAAGATTTGGAGAATATCGGAACGCAGGTAGAGCTCAGTAACACCTATCACCTGCATCTGCGGCCCGGAGACCAAGTGGTTCGAGCCATGGGAGGGCTTCATCAGTTCATGACCTGGAACGGCCCCATCCTGACGGACTCCGGCGGATTTCAAGTGTTTTCCCTTTCCGGGCTGCGGAAGATTACGGAGGAAGGTGTCACCTTCGCCTCCCATTTGGACGGCCACCGGATTTTTATGGGGCCAGAGGAAAGCATCCAGATCCAGTCCAATCTGGGCTCGGACATTGCCATGGCATTTGACGAGTGCGTAGAAAACCCAGCCCCCTATTCCTATGTGAAAAACTCCGTGGAGCGTACCCAACGCTGGCTTTTGCGATGCATTTCAGAACTAGAGCGACTCAATAGCTTGCCGGATACGGTCAATCCGGGGCAGGTTTTGTTTGGCATCAACCAAGGCGGCACCTATGACGATCTGCGGATCTGGCACATGGAACAGCTCCGCCAGCTTCCCCTGGGTGGCATTGCCATTGGAGGACTGGCGGTGGGCGAATCCACCGAAACCATGTATCATATTCTGGATGTTCTTGCCCCTCATACGCCGGAGAACAAGCCCCGGTATCTTATGGGTGTGGGGACGCCCAGCAATATCATCGAGGGTGTGGCTAGGGGTATCGACTTTTTCGACTGCGTGATGCCTGCCAGAAATGCTCGCCATGGCCGACTTTTTACCTGGCAGGGCTCCATCAACATCAAAAACGCCAAATATATCTACGACAGCCAGCCCATCGATCCAGATTGCGACTGTCCGGTGTGCCGCCGCTATACAAGAAGCTATCTCCGCCATCTGTTCAAAGCAGAAGAGATGCTGGCCATGCGTTTGGCCGTGATGCACAATCTCTATTTTTACAACAAATTGACGGAGCGGATCCGTCAGGCCTTGGATCAGGGCCAGTTTGCAGCTTTCCGGGCAGAATATTCCGAAAAGCTTGCAAGAAAACTGTAACTTGTCCTTGCATTCTCACTGCCAAACCCGTATAATAGGAGCGAATTAACAAATCGGAGGAATGTTTATGAATCCATTTCATGTAGTGCTGACTGAAACCTCGAGTACCGGCGGAACCGCCGTCAGCCTGCTGACAACCATTTTGCCCTTTGCGGTCCTGATCGTGGTGTTCTACTTCCTGCTGATCCGGCCGGAAAACAAGAAGAAAAAGGCACTGAACGAAATGCGCAACGCCCTGTCCGTGGGTGACGAGATTACCACCATCGGAGGCATCATCGGTCGTGTGGTCCATATCAAGGACGACCTTGTCACCATCGAAACCAGCGAGGACCGGGTTCGGATCCAGCTTGCCCGGTGGGCAATTTCCACCAAGGGAACCCAGACCACAGAAACAAAATAAAGCGGAAAGTTTTTGCTCCTCTCGCATACTCTTTTCTTGAGAGTACTGCGAGAGGAGTTTTGCTATGAAATCAACTACAACAGGGGTCCCGGTCAAGCTTTGGGCCATGGGTACGGGACTGGCGGTGACCATGCTGCTTTCCATGGCCTTGGCAGCGTTAGGCGCCGCACTAATGGAAACCGGCGCATTGCCGCCACAGCACATGACGATTCTGGTGTGCGGCATCACCGTGCTGGCAACCTTTCTGGGGGCTCTGGTCTGCGGGAAAAAAGCTGACGGCACCAGACTGCCCTTGTGCCTTTCTGCCTGTGCCGTTTATCTGCTGCTGATTTTTGTGCTGCGGGGGCTGATTTTTGGTTCTATGGGTACTGCCCTTTGGAGAATTCCTGTATGCGCCCTAGTCGGAAGTGTGATGGGCGCCATACTCTCCTCCCGAGCAAAACGCAGACGATAATGGAGTTCGATAAACAAAATGCCATGAGGTCAGGAGTCGATTCATCCTGACCTCATGGCTTTCTTTTCCTAATACAGCATCCTAATCAGCCAACATAGCCTCATTTCCGAAACCGTTTCCTGTATTCCACAGGCGTTTCTCCACTGTACTTTTTAAACTGTGTTGAGAAATATGGAAAATTCGAATACCCCACGCTAACCGCAATTGTAGTGACATATTGGTCTGTCATTTCTAAAAGCTGTGCCGCCAATCTCATCCGCTCGCTAAACACATACTCTGATATGCTCATATGCAATTCCTTTTTAAACAGTCTGCCCAAATAACCACCGCTAATAAACACATTGGATGCAATTCTCTCTCTGCTCAGGTCTTGGTCCAAATTTTGAAGGATATATCTTTGGGCGCGTTTGACAATGGTATCCGGCAGCTCGGTGACTAAAAACCTGGCATAATTATCAATCAACTCCTCTTCCCAGCCTAAAAGCTGGTTCAAACTAGAGTTTGGATGCTGGGCATTTTCCTGGTTGGAGCAAAAGATACGATAAGATGGTATGCCGTGTTTTTGTGTGAGGCGAAATAGAAGCTGCTGAAAATCGTTTTGAAAGTGTTTCAGCCA
>CASEPH010000293.1 GCA_949289625.1 uncultured Clostridia bacterium | reverse complement strand
TCCACCCCTGACAACAACTATACGCCCACCCAGCCCTATACCATTCGGGTGGAAAGCAACCATGTCTCTGGTGAGGAACAGGGCTATATGAAGCTGTTTATCCCTTGCGGCGGCGCGGATGATCCCCGCCCCATCAAGCTGCGTCAGAGGGGCAGCGATGGAAAATGGTTCCTCTGGGAGCAGTATCTGCTCACCGGTGTCCGCACCCCAAAAGCCGCCGACCCATGGGCGTAAACCAAAGGGAGGATTCACCAAGGAATCCTATCGTGTGACTGAGGGGCAGGATACCCATCGGAATCAATCAGGAAAACATTCGCATTGGATAGAAGGTGCCGATCATGAAAACAGTTCTATTTATATCATCCAATAAGATGCTTGGGCAGGGATTGTCGGCGGCCTTTCAATCAAAGCCGGAGCTTGATTTCCTATGGGCTGCCCAGCTCAATTATCCACAGGCTGTCGTTGGCATTGATATTTTCCATGCTGATGTAGTGATCTTGGATATTGCAGATCAGGCGGATATGGAGCAGGCAGTTGAGATCTGCCAGGCCATCCGGCGGAATGAACAGGACGTAAAGATTTTGCTCCTGGTCAGGCCGGAACAGGCCATCGTGCGCAAAGTGGCTGTCGACACAAAAAATGCTGGCCTGGCAGATGATTTTGTCTTTTATGATAGTTCCCTGACTTACCTGCTGGCGAAATTAGCGGCTTTTTCATAATATGATTGGACGATAGTGAAGAGAATTCAGGTGTAATTATCGAACTTGTATTTGTAAAATGAATTGGTGATTTCTATGGGGCATGAATCAAAGTGGATAGGATGTCCACAATGCGGCAGCAAAACAAAAGTTAAGGTATATGAAGAAACGGTTTTAGTAAAATTCCCGCTGTACTGTCAAAAATGTAAAAAAGAGTACCTGGTCAATGTGGTAAAACTGAAGATGGTATTGAGCGACGAGCCAGATGCTTAAAGCACAGAGCCTGCTTTTCCCGGATGAAGGGAACAGCAGGCTCTGTTTTTTTATGTTTTCTATCTGATCTCTATGGTGTCCTTTGCTCGGAGTGCAGAGAGAACAGACTCCATCACTGGAATCAGCGCTTCTGCCTCCTGTTCACTACACTCTTCTACCATCAAGCGAAGTTGTTGAAGTGCTGGAGATTCCCGCTGTAGCTCGGGGGTGAAAATGGTTCTGGCATCAATACGAAGGGCACGAACTAAAGGGTACAGCACTTCCATTTTAGGATTTGCCTTGTAGTTCTCAATATTCATCACGGTTCGCACATCAATATCAGCCATGTCTGCTACCTGAAGTTGTGTCAGACCGCGCTGATAACGTGTACTCTTCACCGCATTTCCCAGTGGATAGGAGAAGTCATACATCGTAATTCACCTCAAAGATATTCTACATTACATCTTTTTTCGGTTGAATGCGACACGATTCCCTTGTTTGGTGTAACACAATACATCATTCAACATATTTGGAGTCAATGAAACTGAATCATAGTATCGGCAAGACAGCGGCATTTGCCGAAGATCAAATCATTTTTAAGAAGGAGGTGATGCTGGCTGTCTGTGTGCCGGCCGCGTAAGCGGAAGGAGTCGTTATGCGATGGAAAAACAACATCCACCGCATTGAGAGAATCCGCCGTGTTTACCAGCCAGGACACACTGCCCCTAACGAAGTAGTAAGAGCTTTCTGGATATGCTGTAAGCGACCCAGAGAGCAGGCAGAGAGAACAGGGAACAACCTTTCTGCCTGGGTAAGTGACCCCTTCTATTCTCTCGATGCGTATAGAAGTGCCGATTTTGCATTTGTTTGCAAGATCGGCTTTTTTACTTTTGCAGCTGAAATTATTCGCTGCCGCGGACCTCCACAACATCTGAGTTTACACGAAACCAGATGAAACGGAGGAATGAGCAATGTTGTTCAGAAATGATGGTAAAGGAGAATCGAATGCGGTTCAAAACAGATTTACCGCATATGTGGTTTTGGCGGTTCAGAGAAGGAAAAGTGCTGTACTGCGCCACCGAAAGGAAATTGCTGAGTTTGAGCATTCCGTGGACTTTGACGGCGACCTTGTGTGGATGCAGAGTCAACAGGATACGGACTTCTCAGCGCTGATGATGCAGTTTGAGATCATTGCCTTCGAACAGGCACTGGATCGGCTCAGTAAGCGTGACAGATACATACTTGTTACTCGCTTGCTGCACAGGCGCTCTTTTGACGAGATAGCACAGGAATTGGGACTCAGTTACAAGGGCGTGACCACAGTATACTACCGTGCAATCAAGAAGATTAGAAAAGAACTGCGAGGTGAGGAGGGATGAATTTTAAGGACAGACTCATTCGCGCTCAAGGCGGAGACAGGCAGGCGGAACAGGAAATTCTGGGGATGTACAAGCCGCTACTCGTAAAAGAATCGATCATAAACGGTGTCTTTGACGAGGATATGTACCAAGAGTTGTGCCTGACCATGATCTATTGCATCAGAAAGTTCCGCATCTAAAAAATGAGGCCGGCAGATCAAAAATGATCTGTCGGCCTTTTTACAGGATATCTCGTAATAAACGATTTTGATTTTACTGCGCCGCATTGGTCGGTGTCGCAGCCTTCTCGTAAAAATGGCAGTACAGGTTATAGTCCTTTTCCCGCGTAATGAGCCGCTGCCAGATGTAGAAATGCTCGGTCTCCCCATACAAATTGAACTCCGTGGGTTCGGTTGTCGGCTCTGCGTACAGCTTACACGCACGGGTCAGACTACGGAGGTTTTGAAGTTCTGGGAGCTTCATCAGCGCATCGCTGAAAGCATCGATCTCAGGCACCAGTTCCGGCGTCACCGGCTCTCTCTGGCAGAGGAACCAGTTCATCCACCACCTGCGCCCATCGTAGTCGGCGCGGGAATAGACCAGCTCGCTTACAGGACAGGGCAATGCGCTGTGGGGCGGCACCTTCTTTGGCCCGTCAAAGACATGGCTGAAGCTGCACTGCGGCGTAAGGGTCACAATATCACTATCACTTTTTTCAACCGGCTGCAGCCGGCCGTTGGCAACAGCGTGCCACACCCGCAGAGGGATGGTTTTGCCTGCCCAATCGCCAAGGCCCTCCGCTGTGCCGCAAGCTTCGCAGATATACACATCCAGAGCGCGGCTGAGTGCATTGACCGGGAAATGCCGATCCAGAGGCTGCCCGCAGCGCAGACAGCGGGGTGGAGTTACGGCGTCCGGCTGGAAGTGTTCCTTGTCACGGTTCCATGCGGCCAGCAGTTCTTCCTTGGGATAAATATGGATGTTCATGGTCATTCCTCCGTATCATCATACTTGTTTTGCTTGGCCCGCTCGGCATCGAAAAACGGAAGCACCTTCACACAGTCCTCACAGACATGGAAGTACCAGGGTTTGATGCCGTCATCGATCTCCACCACTTCGTCTGTATGTACCGGTACGTCCAGCAGCTTCGACGGACTGGTATCCTCAACCTGTTCCCAAAAGGATCTGGCCGTCAGTTCGATATGTCCGGAGGTGCGGACAGCGCAGTTATAGCCGCTGGGAGATGCTTGGATACCATCAGAGCGCAGCATACGCTGAAGTATCCAGGTCTGGGAATCCTTATAGGCGTAGATCCGGTACTCCGCCGGGTTCTTCAGCCTGGGACACCAGGAGGGCGGGTAGGTCTTCGGGTCTTTGGACCTGAACTGCTTTGGTTTTTTCCCACCGGTGCAGTACCGTTGCCCCGGAATCATCTGGACGCCGCCGATGGGCTGAGTATCCCGTTTCGCTCTCGGGATATGGGCCGGGCAGTCCATGCACTGGGTCCTGCGGATATTAGCTCTTGCCATTTCCGGATACCTCCTGCCTCTTCACAGTTGGGCAACTAAGCCCTGCCGCCAGCATGGTCATGGCTGACTGGAAGCCGGCCGCAAACGCCTGCTCCCGTTCTGAGATGTGGCGTCCGTCCAATAACAAACGGTACCGTTCGACCCACTCCCAGACTTCCGGCTTGACGGCCTCCCGGATCTGCTGCTGGATCACAGCAATTTCCGGTGTCAATTCCTTTGCAGTTTCGGTGTAGGGCAGGTCAGAGGGGTCATAGCTGCCGTGATACAAGCCGGTCAGAAAATCTTCCGGGATCTCCGGCTGCAGCTGATACACAGGCGTCGGCGTCTTTAGTGCCGACGCAATATCTGTCAGGGCTGAGATCAGCTTGGGAAGCTGACCGTCAAAGAATCTTTTTCCATAGGCTGTTTCATGGAATTGCATTTTACCTTCCTTTCTGATTTGCCGGCAAGGCTGTTCCACCAACGGCCTGAAAAAAGGCGCAACGCTGGCAGACAGTCTGATACGGCAGTTCGTGATGCTCCCGCCACGATATACGCAGTTGGTTCGGGCAGGAGGCGTATACTTTCCATGGGGCGGTCTTGCGATGATGGCTGTGGACACAGTGCTCATAGCTGCCCCAGATTCCTTTTTTCATACTTTACAGATGCCGTTTAATAGTCACATTTTGTTTGCCAGCCAGGGTTTCCAAGCATTTCAGATGCCTTCCTGGCAGCGACGTCGGCAAGATCGATGTGTGCATAGTCGCTGCTGGTCAGGATCGTAGCCGACCCCATGACATAGCTCAGCTTCTCATGCCCGGTCTCCAGAAGGATTACGGCATCATTTTCAGCCACATGTCCCTGTAGGCCCCGGATAAATTCATCGTAGGCGCTTTCATCCAGAGTATCGTCATCATCGGCATCAGCATTCTTCAGACCGCTGATGGTGCCGTGGGTACCAAACCCGAATACCGGCTTGCCTTCGTCGTCCAGTTCCTGCCAGAGCGTGATGAAATCCACGGAACCGTGGACCCGGCTCATAAAGTCACGGAACGAGACAGGGTCCTTAACATGGAAATAGTTCGTGCGGGTGGTGCAGGTATACTCAGCCATTTTTCTTGTCCTCCTTTATATCCTCAAACACTATCTTGAGGGGGCCATAGATGCGCACGATGCGGATATCCCAAGACCATTTATCCGGGGTATCATCGTACAGGGTCGCATGCGTGGCATCCAGCCAGCAATCATCATCCCGAACCCTGCCTTGCTGAATACTGTACTTGAATTTCATGGTGTTCATATCCAAGCCACCCTTTTCACAGAGTTTTTGCATCATGGCGTCCAATGCCTCTGTGTGGGAGTAGTACAGCTGCTGCTCCTTCAGTTCCTCCGGGTAATCCCGCCACGCCTGAAAGGTGCTTACCAACCAGCCGACCAGGCAGCAATCCTCTATGATCCAGCCGTTTTTCCCGCCGTGTTCCTCTGCCATATAGCGGTCTAAACGCAGGCAGGGGTCGCTCTTTCCATCCAGACAGCTTCCGAAGACAGAGTAGCCGCCCTTATCGGGCTGAAACGCCTTGTTGTCGCTGGAGATGATATAGGTGCGCTCCCGCTCGCTGTAATTGTTATCACTGGCGAAGCTCTCCGGGGAAAAGGTGATGTAGGCGGTGAGATGATGCGTTGGCTTGCTGCGTTCGTAAGTACGGAAGATCTCACAGAGTTCTCTGTATTCCATTGTCATCCAATTCCTTTCTGCAAATCATGTGTTGTCGCAGTTATCCAGCAGCTCGGGATTGTCATAGATATTCCCGATGACCTTAGCTGCAAATTGATCCTTGCAAAGCTGGAGGCGTTTCAAGATAGAAGCATTCTCCCAAGCAGTCGGATCATTACGCTTTCTGTAGCGGATACCAAAGCCGGCAATTTCATCGATCCAGACGATGACGCCGCGCCAGACTTCGGAGTAGGCCACTCCCTGTACGATGTCGCCCTCAAAGATGAGCTTGCCAGTCCATTCTTCAGCAGTATGCTTTCTGAGCCAGAACTTCCGCTCCTCTTCCGTCAGTTCATCCCACCTCGTCTTATCCGTAAGGCCGGTAGACTGCCCGACGGTATCGGTGTGTACCACAAACTTGTCGATGCTGCTCTGGTCACCATCCTTATAACCATAGATGATGGAGAAGTCACCGCTCCCGTGGCAGATGCCGCCATAGGCCCAGTTGCCGGGTACCTTCTCGCCGTTCATCCATACTTTTTCACCCAGCTTTCTTGTCTGGCCCCGGAATAGGATCTCACGCATCGAGGATACCTCCAATCTTCTCACGGGAGCAGTAGGCACACCTGTCGAACAAATCGCAGCAGATGGTCTCATCATCCAACCGGAAGGGATAGCAGGTGCGGATGTTGTGCGCTTTCAGCTTTTCCTCAATGTAGTCGCTGATGTCACCGATGATGGACATATCCCACTCCAGGTCCTCAGCATTGTGCGCCATCTCCTGAATGGCGCTCCAAACTGAATTGTGGATGCGATCCACCGCTTCGATCAGAAAGTCAGGGTCAGACTTTACTTTACACATAAACGGGTTCCTCCTTCATAATTCTCACGCCGCACGGCTGAACGGTCTGCCGGCTGCGGCTGTTTTTCTGATACGCCATTCCTTTGTGCCGCCTAAGCCCAGACGCACCCGCTCCAACGGTCCGCGCCAGCCGCAGACGGCGTATTGCTGCCAGAAATGCCGGGTGTGTGTTTCTCCACTCCGCGGCACACGGCGTTCCAGCACATACATGGTCATTCGTCCCCTTTCCGGGGGGCAGTACCCTCCAGGCGCTTTTTCATCGCCTCATGGTTAGCGAGAAACTGCGGGAGGAAAGGCTGATCCAGGTCGTAATTGTAATAGCGATAAAAAAGGAACTGGAACAGCATCTTCTTAAACCGCTCAGCGCCGATCCTGCGTATCGCCCGGCCGTAGTCGGCGGCGGTCACAAAATCCGCCTTGACAAACGCCCGTTCATCCTTTGAGAAGTTCTCATAAAACCAGTCC
>CASEPH010000292.1 GCA_949289625.1 uncultured Clostridia bacterium | reverse complement strand
CCCATCTATCGGGATACCTTTGATATGGACATCACCTTTCTGATGGGCGCCACCAGAAAGGGACGGGAAGGAGGCCTTTTCAGCTACTATCCCGGAGATCTGCACAATGGAGCCGGACGCTGGATCAGTGTCAACGGCTGCAATGTGTTTATTGCGGCTGCCACCCCTATGGACGCCCATGGCTATATGAAGATTCCCCTTTGTCTGATCCATGAGCGGGCGTTTTTGGAGGCCGCAGATCGCATTATTCTACAGATCAACCCCAATTTGCCCAGCGTATTCGGAGATACGGAGGTCCATATTCGAGACGTGGACATGGTGGTGGAGGCGGCAACTCCGTTGCCCTATCTGCCCCAAAGCCAGCCCACAGAGACGGAAAAAATCATTGGGGAGTATATCGCCTCCATGGTCCAGGACGGAGACTGCATTCAGTTGGGCATTGGGGGCATTCCCGATGCGGCAGCGCAGGCGCTGATGGGCAAGCACGATTTGGGCGTGCATTCGGAGATGCTGACCAATTCTATGGTGGATCTGGTCAACGCGGGCGTCATCACTGGTCGAAAGAAAACCTATCTGCCGGGGAAAATGGTGGGGACTTTTGCCTACGGAACCCAGGAACTGTATGATATGCTGGACAACAATCCCAGCGTGCTGATGCTGCGGGGAGAAACCGTCAACAACCCCCAGGTGGTGGCAATGAACGACAATTTTGTGTCCATTAACTCCTGCTTGTCGGTGGATCTGACGGGACAGATATGTTCGGAATCCATTGGTTCCCGGCAGTATTCCGGATCCGGCGGACAGGCGGATATGGCGGTAGGGGCAGTCCATGCCAAAAACGGCAGAGGAATCATTGCTGTGGCGTCCACCAAGCGGCACGGTACAGTGTCCAGCATTACTGCCCAGCTGGAGCCGGGCAGCGTGGTGACCCTGAGCCGTAATGAGGCGGACTATGTGGTAACGGAATATGGCATTGCACCACTGCGAGGCCGCAGCGTCCGGCAGCGGGTGGAAAATCTTATTGCTGTGGCGCACCCAGATTTTCGGGCTGAGCTTCGGCAGCAAGCGCAAAAATTGCTGCTGTGGTAAATGGAGCTTGTTTACATATGCTACCCAAACTAATTGCATTGGATCTGGATGACACAGCGCTGGATCTAAATGGCAGGCTGTCCCCTGGAAACCGACAAGCCCTGCAAAAAGCCGCCCAACAAGGAAGCCAGGTGGTGGTGGCTACAGGAAGGCCGCTGAGTACGATTCCTCAGGAGATCTTGGAATTCCCATGGATCCGTTACGCCATCACCGGCAACGGGGCTGCGATTTATGACCTGCAAACCAAGACGCTTCTGCTGCGCCGGACGATTCCGGGAAAAGCAGTGGAGCAAATTTTGGAGCTAACTCAAAATGAACCGATTGCCTATGAGGCATTCGTGGAAGGATTGGCCTATGCCCAGGCGGACTATGTCCGAGATCCATCTCCTTATCTGGCGGCACCGGGGCATATTGCCTATGTACAGGCAACTCGGAAACCTGTAGAGGATTTTCATGCTTTTATGAATCTGCATCGGGACCAGCTGGACAGCCTGGACCTGATGGTTCGGGATGCTCCATCCAGAGAACGAATGATGGCACTGTTGGAGACAGTGGCGGGAATTTATGTGACCTCCTCGGATCCGGCCATGGTTGAGATTAGCCATCAGGACTGCGGGAAGCATCGTGCGCTGGCCTTTTTGGCGGACAGGCTTGGGATTTTGCAGGAGGAGACGGCCGCCTTTGGCAATGCGGACAATGATGCGGAAATGCTGGCATGGGCTGGAACTGGTATCGCGGTACAAAATGCCAGCGAAACCTGCCGTCAAGCCGCGGATCATATCACCGGATTTTCCTGGGAAGACGGCGTAGCCAAAGCCTGCCACACAGTATTTGGAATCGATTAAATTTATAATAATGTCTACTGAATAAACCGCAAAGCGGTTTATTCGCGCGGCAAGGGCCGCGCAATTCCGCAAAAACAGCTAATTTTGGCTGTTTTGCGAAATCCAGACATTGTTACAATGCGTATTTTCGCTGGAACGCTGGGGCGCTCCAGCGGAAGGTGCAAGGATTTTGGGCGGTTTTACCCGAAATCCTTGCACTGAACAAAGCCAATTGGCCTTGAAAGCCTTGGTTTTCAAGGCTTTCGGCTTTGTTCAGTACGCATTATAATAAATGATGCAGTGACGTGCTCGAAGGATGAAAAAATACCGCCTCCTTATGGAGACGGTATTTTTGTATGTCGTCAGCCCTGGGGCGGCGGAGGCGGCATTTCCATCTTCTCAGCGCCGAACTGCCAGTCATACCAGCGCTTCAGCAACAGGTAGGAGAATCTGGTGCCCAAGAACAGGAAGGCTTCCGCCTTTTCCTCGGTGGGCATATCCGGACCGTAAGCCGCTTTCAGCATCCGAGCGGTCAGATTCAGTACAGGTGCAACTGTGGGCCAGAAGGTGGCGATATCTTTGCAGTCCGGCTGTCCCATAAACATGTAGTCATAGAACCCTGTCAGCACATGCTTCGGAATGACATCCGTGAACAGCGGAATCAACAGGTCGCCGCGCTGTTCCTGGGAAAGACCGGGTGCAAAGGCCTGCTCCAACACAGGGAATACCTTTGCCTGCAGGGCCTCCACGCTGGGCTCCATAAAGCTCTGATAGGGCTTTGGAGCGCCCTCGGGCCAAAGCCAATTGGTGAAATTGGCCAACATCATATGGGGGTAAACCGTCATAATGCCCTGGCAGTATTTGTGCTGCTCCTCGGCAGTTTTGTACATGGTTCCCTCAATATAGCCACGAACATCGGGACCAGACATGAGAATGTGCCCCCACATGTCGCTCATAACAAATTCTTTGATGGATTTCATTTTGTTCCCCCTTCATTTATCCGTGCATACGCAACGGTAAACCGATCAATACTCCCAGGTGGTCTCCAGAGATTCAAAGGGTTCAGGCAGCTTAGGTGTTTCCGTGGGAATACGGATGGGCTTGTAGTCGGTATACCGACCGGGCTCATCTTTCTCCACGTTGACGGCACCGCCCATAGCAGGAGACTTACCACGCTTGCCGTCGGGATCGTCAGGATCGTGGGCTTCCTCCTCGGGAGGCGGACCCATGGGCTTTCTGGGTTCGGTCCAGCAGCTGGTATCGGCACCGGCAGTCATATCCATGCAGATCAGCAGTCGCAGGAAGCGCCATTCGCCGTCCTCATAGATAAAGTCGCCGCCGTATTTTTCCCACATCCAGGTGACCTGGGCGGTACCCTTGACATAGTCGTGCCGTAAGGCGAAGCCCGGCGTATACCAGACGCCCTTGGCGCTCATGCCGTCGGCGGATACTTCAATAATAGGAGAAGCCAGGGTGTGGACCGGCATCTCTGCCAGAGCACGACCGTCCAGATCCTTGATTTCGGCTTCCATTTCGGGATGGGCCTTGATAATTTTGCCCTTGAGCCATTCGGCGTCGGTATATTTGTTGTCGCCTGCATACATGGGCATCAGCTTGTGCATACCCTTCCAGCGACCAAAGTTCTGGCTCCAGATGACCTCGGGGCCACGGGTTTTGGACCAGCAGTTGAGCAGTTCCTCCCGGTTCTGGTCAGCAGCATGATAATAGGCGTGCAGGCTCATCAGGTTTTCAATGGCGCCCACGGCTTCGATTCTGTGGGCTCTCAGCTCCAGTTCTGTCATGACTTATTCCCCCTCCTTCATAAACGGCTCGGGGCCGTAGCTGATCTCCGGCGTCCAGGTCTCATACGGCACAGGGAAATGGGGATAGCTGCTCCAGCCATATTTGGACGTATAGAAATTGGGAATGCGCAGGACGCCCCGTTCGGGCTTCCGCTCGCCCATGGGCGGCATCTCACGCTCTACATATTCGGTGCCGGCCTCAAAGCTGAAGTCGGTTCCAACAAAGAAGTGCCAAATCTTCCACTCGCCATCTTCCTTGATGAAGTCGATGGCATAGCGCTCGTACATCCACTCGCCCTTCAGCGGAGCGTCGTCGGGAGCACCGGGACCACGGCCGGTGCCGTAGCCAGGGGTATACCACATGGCCTGGGCGGTCTTGCCGTCTCCAGCAATCTCGATCAGGGGCGTGGTCAGGGTATGCATGAAGGCCTCACCGGGTTTGCAGACCTTGCCGATATGGGGCTTGACATAGAAATCCCAAACCACATCCCGTCCAATCTGGAAACCGCCCATGTTGCCCCAGCTCACGTTGGGGGCGTTGTGGGCCCAAAGGGTCTCCATTTCGATGTCATGGCGGGAAGCCGCATGATAGAAGGCGTGCCGGGCCATGACGTTTTTGATCTGAATCATATCATACGCACGCTGGATCTTCTCCTCCGGCGTGTATTCTCTGATGTTTTTTGCCATGTTACTGCACCTCCTCAATAGCTGAACGTGTTGGCAAAGGTGTCATAGGGCTCCGGCAGAGGCGGTTCCACCAGGGAGACGAAATTCTCGTCGTAGCCGTGATAGAACTCCTTCTTTACGGTAGGCTCCGGAATGGGCGCACCTTCATGGGCGTACATCTTATCCCGGCCCCAGTTGCCGCCCACAGGGCAGGCAATGTCCGTAAACATCATCATGTGCCAGATCTTCCACTGACCGTCTTCCTTAACAAAGTCCACCGCGCAGCGGCCAAAGTTCCAGGCGGCCTTGGGGCCCTTGGAATAGACCTCGGTGGTGGCGCCATAGACGTACCAGATGCCCTTGGCGGTCTGACCGTCGAAGGCCACCTCAATCAGAGGTGTGGTGAAGTTCAGAACGGTGTTGGAGCCCACGGCCCAAATCTCCTCGTCGGACTTGCCGCCCAGCTCCTCGGGATGCAGCTTCCGCATGACCTCGTTGGCCCACTTGGTCTGGGCCTCGTTATAGTCTACGAAAAAGCCCTTGACGGCCTCATAGCCCTCATATTTCCCGTCATTCAGCGTCAGCGTGGGATTGTTTTTGCTCCAGCTTTCAAACTGACGTGCATGCTGCTTGTAGCAGGTCAGGAAGGTGAAAGCACCCATGAGGTTCGCAATGGCGGTGGTGTCTTCCACCACGTCGGCCATATGCAGCACCGTCAAAGGGGGATGTTTATATGACATATCGGTTCCTCCTGTTCTTATATTAAGAATTCTATTTTTAGTTTAGCGGGAATTGCTCGTAACTGCAAGTATCACAATCTGATTTTTCCTTTCACTTTTAGCACTTTGTGGCAAAGAAAAAAAGCTGGAAGCTGCTGAATTTGCAAGGGTTTTTATGTACAAAAGAGAAACAGAGCCTATGGCAAAGGAACCCCAAACATGGTAGAATGGTGGCATACCGTAGGGAGGTGGGACTAAATATGAAGCTTTTGACAGAGGAAAGCATTTTATTTTTTCTGAAGCGTCCAGAGGCGTTGCCGCTGTGGGAGGAAAGTCTGGCCCCATGGCTGGAACGGCAGTTCCCGGAGACGGTAATGAAGGTGCAGAAAACGCAAATCACGCTGAAGGGTCGCATTGGCTTTTTGGCTATATCCATTCCTACGGGAAAGCTGGCTGCAGGGGATCGGTCCGCTATTTTGCTGACCTTTGGGCTGGATCATGCCATTGAATGGCACAGGATTGCCATGACGGTTCCCATTTCTCCCACCAGGATTACCTACCATACGGTGGTGCGAGGGCCGGAGGATCTGGATGAGGAGCTGCTTTTCTATCTAAAGGAAGCATGGCACATGGCCAATTTGGAAAAGCGGCGATAAAAGATTATAACATGCATAAAAAGGCCTTCAAGACGACTTAGTCTTGAGGGCCTTTTGTGTGAAGATTATATGGACACAAAAGTAAAAAATAGAAGGGAAAGAATTGGAGGGTTCTTTGTATGCGAAGGAAAAAAGGTTGAAATTACTGACAATTTGTGCTGGACAGCAGCGGCAAAATCTGCTATACTGCAGATGAAATATGAAGATTCTGTGAAGAGTTTGTTAAAAAATAAGGAGCTCGACATGGACTTCATGAAAGGAGGAGCAAATATGAAAAAGAAAAATCGTCTGCTGGCGCTGTTGCTGGTGATAGCCTCCCTGCTGTGTCTTCTGGCCGGATGTGGAGCAAATACCGAAAGCAGCGCCGCCGTATCTGCGGATACGGAACCCACAGAGGCAGCCGCCACGGAGGAGACCACAGAAGAAGCGGAACCCTCGGCAGAGCCGGACACGCTGGAAGCGTCTGCGGAAGATGCTGGGTCTGCCATAGAGGTGCCGGAGGATGTGGAGATCCCACCCATGACCCTGCCCATTGAGGGCACTCCGGTGACCCTGACCTACTGGCAGACCAAGCCCGGCGGAGCCGTGAGCAGCGTAGCCCCCAACGGATATTTTGACTATCCCCATTTCCAGAAAGCGGCGGAGCTCACGGGAGTTACCCTGGACTTTATTCAGTCCGACTTTATGGTGGCCAACGAACAGTTTAATCTGATGGTGGCATCTCAGGACTATCCCGACATTTTTGGCAACTTTAACAGCCTCTATTCTGACGGAGACGATAATGGCATTGAGGAAGAGATTATTCTGGCCCTGGAGGACTATGTGGACCTGTTCCCCAACTACCAGAAATACCGCACCAGCTCCAAATTCCTGGAGACGGCCACCACCACGTCGGAGGGACATATCTCTGGCTTCTATGAGCTGATGAGTGATTTTATTGGTCCTTTCTTTGGTATGATGGGCCGAGGAGACTGGATTGAAGAGCTGGGCATGGAAACGCCTGAGACCTATGACGAGCTCCATGAATTGCTGCTGGCCATGAAGAATCAGTATGGCTGCACCACCACGATTTATCTGGATTCCGCTGCGGTAGGCAATGACAACTTCCTGGCTGCCGGCTATGGAATTGCGTGCATGTTGGCCACCAACGCCAAGGAGTCCTATTGGATGGTACAGGACGGCGTGGTGAAGGACGGCATTACCGGAGAAGGCTATCAGGAATATCTGACCATGCTGCATCAGTGGTATGAGGAAGGACTCATCTCCCGGGACTTTGCCAATGCGGCCGGCGCCATGAGCCCAGACGGTATGGCAGAGATCACTTCCGGCAATTGCGGCGTGTTCTTCAACGGCGCCCCGATGATGAGCATGTATTCCGCCATGTCGGATGACCCGGATTTCCGGATTGTGGGCCTGCCGGACCCGGTGAAGGAAAAGGGCGATAAGACCCATGTGGATACTACGGAATATGACTTTGGCCAGGAGCGCATGAGCATCTCCACCAAATGTGAATATCCCGAGATTGCCATTCAGTACTGTGACTTCTGGTTCACGGATCAGGGCATCCAGCTGGCAAACTATGGCGTTGAGGGCGAGAGCTGTGAAGTGGTAGACGGCAAGGCACAGTTCACCGATCTGGTGCTCAACAATCCCAATTTGGCGCCAGGCGATGCAGTATCCTTCTATACTGGACGGAACAGCACACCTTCCTGGTCCTCCAATTCCAAGCTGCTGGCCACCTTTAATGAAGATGAAGCAGCTGCCTTTGAAATCTGGTCTGCCAGCCGGGATAACCGGGACAGCTATCCCTATGTAGCCCAGCTGACCATCGATGAGACCTATGAGATCAGCAAGCTGGCGGCAGACTATGAATCCTATGCCCTGGAGTGCCGGGATAAGTTTATCACCGGCGATATGGATATTGAAACTGAGTATGCCACTTATGAGGAGCAGGTCCGGACCATGGGCCTGACACGTGCGTTGGAAATCAAGCAGGATGCCTACGACCGCTATATGGCTGAGTAACGACCAGAAATAACAATGGACCGGGTTGGGTACGGATGTACCCGGCCCGGTTTTGCTGCGATGTAAAATCTGTACACTGGAACAAAAATCTGCTATACTTTTTGGGGAGGTGACACCATGAAATGCAGTCTTGTATCTATCGTCCATGGGCTCAATCAGGAATTTCCTCTGGAGACATTGGGGGAATTGGATATTCAGATTACGGATATTCGAGAACTGTCCTCTCGGCAGGAGCAGGTTCGGCAGGATGTGCTCTATATTACCCATCAGAATCAGCTTTTGCACTATGGAGGACCGCCGGTGGCAGGACCGGTGCTGTGCATCAGTCATACGGCCTGGGATCTCCGGCACAGTCAGGCCACCTTTCCCACCCTGATCATGGTGCTGTGCAGGGAGCCGGCCAGAGTGTATGCGGCCCTGGGCCGCTGCCTATACCAGGAGGGAAGCCGCTGCTCTGAAATGCCGGAGATTTCCGGGACTTTTTTACGGTGCCGAAGCTTGGAGGAACTGGTGGAAAAGGGATACGGTTTTTTAGAGAACCCCTTTGCCATCCATGATGCCGACGGAAAACTGCTGGCCTATACCCGCCAGGCGGAAACGGGAGATGAGGACTGGCAGACGCCGGAGTTTTTACAATCGCTTTGCGATTTTCATTCGGTGAGCCATGCCCAGCAGATGGAGCAATCCCGGAAGGATCAGACGCCGGTGTTGTATCGTCCGGAGGAGGGACTGCCACAGCTGCGGATGGCTTTGGGAAGCCGGGGCCATATGCTGGGGTATTTGACGGTGCTGGCGCAGTTTCATCCCTTCCGGCCTACGGATATTCAGGTGACGGAGCTGTTGGGATGTTTTGTCTCCTTGGACCTGCTGCGGCAGACCTCCATTGCCAGAACCAACGTGTCGGATGCCGGGAGACTGAAAAGCTTTCTGGAATCGGGGGAGACCAACCTGCCGGAGGTACCTCAATGGCTGGAACAGCAATTCTGCGATGGGAAGCAGCGATATTATCTGCTGCTGGTCAGCGCCAATCCTCAGTGTCGCATGCCCTTTTTGGATGTGGATGAGCTGCTAGCGCAGATGGACCGGCTGTTCCCGGAGGACATCAGTACCCGGGTGGAGTCCGGCGTAGTACTTCTGCTGCGGACGGAACAGACGCTGGACAAGCATCCGGGAATCCGAGCTCTGGAAAAGGTATTGGCGCCGTCTTTGGCCATTGGCGTCAGCGCGGCGTTTACCGTGCTGGGAGAATCCGGCCATGGGGCGCTTCGTCAGGCTCGAAGCGCCTTGGAGCTGGGCTGTGTGTTGGATCCAGGGAAAAGATGCTACTGCTATGGTGATTACGCGTTGTATGCCTCCTTGCGTGCGGCCTCTGCCCGGATGGATCTGGCGGAGCTGCTTCCTACTGGGCTGCGGGATCTCATGGAAACGGACCCGGAGGGAGAGGCCTTGCGAACATTGGCGGTCTATCTTGCTGCCGGCGGGAAAAAGGCAAGGGCCGCAGAGGCACTGTTTATCCATTTAAATACGCTGAAATACCGGCTGGGCCAGCTGGCCCAGCGGCTGGATGCGGATCTGGACGATCCAGCCACCCGGTTTTCTCTGGAATATGCCCTGCGGGTGATCCGCTATCTGCGGTGCTTTGGGGAGCAGAGATAGAACGATGGAAGAGGCAGGAGAGGTGCGCTTTTATATTATGAAAGGAAGCGTTACTAGATTATATAATCCGTTATATAGTTTGCATAAAACAGCTTTTCAGGATTCTCCCCTTTTCGGTAGAAGTTCCATTGAAAAACAAAGCGGGAATCAGTATAATAGATTTGTTTGAAGTGTACTGGCCGCAGCCATCGGCTGCGAATATTTTGGGGGAACCCCCGGAAAGAGGTCTACCGAATGACATACGAAGATTACAAAAAGATCTACGACAGTAAGAAGGGGACTGTCGAGGATGCACTGGCCCTCATCAAATCCGGCGATGTGATCTGGTGCTCCAACAACTATAACGAGCCCCAGACCCTGTTTGGCCGTCTCCATGAGATCGCCGACCGGGTGGACAACGTCATTGTCTATAAGAGCCGCATCGGCCGCTATCCCTTCATGATGACCCCTGGCATGAACGGCCACATCAACTGCCACAACTATTTCTACGGCCCCTCCTATCGGGAAGCCCACAAGCTGCTCAATGCCAGCTTTATCCCCGTGGATCTGCCCAACTACTATCGCATGGTCAACCGTCATAAGCCCTGCAATATCTTTACTGCGCAGGTCTCTCCCATGGACGAGCATGGCAATATGTACATTGGCATGAACCAGACCATTGAGTACTATGCCATCAAGGACGCCATTGAGCAGAAAAAGACCATCATCTGCGAAGTGAACCCCAACCTCACTTACATGAACGGCTCTGTGGCCATTCCGGTGGAAGCGGTTACTGTGCTGTACGAGGTCGATACGCCTGAGTATGTGATCGGACCTGTCACCACCACCCCCGAGGAGGATAAGATCGGCGAGATGGTTGCCTCCCTCATCGAGGACGGCGATACCATCCAGATGGGCATCGGCGGTATTCCCGATACCGTGGGCAAGCACCTGATGGACAAGCATGATCTGGGCCTGCACACCGAGCAGTTCACCTCCTCCATGGCGGACCTGATCGATGCCGGCGTAATTACCGGTGCCCGGAAGGCCTATGATAAGGGCCTCCATGTGGGCGTATTTGCCGACGGTACCCACGAGCTGTATCAGTATCTGCACAACAATCCCAAGTGCGTGATGAAGCCCGGCCCTGAGGTTTTGAACCCCCATAATATTGCCCGGCAGGATCACATGGTCTCCATCAATACCCTGGTGGAAATCGACTTGACTGGTCAGGTCTGCGCGGAGTCCATTGGCCCTGTTCAGTATTCCGGTTCCGGTGGCGGCTTCTGCTTCACCTTGGGCACCTACTTTGCAGAGCACGGCAAGGGCATCCTCTGCTTCCAGTCCCGTACCAAGAAGGGTCTCCCCAAGATCAAGGCAACCCTGACGCCCGGCGCAGTGGTCACCCATCAGCGGAACTACATCCAGTATGTTGTTACGGAAAACGGCATTGCCGATCTCCGCGGTACCACCGTTCGGGAGCGCGCCAAGCTGCTCATCGGCCTGGCCCATCCCGATGACAGAGAAGAGCTGACCCGTGCGGCCAAGGAGCTCTACTACTTCTAATTTGTTCCCTCTCAAGCCCGGCACGGCGTTGGTCGTGCCGGGCGTTTCCACAACAAGTGTGTTGTGGAAACGGGTGAGAAGCATTAGGCCGAACAAGAAATCGGGTGGATGACCGGTCATGCGGTAATCCACCCGATTTCTTTTATGCGTATTTATAGCTTCGATCCAGTTTCAGATCCTTTTGACAGGGGCTATTGCCACAGCAGGCGCTGCAGCCGATCCCAGCTAAACAGGGGCATCTGACCCAAGTGGGCGTGCAGCATAGAGGCAATTGCAGGTGTCTCTTCCACGCATCTGGCATAACGCCAGCAAAGCGCGGTAAAGGCTTCGTCTGTCACGGTTCCTGTTTCCCACCAAATTCGCGCCGAAAGGGCGCGCAGCAGCGTAGCGCTGACAACCATCAGTTTTACGCCCGGTGCGACGGTTTGCTCGTCGGCGTTTGCTGCAAAATAGCGATGAAGGTAATAGCTGAGCAAATTTTCGAAGAGATATTCCCTGGCGCTCATATATTGGTCAAATTGATCCCGCTGCAGCCGGTATTCCTCTCCACTGAGGGCCTGAAATACCTTTAGCGTTTTTTCCAAATGCCGGGTCAAAATATCGTCTCCCGCGCAGAGTTGCTGAAACTCCCAAAGCAAATTACACATATCGCTTCGCTTCAATTCCCAGCTCCCCAGGAATTGTGCCAAGGCCTGAAATTGCCGATGAGGCTGCTCCGTAAAGCCCCAGTCCAGTTCCTCGTAGGCGTAGCGGTTCTTGGCGCCAATCAATGGCTCCAACGCGGCGCTATAGGTCAGGGCCAGGACCAGTCCCGGACGAAACCCTATGGTTCGATCCTGCAGAAGCAACTCCATGGTTTTTCTGGCGTCATAAATTCTGGCTTCTGCTTCCGTTGCAGGAGCCAGAAGGAGATGCGCCTCCTCCGATTCGCGGTAAACTGTGGGTGCTTCGTGCAGTAGAATCAGCTCTGCAGCTTTGGGGCAGGCAAGAGACAGACCAATTTCACAGACGCCTCCCGAGGTCCGGGTCCACGTCATATCCAGAGGTGCCTGACATGGGGCTGGGCAGAGCTCTCCTGCACAGGAGAACCGGTCACAGTAAGTGGGTCTGATGGTTTTTATGGGAATGACCTCCTCTCGTTACTCCGGTAATACTTCCTTTAGGGCAAAGCCCTAGAACAATTGGGAGAATAAACGTGTTCCTATGTGTCCATATGACGAGGGCCATCGTGTTCCTTATACATTTGTACTGTAGCTTCAAACAAATGCAGGGCTTCCTCGGCACGCAGTTCAATCTGATGCACCTGCTGCTCCAATTGCTCCTTGACGGCTGATTGATCCTGTAGAAGCTGCTGAAGCGCGGAAAACGCAGCGTCAGCAGTCATGTCTTTCGGTGAGCCGCAGTCCGGCATTCCAAGACGCTTCAAAAAGGTCTCTACCTTGGGATCGTAGATACAGCCCACCACCGGGACCCTGGCCTTGGCCGCAAATATGATGGTGTGCAGCCGCATGGAAACCAGGGCATCCATGGCGTGGATGATTCCCAGCATATCCTCCGGTCTGTCTGGGGTGCGGACCACATAGGAGCGTTCCTCCATCCGACGCTGAATGTCCGCAATGATGGCCTCATCATCGGGTTCCTGCATGACCAAAAATACCACATTCCTGCCCAGTTCCCGGACAATCCGGTCCCCCAAACAGGCAAATTCTCCGGCAGCCCGTTCCATACCTGCCGCCCAACGGACAGAGATGCCGATGGAAGGCGAATGAGGAGATAGGCCAAACTGCTCCAAAAGGTAATTGGTTTTTGCTTCAGGCGGAAGCGGCAGGGCAAAGGCGGGATCTTCTGTGACGGTCAGCGTTTTTTCGGAGAGCCCCAGCTCCTGAAGCATATGCAGAGAGTCCTGGTCCCGTAAGGTGATGGCCTGGCAGCGTTCCAGAGTTTTTCGCACGTCCTCTCGGCTTTTTGGCCGTTGGAGCGGACCGATGCCATTGGACCAAAGAAACACTGGTTTGTGTAGATGTTGTGCCAGACGAATGATGCCCAGGTAGTAGGACAGAGAACGGACGGAGGTACAATCCTGCAAAAGACTTCCGCCGCCGGAAATCAAAATATCGCAATTTCGAATTGCTTTTAAAACCCCCAACGGGGAAAACCGGCCCACGGCCCGAAAGCCGTAGGTTTCCTCGGTCCGCCGCGGGACTCTGGAGAGTACCGTCAGACGAACCGGCGGCTGAAGCGTGGCAAGCTGTCTGCCCACGGATAGAAGGATCGCGTCATCTCCCAAATTGCCATATCCATAATATCCGGAGATCACGGCGTGAATCGGATTTTGCGGATGCAGCAGTTGGTCATAGGCAGCCAAATAGTCCTCCGTCATGCGCTGCACGGAGTATTGTTCCCGGATCACCCGAGCGCAAAAATCGCCCAGCTGCCGCAGCTGATCGTCGGACATGGACAGAAGGGCGGTCAAATCCCGCAGCAGTCCTTCACCGGTGACTGGCTCGCTGCCCCGGCAACAAAGATTGGAGGCCTGGGCGGATTCCAGCTTGTCCGGCGTCAGAATGCCGTCGTAGCCCTCATTACCGGCCAGAATCGTGGGACATCCGGTGCTCATGGCTTCCAGAGCGGCACGGCTGACCCCCACAAATACAGTGGCAAGGGAAAGCAGTTTTGCCACGTCCGTCCTGGGTCCAGTCATATGGACCACGGTTCGTCCGCAAACGCTGTTGATCTCTTGGGCAAGGGACCGCAGCTGTGCTTCTCGATCTCCGCCGCCCACCAGCAGCAGTTCCACGTTGGGCACTGCCTTGGAAAGGTCTGGGGCAATTTCAATCAGCCGCTTGGCGGCAAGGGCGCGGGATTCGTCCAGTCGACTCACCAATACCACAACCGGACCATCCCCCAGTCCCAGCTCCTGTTTCAGAGCGGGATCGGGAGGGCCGGGACTGAATTGCCGGGTGTTGATTCCGTTGATGGTTACATGGATCTGGTCTCCCGGAATTCGGTAGTTTTCCATCAAATATGCCCGAATATCCTCGCTGACAGCTACGGTCCTGTCACCCCAGTTGGTCATCAGCCGCAGCAGCGGTGTTACCGCAAAGACCCAGTGGGCCGAGGTAATGAAGGGGAAGTGCATGGATCGCTGCAGAATTCCGCAAAGGAACGCGGGAATCCGGGCATGGGCATGGACCAGATCCGGCTGCTCCTCCCGGATCAGACGGCGGAGCAGCCGCAGAGAAACCCACATGGACTTGAAATTCCGGCGATGCATGGGAATCTTGACGTGCCGAACTCCGACCTGTTCCAGTTCCGGCACATAGGCGCCGCCATTGGAGGCGATTATGATCTCATGGCCCCGTCCCTGCAGTTCCTTGGCCAGTTCCACCACATGGGTTTCAGCACCGCCGATGTCAAGGCTCATGAGCGTCATCAGTATTTTCATGCAAACACCTCAGTCAATGGCGCACACGGTGGCATTCCAAATGGAATACTTGGTGAAATAGACGGCGCTGCTGTTTACCAGGATATGATAGGTTCCCACTTTGTAGCCGCCATCTTCCGGATAGCCTTCTGCGGTAACGGTCAAAACCACATCCATCCGCTCGTCACTGATTCCTTCGGAAATGGTTCCGTCCGGCAGATAAATGGTGGCCTTTGCAGGGGTGGTGGTTATGCTGGAAATGGTGCCTACAGCGCCCTTCCCTTCTTCTTCGTAGAGGGTGTCCCCAACCTGCAGCGCGTCAACGGTGTACTGGCGGACGCTGCTGATTTTCAATTCATAGGTAAACGAGACGGTTTGCCTTGTGGCAGAGGTCTTGTCCTTGACCAGAAACTTGACGCAGGTGCCTGCAATCAACACCAGCACCACGGCAATAATGAGGCCGTCAATCCAACTGAATCTGTGTTTTTTCAAGCTGTCCACCTCCTCACCGATCCAACTGCAGAATGTAGCCGCTGCCCCGTAGAGAACCTACCGTACAGGAGACGGAGGTACCTACCCGCAGGACATAGCCGCTTTCCGTAGAGATCTGAGAATCCGTTTCTACAGTGTCGACTTCAATGGTCAGCTGCAGGGAGATATAGCCGTTCATGGGGGCCTGTTTTACAATACCGGCCTCTTCGTCTGTTACAGCGGAGGTGTAGGGGACAACCTGAACGTCTGTGACGGTTCCGATCTCATAATTTTTAACGTTGTCTGTCACCGTGTCTCCCACGGCAACATAGGATTCCATACCCTCCTGCAGCTGGGTCAATTCCAGGACATAGCTGCGGGTGACGGTAGTTTGCCCCGAAGCACTGTCGTGGCTGAGGAAATAGGCCACAGCTGCCACAGCCAGGATCACCACCACGAAAATAATATCAAAAAAATTGGGATGTCTGCGTTTTTTCTGTTCTTCCATTGTTGATACCTCACTTGTGCGCCAGCGTTTGCGTATAGACACGCTCAATATTTTTGGCGAAAATCTCCCCGGTAAAACGGCTGCGATAGGCCTCCAGCGCATTGGACCGCAGGGAGGAAAGGAGCTCCGGATCATCCATCAGTCTGGCGATTTGCTCTGCCAGATGATCGCTGTTACCGGTCTGGAACAGCAGCCCCGTTGTGCCGTCGTCCACTTGCCAGGGATTGCCGCCGTAGTCGCTGGCTACCGTGGCAAGACCCAGGCTCATGCCTTCAATCAGCGCAAGGCTGGAGGCTTCGGTACCATAGGAGCAGTTGAGCTGAATGTCCAGAATGCTGAGGATCTCCGCCACATTTTGTACAAAGCCCAGAAAAAGCACATGACGCTCCAGACCCAATTCCGCAATGCCGGTGCGGATGGCTTCCTCCTGGGGGCCGGTGCCACAGATCAGGAACCGAAAGTCTCTGCCCTGTTCCAGCAGCTTTTTGGCTGCCTCCAGCAGAAGTTGATGTCCCTTGTAAGGTTCCAGCCGAGCAAAGATACCGCCGGTGAATACGCCTTCCGGGATCTTCAGAGTGTGCCGCAGCTGTGCGCAGGCCTCCGGGGTGCTGCGCTGCAGGGGCTCCACGCCGTTCATCATCACGGTGATTTTTTTCTTCGGAACGCCGCTGTCGGTGAGATTTTGCGCAGTGGCGGGACTGACGGCGATGATGCTGTCGGCATAATGGCTGTTGATCCAGCCATTGAGCCATCTGCCCGGCCCTCGGTGCAGATAAGATGGCACCGGAAACGCACTGTGGCGGGTATAGATCACCTTGGCTCCGCACTGACGGGCGGCGATCCGACCGCTGAGAGAACCATGGGTGTGGACCAGATCCGGCTGTTCGGCCTGAATGATCTTTTTTAGAATGCCCACGCCCGCAAAGGAAAAGGACTGTTCTGCGATGCCGTCCGCTTCTATGACAGGTACATTCAGCGCCGTGACTTCCGGTTTTAGCTTGCTGTTTCGAGGCAGCACCACCTGAACGGAAAACCGGTCCCGGTCACAGTATTTGAGATAGTTGATCAGACACCGGCCCGCACCGCCGATGTTGCTGTCTGTCAAAATGTTGAGCACCTTAATCATGGGCAGCCTCCGTTTCCACCGGAGCCTTGTGCCCCGGTCGGGCAAACAGTACGCACAGCCCCAGCATTGCCCAGAATAGCAGCATGACTCTGTAGTTATAAAATGTATAGTCTGTCATGCTCTGCAGCAGAAAGCCGGAAACGGCCGAGACTCCGGCAATTTGGAAGGTTTTCAGCTGTTTGTCTGTTTCCTGCCGGATGGCGGTGAACATCCAACGGTAAAATCCCACCAGAAGCAACAGGAAGATCACAAATCCGGCAATGCCGGTATCGCAGGTGATTTGCAGATAGAGATTATGGGAGTGGGGGGCGGTAATGGCATTGTAGGCATATTCGGGGTAGACCTTATTAAATGCTTCTGTTCCGGGACCAACGCCGCAGAACCAGTAGTCCTTCAGCATGGCCAGGGTGCCCATCCAGATATAGACCCGGTAGGAGGTGGAGGTGTCGCCCATATCACCAATGCTGGTAAATCTGGACAGCACGGTTTCCGGCAGATACAGGGGACACAGGGCCACAGCAACGATCCCCAGAATCAAAAATCTGCGATCTTTGAGTACCAGGAACATGGCCATGGCAAAGAGCAGCCCCAGATAACATCCCCGGGAATATGTCAAAATCAAGCACACGCCCATGATGACGCAAGCTGCCAGCCAAAGGATCCTTCCTTTCCAGGAACGTGCCGTTACCAGCAGTGCCGCACCCAGAGGAATCACGAGCAGGAAGTATTCTCCCAGCACATTGGGATTTTCCAGGGTGGAATAGACCCGAAACGCAATGGAAGAGAACATGTCCGTATCCGTCCAGACATTCCGGAACTGGCTGGGAAAGACGGCCTGATAAAACCCGTACAGGGAGACCAGAACACCCACGCCAACCATTGCACCCAAAAGCTTTGGCAGCGTTTCCTGCCGAATGCCGCAGGAAGTTACTGCAAAGAAGAACAGGACAAAAAGAATGGTCAGCAGACCGGGGAAGAGGCTGCCCTGAAGTGAGGTGGAAGTCAAGGTGGCGTAGAGATAAACTACGGCGTAGAGCAGGACATAGCTGTTGAGGGGACTGGGGCAAAGAGAACGAGTCCTATCTACCCCCAGACAGAGGGCCAGGGAGAAAAAAGAGGCGCATACCAGCGCCATGATCCCCATGGTGGGCAACAGAGGCAGAAGAACTACCGCCAGAGAGACAAACAATAGTGGCTGCAAAAAAAGGCTGCCCGCCAAAAGCTTTGGCAGACGCAGTCTGTGGAACAGGCTGCAGTAGCGGGCATGGAACCATTGGACCCAGCGACCCATGAAAGGGCCCGTGACGTTTCGCTGATGGGTCAGCCAGTGAATGACCATGCTGCTTTCCCACTGGGAGGAGAGCCACTGCCGCACAATACAATAGATATGATAAAAAAAGCTGTTTTGCTTAGCCTGCATATAGAACCTCCTGACTGTACCGCTGTTGCGGCGAACCGGCGAAGACACGCCCGGGTCTCTGCTTCTGGTATTTCCAGATTGGAACAAGCTCAGACAGACGCTGCAGGAATTTCGCACAGTGCATCAATTTCAACCTGAATATACCATAGTTCCAGGGTACTGTCAAGAAATGCCCGTCGGGGAAAGGCCTGGATTAGCCCTTGATGGAACGGGGTGACAAGCAGCCAGGGCAGGTCCTGTGGGCCTGCCCTGGCTGCTGAGACTGTCGAAAAAGCCGAACGGCTTTTCCGACAGAGGGCTTGCGGCCTGATGCGCGCAGACATTGGCCGCATCCTGACCAATGTCCACACTTTCAGGCCGAGAAGTATTTTCCGCCATGTACACGCCCCGGCGGAAAATGATGTTACCCTATTTCGCCGCTGCGGCGGCGAAACTCTACGAGGTTATTTTGACATGCTGAACCAGGGCAGGTCCTGTGGGCCTGCCCTGGCTGTCATAGATGCTCGTAGTGAATGAAATTTGTGTAAGGCTCCTCACGTTTCGGGGGACGATCCTCGGGACCGGCCGACGGGTCAGGGTATCCCAGTGCCAAAATAGAGTGGGGAATCCAATGCTCCGGCAGGGAAAACAGCTTGCGCTGCGCTTCCACACGCTCCATTTGAGGCCAGGTGCCCAGCCATACCGAGCCAATTCCCAAAGCCTGTGCCGCCAGCACCATATTCTGGCCTGCAATGGCCCCATCAATGACCCAGTAGTCCTTGGCCGGTGGAAAGGCCCGATTTAGATCCCCCAGAATCAAAATCCCCGCAGCAGCCTTCTTCAGAGGATCTGCTGGTCGGCCATTGGCCTCCGCCATCTTTTGCAGCGTTGCCCGATCCTGGACCACCAGGAAGGCCCAGTCCTTGGCGTTGACGCAGCTGGGACCACTGGTGCCGGCTTTTAAAATTGTATCCAGCGTCTCCCGGGGAATAGGCTTTTCCAAATAATGACGAACACTTTTTCGGCTGAAAATCGTAGACAACGTATCCATATGCCATGCCTCCTTTGATTTCCATTTTAGCAAAAAACTTTGGAGGACGTAAGTAAACTTTTTTGAACAATCCTATTCCACCGTGATAACGACTTGCCCGCGATAAGTGCCGGGGACAGGAGGAGTTTCCACACCATCCACGGTGATGGTCAGCCTTTTTCCTTCCGGGGCGATCAAGGTGGTCCCTTCGGCAATGGTGTATTCCCGGCAACTCCCGCTGACCGGAACCATGGTCAGTCCGTTTTGCTGCATCACATCCAAAAGAATTTCCGCCGCTTGCCGGCGAGTCAGCGGGGGATTCTCCACGGAAAACGTCTCCAGATCCTTGGGAGGATGTCCCACCACTGCGGCAGCTTTCCCCACTAGTGTCACCATCTCTTCGTGGCTCACCGGCAGATCCGGGGCAAAACAGGCGCCGGTATCCCCGAGCTGTGCCTCCATAATCCCCAGCTGATAACATACCGAAATCGCGACGGAACCAGAAATCTGCGATGCATCCGCCAGTTGCCAGGAATATTCCGGCTGCGTTTTGTGTTCCATAAATAATTCCTCCCTGTTGATCTGACCAAATGTCTTTCTGTATTGTACTGATTTCGTCCCGGTTCGTCAATGGGGCGAAAACCACAAGACGTTGTGGTTTGAGGCTATGAGAGATACAAAATTTTCCATATCGCGGCGCGTTTCGACAAAAAACAGTGGAGAGAAATACCACATATTGGTATACTATGGCTGAACAAATGAAGCAAGCTGGATGGGGGAGGACGCAAAATGACCTATGAAATGACGCATAAGCTGCTGTACTTGCCGATTCGGCTGATACAGCCCGGTGTTGCGGGGAGGCAGCGGGAGACAGCCACGCTGCAGGAGCTGGCGGCCAGCATCCAGCAGGTGGGGATCCTGCAGCCGCTGACGGTCCGAAAGAGCGGCAATCAATATCTTGTAGTGTCGGGGAACCGGCGGCTTATGGCGGCAAGAATGGCGGGACTTGGGGAGGTCCCCTGCATTCTGTTGGAAATGGACGCCCAAAATGCGGAGCTGATTGGCTTGACAGAAAATTTGCAGCGAGAGGATCTGCATTACTTTGATGAAGCGGAGCTGTTGCAGCGGTATCTGCAGCACAGCGGGCTGACCCAGGGACAGGCTGCCAGAAAGTTGGGCAGAAGTCAATCCGCCATTGCCAACAAGCTCCGTTTGCTGCAGCACAGTCCCAGAGTCCGGCAGGCCTTGACGGAGGCTGGACTCAGCGAACGCCATGCCAGAGAGCTGCTTCGGGTGGAAGGGGAGTCCACGCGACTGCGGCTGTTGGGGGAGATTGTGGCCCGGAGACTGAGTGTGGCGCAAACGGAACGATATATTGATGCGTTCCTTGCCAATGGGATACCGCCGGAAAATGAAAAACTGCGGCGGAGAGATACCCGATTGTTTTTGGAGCGGGTGGCCAGAGATACAGCTGCCTTGCAAGGCAGCGGCGTTCAGGCCGATTTGAACCGTCAGGAGAAGGCTGGGGAGATTCTCCTGACGGTGCGGATCCTCCCCAGCGATAAATAGGCAATATTCCCAAATTGACTTTGCTGATTTGTGGGTTTTAACCTAAACAATGGGGAGATTGACCAGTATAATGAAAACATGACATACAGAAGAAGCAATACATTCCGGATTGCTTCGGACTGATACCCCAAAAAGGAGATGTAACTATGGGCATCTATGCAGTAACCGGTGGCTCCAGCGGCATTGGAGCCAAGACTGTGGAATACCTGCGGGCGCAGGGGCACCTGGTCTACAACATTGATGTAAACAACGGGGACATTTCGGCAAATCTGGCAACGCCGGAGGGCCGGCAGGAGGTCATCGACCGGCTCCACGCCCTTTGTTCTGAAGGCATGGACGGCATGATCTGCTGTGCCGGCGTTTCCAATTCCTGCGGAAATCTTAAGCTGATTATCTCCCTGAACTATTTTGGCTCCATGCGGCTGGCGGAAGGCGTCTTTGATCTTCTCAAAATGCGTAAGGGCGCCTGTGTTGTGGTGGCCTCCAATACCATCTCCCAGGGCGCTGCCCGCATGGATGTGGTAAACCTTTTGAACAATCAGATGGATGAACAGCGGGTGCTGGCCCTGATGGATAAGCTGGACAGCAAGCGGGACGGTCATGCCATGTATGTGGCGACCAAATATGCTCTGGCTCGTTGGATGCGCCGGGTCTCCGCCCACTGGGCCTCGCAGGGAGTGCGGATCAACGCCATCGCCCCCGGCAATGTGGAAACGGCCATGACCGCAAAGCTTTCGCCCCAGGAACGGGTGGCAGTGTTGGCTCTGCCTATCCCCACCCTCTATGGACAGGAAAAGCTGATGGATCCTTCGGATATTGCCAGTTCCATTGTATTTCTGGTCTCGCAGCAGGCCCATGGTATCAACGGGATCGTGCTGTTCTGCGACGGCGGTACCGACGCCCTGCTGAACACGGAGAAAGTCTATTAAGGAGGCGACATTCATTATGATCGAAAAATACATTGAGGCCATGCTGAACGGAGACTATAAGGCTTTGGCAGCCTGCTTTGCGCCCCACTGCCGCTATTTTGACTACTGCCCCATCGGCACCAATCGAGACAACTATCATGTGTATGGACGGGAAGCCATTGAAATGTTCTTCCACCACAAGTTTACGTTCCGGATCCTCTCCATTACGGATCCGGTGATCGAGAGTGAAACCTCCGCCAACTTTTTGGTGGCCTACGGCGGTACCTACCTTTCGGCTCGTGCCACCATCGAGACGGCTACAGAGGACGGCTTGATCCAGGAACTGACCGTTCGGCCTGCATAATCTGGGATTCGCCGCAGGAGTTTTCCTGCGGCGATTTGCAAGATTTGCGGTTTTTTGTTACAATACAAAAAACAGGAGGTGCTGTTCATGGATGATATTTATGCAGATTTTTGGGGCGCGTTTTTGGAGGAAACCGGAACGCCGGGAAATACGGTATTGCAGAACTATACCTATTTTGGCGATAGTGAGGAGGCTTCTGTCGCCGCGATGGAACAATTTCTTTCCGGGGAGCGGACTGCCATCAGTCATTGTGTTCCGGCCTATCTGACCACCAGACAGCGTATGCCCCAGGTGGGAGATTACACCATGGTCATGGATTATTACGGAAATCCTTGTGTGATTCTCCACACCACGGATATCACCATTGCCCCCATGCCGGAGATTTCGGAGGAGCTGTGCCGCCAGGACAACCCTGAGTTGGATCGGGAGGGCTGGCTGAACCAAAAGCATGAGGAATATGCGGATCTGGCAAAGCGAATGGGTTTTCATTATCACGATGAAATTCCCGTGCTGGTGGAAACTGTGGAACGGGTCTATCCTACGAAAAACTGAGATCCTTTACAAACTGTCCATAATTTGTTTTTAAAATCGAAACAGCTGTTTGATATCCTAACCTTGGAAGCAGCAAGAACCCTCGCGTTTATCCCATCCATTTTCCTCTCTACCCCTTGAGAACCCCCAGACCGGTTGGCCTGGGGGTTCTCTGCACCAGGAGGTGTGCGGCTTGACAAAGGGAGGGGCACTGATATAATGTAGGCAGCAAAGGAACAAGCCACGGAAGCAGTCTGCCATTGAAAAAACCTGGGCGTGGCGGCAGAGTGGTTTATGGAGCCGGATTTTAGACGGCTCTCCCATAAAGCTGAAAAAACAGGACGCGACAATGGCGTGAGGAGGCGCGGGAATGATCGAAAAAATGCCGTTTGGAGTATGTGCCGATGGCACGCCGGTGCATCGGTACAGGATTTTTGGCGAAGCGGGTGCCTATGTGGATGTGCTGGATTATGGGGCCACGATACAATCCATTGTGGTACCGGATGGCAGCGGCTGCCTCAGGGATGTGGTTTTGGGTTATGACTCCTTGACGGACTATGAACAGGGCCAGGTGTATTTTGGTGCCACCATCGGACGGCACGCCAATCGGATTGGGAACGGGCAATTTACGCTGGGAGGAACCACCTACCAGTTGGAGAAAAACAGTGGCCCCAACCATTCCCATGGAGGAATGGAGGGCTTTGACCGCCGGATGTTTACCGCAGAGATTTTGGGAGACGAACTTGCCATGAAGCTGTGTTCGCCGGACGGGGATCAGGGCTATCCTGGTAACTTGGAGCTTACGGTGACCTTTTCTTTTTTGGGCAACGCCCTGAAAATCCACTATCTGGCGACGACGGACCGGGACACGGTGGTAAATCTGACCAATCACAGCTATTTTGACCTCAGCGGCGGCCAAAATCCCCTGGGCCAGCGGCTTCGTATGGCGGCGGAATTTTTCACGGAAAACGATGAAAATACCCTGCCCACAGGGCGGATCCTTCCCGTTCGGGGAACTGCCTTTGATTTTACGGAGGAAAAGACCGTTGGCAGGGATCTGGGGAATCATGAAGAGCAACTATTGCTTTGCCGAGGTTACGATCACAACTATATACTGGAGAACCGAGGAACACTTCAAGCCTTTGCCTGGCTTCGCAGCCCGGAGACGGGGATCACCATGACGGCTGAGACGGATATGCCTGGGGTGCAGCTCTATTCCGGCAATTATGTGGAGGGCCGAGGCAAGGGCGGAAGAAACTACGGTCCTCGGGATGGGATTTGTCTGGAGACCCAGTATTTCCCCAACGCCATGGCCATAGAAGCATTTGAAAAACCCATTCTTCGGGCCGGGGCGGTATACGACCACACCACGGTGTACCGCTTTGACGTGGAGGCATAAAACTGGACCCGTGCGGCAGGAAGTTACAGAATGCTTCCGCTGCACGGGTCTTGTATTTTATCAATGGAATGGGGGGAAAGCGGTATTTACAGGATCAACTCCGTAATAAACACCGTCAGACAGGACAGAACGGCCACGGTAAACAGGCTTCTGCCGAACCAGGCCAGCAGAATTCCCACCACCAGGGCCAATGCACCTGCCACGGGATTCTTGGTGGCTTCGATAATGGCCGGAAAGGTCATCACTGCCAGAGTCACATAGGGGACGTAATAGAGAAAGGACCGGAGAAAGCGGCTTTGGATTTCCTTCCGGATCAGCGTCAAGGGCAGGACCCGGATCAGATAGCTGACGCCTGCCATGATGAAGATATAAATGTAGGGGTTTCCTTTCATGATGCAGTCCCTCCTTCCGAAGCTTCTGGCTGTTCCGTCTGGACCGGAAACAGCAGTGCGGCAGCGGCGGAGATTACAATGGTGAGCAGAATGATCCTGGTGCCGGAGGACCAGGCCTCGGTCACTGGCAGCTTGGAGAGCAGGAAACTGAGCGCCATAGACAGGGCCACCAGACCAGCTACAATCCTGTTTTTCCGTGCCGGGGGAATGATTACCGCCAAAAACATGCCGTACAGTCCCACGCTAAGGGCGGAAACCAGACTGGCTGGCAGCAGATTTCCCACGAAAACCCCCAGATAGGTGCCGATGCACCAGCCGGGTGCGGCCACGCAGATCACGCCATAGGTAAAGAAGGGATTCAGCCAGCCGGGCGCAGCAATGCTGACGCCGAAGATTTCGTCGGTGACATCAAAGGCAATCAGCATCCGATGCCGGAGGCTGGTTTCGGGACGGAGCTTTTGGGTCAGAGCACAGGACATCAGCAGATAGCGGGCGTTGGCCACCAGGATCATAATGGCCATTTGGAAATAGGTACCGCTCTCGGCGATTACGGTAAAACCGGCGTATTGTCCTGCGGAGGCGTTGGTGAGTAAACTGGCCAGAGCGGCCTGAAATGCAGTGAGGCCGGCACGTTTGGCAGCAATGCCCAGAGTAAAGGCCACTGCGAAATATCCCAGCCCGATGGGAATGCCTACCCGCATACCGCTGACAAAGCTGGAACTATTTTGTTCCTCCATACTGATGCGCTCCTTTGCGAAGATCCTGGCAATAAGCATACAACAATTTTTCACTGTAGTCGAGGGATTTTTCCCCGAAACTAGCGGGTTTTTTGTTTTTTGTCAAAAACCCGGAACATCAAAATGACTTCTGAGAGTCTCTTTGTGCCATTTTTACAAAATCATTTGGATTCTAAAGAAAACTGTGCTACATTGAATGGGAAGAAACCCCGGCTTGCCGGGATATTTGAAAGCGAGGAATGGAATATGGATCCTTTAAAAAACATGCCCGTCCCCACGGCGCCGGAACCGGAGGTAGAAGCCCGTATGGCGGCGGAATCCGCCTATACGGTGATTGGCGAGGAAATCACGGACCGGAGGACGGATAAGGCCACATTTGCGTCCACCGGTACCGCAGGATCTTCCGCAATCTATGCCAGAGACGGCGGTACACTGTATTTAAATAACCCGGAGATCCATGGCTGGGGAGAGATGACCCAGGAAGATCTGCGGAATGAGCTGGGCAGCAAATACGGTTTTTCCGCGGCGGTACTTTCCAACCAAAAGACCAGCCATGTTACCCTGGTGAATCCCAAGATCGTCTGCCACGAGTCCTCCACCGCCAACGGGGCCTATGCCATTTTTGGTGGTGCGGTAGTTATTGAGGGTGGTACCATCGACACCAATAACCGGCAGGGCCATGGCGTGGATGCCTCCTATGGGGGTCATGTGTACTGCAACGGCACGGTGATCCATACCGGCGGAAGAAACTCCGGTGCATTGGCCACGGATTTCCAGGGCGGCTATATCACCGTGCGGGACATCCATGCCACCACGGAAATCGCTGGTTCCCCTGGAATCTATACGGCGGGAAAATCCATCATTTCCGCCTACAACTCCACCTTTGTATCCAAGGGCTGCGAAGCGGTCATGGTGGCCCATTCCCTGGGACACACCTATCTCTATGACTGCGACCTCACCGGAACGGTGGGCCTTAACACCCACAACTCCATGAGCCCGGAGTATTCCTACATCCATATGTTTGGCGGAAAGCTATCCTCCACAGTGGGCAGTATTCTCTGCGCAGAGGATGGCAAAGCGGTGATGAATCTGGACCATGTCACCATCGCACCCCCTGCCGACGGAAACCTGGCCTTTGCCAAGGCAGGCGGACGGCTGGTAGCCAACCTGACGGAGATGCAGGCGAATGGCAATGTGGACCGGGAAAAAGGGTCCTATCTGGAAGTTTGCCTGAAGCGTGCGGAACTGCGGGGCACAGTCAATGCCACATCTTTGAAGCTGGAGGCCGACTCTAAGTGGACAGTTACAGGCGACAGCAAGGTGGCAGTGCTTGACGTTGAGGCGAATGCAGAGATCACGGCAGAAAAGCCGGTCACAGTGACCTATGGAACATTGGCGAAAGGAACCGTTCTGCCTACGGCGAAAAACGTTACCTTTGTGGCGGATCCGTCCCTCACCGACGACTATGCGGAGAAAAAGATGATGCCGCCTCCTGGCGGTCCCGGCGCACCTGGTCCGGGGATGCCGCCTCCTCCCCCACCGGCTGATTAATAGGGCGACAAAGCATAAGAACAAATACCGCAGAGTTCCCATAATTCCGGGAACTCTGCGGTATAAAATTTATGTATAAAACAATAGAAAAAACCCCCAAATTCTCGGAAAACCGGGAATCTGGGGGAGCAAATCAAACCGCACGGGTGACATTGCCGGAGCGCAGACACCTTGTACAGACGTATACATGGCGCGGAGAACCGTCGACAATTGCCTTAACGCGCTTCACATTGGGCTTCCATGCCTTGTTGGAACGTCTGTGGGAATGGGAAACCTTGATACCAAAGGTCACGCCTTTGCCGCAAAAATCACATTTAGCCACTAGCTGCACCTCCTCGCCGTATAAAAAATGGCAGATAGCCTTTTGAGCATCGGCTTATATCATAACAGAATGCGTGGAAAAATGCAACTATTTTTTTCTTTTTTTTAATTTTTTCTGGGGACAGGTCCCGGGAAGTGTTGCCAAACTCCCGCTTTGTGGGTATAATATAGAGGACTAACAGGAAAAGGAGCTGCACCATGTCTGTTTACACGGTATCTCTCCAGCATTTGACCGAGGAGTTTAAGCTGGAAATGCTGTTTCAAGCCTCGGATTTTGAAAAGATTCAGATAATTGTGGAAGACGTCAACCGGCCGGCTCTGCAGCTTGCGGGCTTTTTTGAGCACTTTGAACCGGCGCGCCTGCAGGTGATCGGACTTGTGGAGGACACCTACCTTGCCGGACTGACGCCGGAACAGCGGGTGGTGACATTTGATCGGCTGTTTTCCTTCCGGCCCCCGGCACTGATTTTTGCCCGAGGATTGGAGCCTTGTTCGGAATGCATGGTCATGGCGAGAAAGCATAATATCACCATTTTGCGCACGGAGGAAACCACATCAGAGCTGGTTTCCACCATGATTGCAACGCTCAAGCACTATCTGGCGCCAAGATTGACCCGGCATGGTGTTCTGGTGGAGGTCCACGGCGAGGGAATGCTTCTGCTGGGAGAAAGCGGCGTAGGAAAGAGTGAAGCGGCTATCGAGCTGGTGAAGCGAGGACACCGCCTGATCGCTGATGATGCGGTGGAGATCAAAAAAGAGGGGGCCTATCTGCTCACCGGCGCTGCACCGGAGTTGATCCGGCACTATATCGAGCTTCGGGGCATTGGTGTTATCAATGTGGCCAAGCTGTTCGGTATGGGCGCAGTCAAGGACTCCTCCAATATTGATATGGTAGTGAACCTTGAAACATGGCGGGATGATGTGACCTATGATCGCTTGGGAATCGAAAACGAGTCCACAACGATTTTGGGGGTCCAGATCCCGATGCTGACCATTCCGGTCAAGCCGGGACGAAATCTGGCTGTGATTCTGGAAGTGGCAGCCATGAACAATCGCCAGAAAAAAATGGGGTACAATGCGGCCATGGAATTTACCGAGCAGATCAATCGCCATATTGATGAAACCATGGCTTCCTCTCAGGGATAACAGGATCCATTCAGACGTCCGCAAAAAAGCGGGCGTCTGCTTGCGTCAAATAAGAGTTCAAAAATTGGAAAGGAGCGTCCGTATCCATGGAAAAGTCCTCGGGAGCAACCTTGCTGACAGAAGGATGCATATGGAAAAAGATCATTGGCTTTGCAATTCCGCTTTTTTTGGGGAATCTGTTTCAGCAGCTCTATAATGCAGCAGATTCGCTGATTGTAGGTAACTTCATTGGTAGTGAAGCCCTGGCTGCGGTCAGTTCCTCGGGCAGCCTGATCTTTTTGATGATCGGGTTGTTTAATGGTGTGGCCATGGGCGCCGGGGTGGTAATCGCCCGATACTTTGGCGCACGGGATGCTGAGGATCTCAGCAGAGCCATCCATGCCACAGTATTTTTCGGTATTGTGTCAGGCTGCGTCTTGACCGTGCTTGGCATTGCGCTGACGCCGATTTTGCTTCGATGGATGGGAACGCCGGAAGCGGTGTTGCCCAACTCCATTCTCTATTTCCGGGTGTATTTTGCAGGCGTGCTGGGGGTAATCCTTTATAACATTGCAGTGGGTATCCTACAAGCCGTGGGAGATTCCAAGCATCCCCTCTACTATCTTATGATCTCCTCCTGTGTCAATGTGGTCTTGGATTTGCTGTTTGTGGCGGTTATGGGATTCGGCGTTGGATCCGCAGCGCTGGCAACGTCTATTTCTCAATGCCTCAGCGCGGTGTTGGCCTTCCGGCGGCTGTGCAGAAGCAAGACGGAATATCAGGTGATCTGGAAAAAAGTGCGCTACGACGGTCCCATGCTGCGGGAGATCCTGCGAATCGGTCTGCCCTCAGGCCTTCAAAATTCCATTATCTCCTTTGCTAATGTGATCGTACAGTCTTCCATCAACCGGTTTGGTGCCGCAGCTATGGCAGGGTGTGGCGTGTATTTTAAAATTGAAGGCTTTGGTTTTCTGCCTATCACCTGCTTTGCCATGGCCCTGTCTACCTTTGTCAGTCAAAACCTGGGGGCGGAACGGTAC
>CASEPH010000291.1 GCA_949289625.1 uncultured Clostridia bacterium | reverse complement strand
GTAACCAGCCGGCCCATTGAGATCTTTGTATTTTGTGCTGGGAATCTCTTTGGTTTCTTTGCCCTTTTTCACCTGCTCAGTGCTCAAAGGATAATAGGGTTCAAACAGCATGGCCTCCAGAAGCACCAGCCGAAGCCACGGCTTTTGCGGCTCATTCTCCTCGATTTTCCGGATCAGTTCCTCTTTTGTGTACCAATGCATTACAGCACGGTCCACCTGAAGGAAGCTTGGCAGCCCGGCTGAAATATAGTTCTTCCATTCCTGCAGCCATTCCCGTTTCAGACTCTTGAGAGCTTCCCGGTGAATTGGCCATTGGGTATGTTCCGCATCGTACTCTGTTTTGAGGGCTTCGATATTGTACAGGATCTCCACCTGTTCCATGGTCAAACCAAATTCCATCTGATCCATACCGCATCCGATCCTTTCATAGAGATCCGCATCCTCCTGTCGGAAAGTGTTCCTGCGAATCTCCTCATACATTTTTCTCAGCAGCTTAAGGTCCCGTGCCCGCAGGCCCACCGCAACATCCTGTCCGATTGCCACAGCAAACCGGCCGATCCCTGCATAATTGACACAGACCCACCACTTCCCAGGCCCGATCAGCGCCGCGCCGAAATCCACTGTGGTAAAAACGCCGGTCGCAACCGTCAGCATTCGGGTCAGCGCAGGCGAATGAACCGGCAGGATTTTCTGCCAGTCCAGCGTCTTCAAGGATTGCCAGGAATCAGCCTTTCGTTCCTGAATGGCTGCCGACAATCTCCGGATCATGTAAAAGGCCCGCACCATGCACTCATTGGCTGCTACCGGCAGCGCCTGCCGTGCCAGCTCGGCCAAAAGCCCCAGCTCTCCCCGAAGATCCATCTGCAATTTTGTGTCTTTCAGGATCTTTCCATTTTCATCATGTTCCGCCAGAAGTGTTCCATTGAAAAGCTTCGACAGAAAAACAGACAGTTGGTTCTTTCCATCTTTATCCTGAAAAACAGGCAGCGCCGCCATCTCTTTTGCCATAGCCAGCAGCGGACCAGGAATACCGGTCCCGCCCGTTTTGCCGGCTGTGCTGCTGGAACCCGCCATATCACTGACCAGATGGAAAAACCAGACCACCACACCGTTGAACAGTTTTTCAGGAATATTTTTGCCAATCAGTCCCAGAGCTTCTTTGGGAACCGGAACCCTCACAAACGCTCCGCTGGTGTCCACTCCATAGGCAGTTTGGGTAAACTGGGTCAGCAGAGAAAATGCTAACCCGGCCACTGTGGGATGGTGTGCAAAATCCCGGAGATGGTGCTGCAGTCCACCGCCAAAATCCGGCGTATTTTTGTCACTGGGAATGCAGAATCGCTTTTCCAAAAAGCGTACTGCTCCCTGCAGATCTTCTCCCGGGTAGCCAGTCAGACGCGACACTTTCACAACAAACTGCTCTATCTGGCTGCTGCTCCACTTACGGCCCCGCCGCAGATCAAAGGCTCCTCCCCACACGACATCCAGGATACCGCAAATCAGCCCGCTTCCAATCGCCGCCAGATAGTCACCGCCATCTGCATGGCTGGACAGCAAATCCATTTGGGCATCCAGATCAAAAACGATCTGGTCAAGATCATACTTCTGCTCCGTCAGTTCCGGTGCCACATAAACCTGTGCAGATTCGCTTTCTTTTTCGCTCATAGGTTATTCCTTCCCAACAAACTTGATCTTCAAATTTTTTCATCCTGGCCTGTAAAGCATCAGTCGGTTTCCAGCTGTGTAAAGGCTTTTGCTATACGATCGGTCATCTCATACTGCGCTTCATCTGTATATGCATAGGAGATGCGGATCACCATCGTTCCCACGATGGCATACGAGCCCGTATACAAGATCGTATTGTCAAAGCCACTCAAATACTCGCACCTGGCTTCTGCGTCCTGCACGGTGCTGTACACCTCCACTGCGCCTCCGCCGTCCGTGCCCCTGGATACCGGACTGTCGCCCGCCGATTCAATGCCTGTGGATGTAAAATAGATGCAGGCTGTATATCCTCCATTTTCCTGATGGAGAAGACCGTTGGGATCGTTGTCCGAAGTCACCGGCTGGATCTCAAGAATATCCTCTACCCGGCCCAGACGCTCCATTACCCATGCTTCGGAAGGAGCCGTGATCTGTTCCATAATCTTCGTATCATCCGAGAGATATTCCATGATCTCCTTTAAGGTCTCTGTGTCTGCCTGCGTTTTCTTTGCCGTATTGCCGCCCAGGAAGGACTTCATCACAGAAAACAGGTCTTCATTGACCATTTCCAGATTTTCAGCTGATTCAGGAAACCCATCCAGGTTATCAACGCAGGTGAGCGAAAGCATGGAATTGTAATCCTCCGCTGCAACATTGTATTCTTCCACCGCACTGTTGTACGCTTCTGTCGCATTTTGCAGCGGAAGTATCGCCAACACGAACACTAGCACGATTATCAAAAGAAGCCCCGCAAAAACTCCGGCAAGCATTTGTATCATAGGAACCTTTTTCTTCTCGCTTCCTCCATTCTTTTGCATTGTGTCCTCCTCTCCCCCGCTGGTTTCTGTCCCATGCGCTCAATGAACACATACGATTTCCTGCAGCATTGCTTTCATTTCTGTGCGCACTTCGTCTTCGGCAGGCAAAACAATTTTCTCCCGCTGCTTCACCTGTTCCTCAAAGAGCGGCTCCATGAGATTTTCTGCAAAAACTTCCCGGTCTTCGCTGGCGTACATTTCCTCCAATGTCTCACCGGACAGCACTGTCTGAAGTTTTTCTGTAATGGCAGCGCCCTCTTCTTCGCTGACCAGGTAATCTTCACTTAGACTCTGGAACTTTTCCGAGACAATATCATACATTGCCTGCGCATCACCCGCATAGATCTTGCTGAGAAGCGCATCGCTTACATATCCCGAAGCTGCTCCGCCGGCCATTCCTCCGACAAAAGTCCCAAGCGTCGTTCCCACTCCTGGAAGAATGGCTGTTCCCACGGCACCTCCGGCCACACCGCCCACG
>CASEPH010000290.1 GCA_949289625.1 uncultured Clostridia bacterium | reverse complement strand
TGCGGGGTGATCAGTTCTAGCCCGAGTACCAGCACGGTAGGCACCGTACCGGAGGCCATCCAGGTACCAATGGTAATGCCGACGGCCATGATGATGGTAGAGGCTGACAAGCCCTTTTTCGCCATGTCATAGGCCGCACTTTCCAGTTCGGAAAAGCTGAATCCGAGATACGCCCCAAAGGGTGCAAATACCAGCCATGACAGGAACAGCATGATCGAAACATCCGCTCCCAGCGGGCCGACGCCAACGGCTATGAAGATGCAGATCGCTGCCAGCGCTGCCGCAGAAAGGGCAAGGGTCGGGCTGCGCTTTTCTTTGGGTGCCTTTTCCTTCGAGTGAAACAGTTTATTCATGCCTGCTTCCCCCTCTCCCCCTGCACGGCCACAGTGGCTCTTGTCACAACAATGGCTGCCAGAGAAAAGGTATTCCCGTTGCGGGTATGTACATTCTTTTCCGGTCTTTCCATAGTTTCTTCTCTCCCCAGATTCTATATTTTGGTTCTGTATCAGATCTTGTCAAATGCGTGAAGTGCCTGGGTGAAATCCACGATGAGATCCTCGACATCTTCAATGCCCACCGAGATTCGGATCAAGCCGGGCGTAATGCCCATTGCCCGCCGGTCATTGTCGGGCACATCCTTGTGGGATGTGGAGACAGGGTGCATCATGGTGGTGTGGATGCCGCCCAATGTACCGGCATAGCGGACCAGCTGGAGTCTGCGCATAAAATCGTCCACCTGCCCGATGTCCTCCGGAAGTTCTACGCTCAAGATGCCGCAGATTTCCGCATCAGAGCGGAACAGCTTTTTTGCCAGAGCCCGCTGTGGGAAACTCTCCAGACTGGGATGGTTTACTCTGGCCACATGGGGCAGCTTTTCCAGGGCAGCAGCCAGTTTTGCAGCATTGGACATCTGTCGCTTGACCCGCAGCTCCATGGTGCCGAAGTTCTTCAGCATGGTGAAGGCGGCATAGGGATCTCCGGCTGTCCCGCAGAGGATGGTGTGCATCTTCACCCGGTCGATGATTTCCTTCGGTCCTGTGACAGAACCGCCGATGGCGTCGCTGAGTCCGTTCATGAATTTTGTCATGCTATTGATCACCACGTCCGCCCCCATGACCGCCGGCCGGATGGCCACAGCCGTGGTAAAGGTGTTGTCCACCACCAGCACTGCACCATTGGCATGGGCGATCTCTGCAATGGCCGGAATATCCGCCATCCGCAGCACCGGGTTCGCGCAGACCTCGGTGTAGACCACCTTGGTTTGCGGTGTGATCTCCCGCTTCAGGTTCTCAACGTCCCGCAGGTCTACCATCTTGGTTTTAATACCAAATTTCGGCAGCAGATAGTTCATGATTTGATGTGTTTCACCATAAATATTGCTGTTGCAGATAATCTCGTCCCCCATGTCCAGCAGAGAGATCATGGCTGTGGCAATCGCTCCCATGCCAGAGGAGCAAATGACAGACGCTTCTCCCGCCTCCAAAAACGTGACAACATCCGCCAAAGCGGTGCGGTCAGGGTTGTTGAAACGGACATAGGAGAACTGGTCGTTCAGTGCTTTTGACTGTGTCAGATCCGGCATTATGAAGGCGGTGTTGGGGAAATAGGGAAAGACCAGAGGATTGCGGAATGTCTCCCCGTTGGCGCTCTTTCCGTGGCAGAGCAGTTCAGTTGCAAAATTGAGTTCCCGCATGGCAGTAACCTCCCGAAAATCGCAGGACGGCCTCTGGCCAAAGCCCGTCCTAGGTGCAGCACCATTTTGTGCCAGTATAAACTTTACAACGATTATAAAGTCAAGTTCTCTGCTAAAAATCGTTAAAACCGCTAGTAAACGAGGGGGATTTATAGTAAACTTAGAAAAAAGGAGGGCGTCTGATGGCACAAAACGGGAAAAAATGGTATTCCATCGGAGAGATGTCCGAACTCATGGGTATCTCACCCCAGACTCTGCGGCACTATTGCAACATTGGGCTGATCGCCCCGGAGTTTATCGATCCAGACAGCGGTTATCGTTATTTTTCCTTCCGCCAGTTCCACTATATTGACCGTGC
>CASEPH010000289.1 GCA_949289625.1 uncultured Clostridia bacterium | reverse complement strand
AGGCCATGGCCCAGGGGGCCAAGTTTCCTCAGGCATGGGAGCAAAGCTGCCGTATTCTCAGCCGCTATAAGAAACAGGCTTTGAATCAGGTGGTCCGCTATTTTCTGCGGATCGGCCTGGGAGCACTGGTGCTCTATTTGGTGGCTGTGTATATTACAGCCGGAGTGGCCAACTTTCGCTATGATACCGACGAAGCCCGTTCGGTTTTTCAGCTGGACTATCTGGCCTGGAGCCGATTGGGGCGTATTGGTGTTTTTGTGCTTTTCTCCGTGGTGTTCTTTGCCCTTACCACGGTGCTGTACCACCGGTTCCGGGGAGACCGGCAGCCTCAGGGAAAGCAGAGACGGAGGCTGTCCCAGATCCTGCGTCTGGTTTCCATTGCGCTGGGGCTTGCGGCTCTGGCTATTTTCAGTGAAACCGAGCTGGGCGGTCAGGTATTTTATTGGCCGGAGACCCAGATCCAGGTGGTGGCTCACCGGGGTGGCGCACAGTTGGCGCCGGAAAACACACTGGCCGCTTTGCGGGCGGCCAAAGCCAGCGGGTCGGCCATTGCAGAGATCGACATCCGCCAGACCAGTGATGGCACTTTGATTTTGCTCCACGATACCTCGCTGCGCCGCACCACCGGTTACGATGCCCAGGTGTGGGATGTGACTTATGAGGATGTGCAGAAGCTCAATCTGGTGGAGCCCATTCCCACACTGGATGAAGCCATCAAGGTAGCGGGGAAAAAACTGGACCTGATGATCGAGCTGAAGGTCACCGGAAACGAACGGTCTTTGGTAGAGCGAACGGTGGCCCTCATCCGGAAGAACCAGGCGGAGGAGCGCTGCTCCATCGCTTCCATGGATTTGGAGACCTTGGAACGGGTGAAGGAGATCGCGCCGGAGATCAAAACAATCTATATCACTTCTCTTCTTTATGGCGATCAATATAATATCGATTATGTGGATGGATACAGCATTCAGTATACATTCCTCAATCCTTTGCTGGTGTCCCAGATCCATGCTGCTGGCAAGGAGGCCTACACCTGGACGGCCAACAGCGAATGGGGCATCCGCCGGGCTATTTATTGTCAGCCTGACGGGATTGTCACCGACAATCCCTATTTGGTTCAGTATTTCCTGGAATCGGGCGATCAAAGCCTGCTGCTGGAATTCTGGACACCGGTGTTCTTTGGCTATCCCACAGCGCCTGCTGTGATGTTGGATGAAGTAAACGATTTGCTGGAATAGAAAAGAGGACAGATGTGAAACAGGCCATATTTCTGGATACCTTTTTGGGCCGGGTGGGTATCGCCCAGGAGGGCGGGGCCATTACCAATGTGTTTTTGGGAGGTTCGGTGCGCCCCGATGCTTTTGTGGAAGAGAGCACCCCTCTTTTGGAGGAGGCCGCCCGGCAGCTGCAGGAGTATCTGGAGGGAAAGAGAAAGGAATTTGATCTGCCTTTGCATCCTCAGGGTACGGAGTTTCAGCGCCAGGTGTGGCAGGCGCTCAGGCAGATCCCCTATGGGACCACCATCACTTATGGCCAGTTGGCCCAGATGGTGGGCCGGCCTTCGGCCGCTCGGGCCGTTGGGCAGGCCAATGGCCGCAATCCCATTTCCATTTTCATTCCCTGCCATCGAGTGGTAGGGGCCGCAGGGGTACTGCGGGGATATGCCGGAGGCGTAGAACA
>CASEPH010000288.1 GCA_949289625.1 uncultured Clostridia bacterium | reverse complement strand
GCCCATGAACTTTAAGCACACCGGAATTTTTCCGGAGCAGGCAACAAACTGGGACTGGGCCATGGACAAGATCCGTAAAGCCGGACGTCCCATTAGTGTGCTAAATCTGTTTGCGTATACCGGTGGGGCCACCCTGGCCTGTGCTGCGGCTGGGGCATCGGTCTGCCATGTGGACGCCGCTAGAGGTATGGTGTCCTGGGCCAGAGAAAACGCCGCCGTATCGGGTCTGGAGGACAGACCCATCCGTTGGATTGTGGATGACTGCGGAAAATTCGTGGAACGGGAGATCAAGCGTGGACGCCGCTATGATGCTATCATCATGGACCCGCCCTCTTACGGACGAGGGCCTTCCGGCGAAGTATGGAAGCTGGAAAAAAATCTTTACGATTTTGTCAAACTTTGTACCGGAGTTCTGTCGGAAGATCCGCTGTTTGTCATCATCAACTCCTATACCACCGGGCTGGCTCCCTCTGTGGTGGGCTATCTTTCCGACAGCTTGTTCAGCGTGAAATACGGGGGCAAAACTGCCTGCGACGAGCTGGGGCTTCCTGTGACAAAATCAGGCCTGTGTCTTCCTTGTGGAGCTACGGGACGCTGGACCCGGGAGGAGTAATATGGAAACTGCAATTGAAGTAAAAGACGCCTCCTTTTCCTATGCCCAAACGGAGCATATGGATGCGCTTTTGGTGTTTGACCATTTGAATCTCACTGTTCAGCAGGGGACTTTTGTGGTGATCTTGGGCCACAACGGCTGCGGAAAATCCACCCTGGCGAAGCATTTTAACGCCATTTTGCTTCCCTCCGGAGGTGAGATCTATGTCTACGGCATGGACACGAAGCAGGAGGAGGATTTGATCCCCATTCGCCGCTCGGTGGGAATGGTGTTCCAAAACCCGGACAACCAGATCGTCTCCAATGTGGTGGAGGAGGATGTGGCCTTTGCTCTGGAGAATTTGGGCATTCCACCGGAGGAGATCCGGGAACGAGTGGATGCAGCATTGCGGGCTGTAGGTATGTACGAATACCGGCGTCATGCGCCCCATCTTCTGTCTGGCGGACAGAAACAGCGAGTGGCCATTGCCGGCGTTCTGGCCATGCGGCCCAAATGCGTGGTGCTGGACGAGCCCACAGCCATGCTGGACCCGGTGGGCCGGAATGAGGTGGTTGACACCATCCATGAGCTTAATCAGAAGTTTGGAGTCACGGTGCTGCTGATCACCCATCATATGCGGGAGGCCATTCACGCGGACCGGGTGGTGGTCATGAACGAAGGGAAGGTCATAGCCGACGACACGCCGAAAAAGGTGTTTTCCCAGGTAGAACTGCTCAAAGGCGTTGGGTTGACGGTCCCGGAGACCACAGATTTGATGTATGCGCTGAATCAGGAGGGATGGAACCTTCCTCTGGATGCGCTTTCCGTGGAAGAGTGCGCCCAGGCGATTGTAAAGGCCATTGAGGCGTCGTAACAGAATATCGGCATCCCAGCGGAGGCTGCGCGGGAGAGCCGGAGGATAACAGCCGGAGGATACCAATTTGAATCCTATTATCGAAACCAAGGATTTGACACATATTTATTCCCAGGGTACGCCCTTTGAACGGTATGCCCTGGAACAGGTGAATTTTTCTGTGAACCAGGGTGAGTTTATGGGAATCATCGGCCACACAGGTTCGGGAAAATCCACATTGATTCAGCATTTAAACGGCCTTTTGAAACCCACGGCAGGTAAGGTCCTGTTTGATGGAAAGGATATCTGGGCCGACAAGCAGTTTACTCGCCAGGTACGGTTTCAGGTGGGGCTTGTATTTCAGTACCCGGAGTATCAGCTCTTCGAGGAAACCGTGTTTAAGGACATCGCCTTTGGGCCAAAAAATATGAAACTGGAGGAGGACGAGATCCGCCGTAGAGTTTTGGAAGCGGCGGATTTTGTGGAGCTGCCGGAATCCATACTGGAGCTTTCTCCCTTTGAACTCTCTGGAGGACAAAAACGCAGGGTGGCCATTGCGGGCGTCATTGCCATGGAGCCCAAGGTGCTGATTCTGGACGAGCCCACGGCCGGTCTGGATCCCAAGGGACGGGAACAGGTGCTTAAAAACATTCGGAGCTATCAGACAGCAAAGGACGCTACCGTGATTATGGTCAGCCATTCCATGGAGGAGATTGCCGACAGCGTGGAACGGTTGGTAGTGGTGAACGACGCCCATATCGCCATGGACGGTACGCCCCGGGAGGTCTTTTCCCATGCTAAGGAGCTGGAGGAAATGGGCCTGGCAGTGCCTCAGGTCACCAGTGTGTTTCTGCGGCTCAAGGCCCTGGGACTTCCGGTGGATCCCTCTGTATATACCACGGCCCAGGCCAAGGAGGCTCTGATGGCACTGAAAGGGGGAGATCGCGGATGCTAAAGGATATTACCATTGGCCAGTATTTCCCCGGTGACACCGCCATCCATCGGATGGACCCAAGAACTAAGCTGCTCAATGTACTGTTCTATATCGTGGCCCTGTTTACCTGCAAGGGAATTGTGGGATATCTGCTGGTGCTGATCTACTTGATCGCTGCGGTCCGTATTTCTAAAATCCCACTGAAAACCATCCTCAAAGGGGTCAAGCCGCTGATATTTATCATCGCATTCACGGCGATCCTCAATATGTTTTATACGCCGGGCAAGGAACTGTTTCATATCTGGATTTTGAAGATCACCGATGCCGGAATCCGTAACGCCATATTGATGGTGGCCCGGATCATTATGCTGGTGACCGGCACCTTCTTGGTTACCTATACCACCTCGCCCATCACCCTGACCGACGGTCTGGAGCTGCTGCTCAATCCACTGAAGAAAATCAAGGTGCCAGTCCATGAGCTTGCCATGATGATGAGCATTGCCCTGCGGTTTATTCCCACCCTCATCGAGGAGACGGACAAGATTATGTCCGCGCAAAAGGCGAGAGGGGCAGATTTTGAAACGGGGAATCTGCTGCAAAAGGCAAAGGCACTGATTCCGGTGCTGGTGCCCCTGTTTGTCAGTGCATTTCGCCGGGCCGATGAGCTGGCCACCGCTATGGAGTGTCGCTGCTATACCGGCGGCAAAGGCCGTACCAGACTCAATCCGCTCCATTGGCACAGCCTGGATACCCTGGGACTGCTGGTGGGCATTCTGCTGCTGGCAGGTGTGATCGTACTGCGGCAATTTGGACTGTAAGGAGCGTGTATCTTGCGTAATATTGCCATGATCCTCACCTATGAGGGCACCGCCTATCATGGATGGCAGGTGCAGAAAAACGCCGTCACAGTCTGCGAAACCATGGAGCAGGCGGCCTCCAAGATTATGGGTCACCGGGTCAAGCTGACAGGCTGCGGCAGAACCGACGCTGGTGTTCATGCCAGAAATTATGTGGCCAATTTCCGGACGGACTCCAAGATCCCTGTGGATCGGATTCCCTACGCCATGAATACCCATCTGCCCCATGATATTGTGGTGCGAGAGGCTTTTGTGGTGCCGGATTCCTTTAATGCCATCGGCTCCTGTGTCAAAAAGGAGTATACCTATCAGATTTATAACTCCAGGATTCGAGATCCGTTTTATGTAAACCGTGCCTGCTTTTATCCCAAACATCTGGACGAGGACGTGATGCGGCAGGCAGCAAAGCGATTTGTGGGAACTCACGATTTTGCTGCAGTGCGCAGCGTGGGCACCGATGTGAAAAGCACGGTACGAACCGTCTACTACTTTGATGTGGAGCGACAGGGAGAGCTGCTGCTTTTGAAGATCTGTGCTAATGGATTCCTTTATAATATGGCTCGCGCCATGACAGGAACGGTGGTCTATGCCGCGGAGGGGAAATTTCCCCCGGAGGCAATCACTGAGATCCTGGAAAAGGGGAACCGGACGGCGGCTGGACCCACCATGCCGCCTGGAGGTCTATATATGACAAAACTATGGTACGCTTGTGAGGAGGTTGCTTTTTGTGTGGGATGACGCCGTGCAGATGCAGGGACGTCAGACAAAAAGGAAGTGGAAATGGATTGGTGTGCTGCTGGCAGCGGCCCTCATTTGTATGTTGGGGTCTTGGCTGGTGATGCACCCGAATGCGATCCAAGAACGAGTGGCGGAGCTTCGGGGCCAAATTCAAACGGACGTTGAAACGGAATGGGTCCAGTTCTTCAGTTCCGGATATTCTGGAACCGTTGCCTTGGTGGGAGATCTGGTGCTCTCTGCTGATGCCGAAGGGGTTGCCGCCTACAATATGGAGGGAAAACAACGCTACCAAACGCCAATGGATTGGCAAGAGCCTGTGATTGCGGAAGCCTTTGGTTACGCTGTGGCATATGACCCGGGGGGAACTAACTTGCTTCTGGCCGACGCAGATGGTACGTTGGAGGTGGAGATCCCCCAGGGGATTGATCTGGCTGTGCCAGGTCCGGAGGGCCTTTGTGCTGTGATTACCGGAGGCTCCGGTTATATGACAGAGACGAGAATATTTTCTCCTTCGGGAGAGGCGTTTAGGCAAATCGGCCTCACCGATCAGGCCATGGCCATGATGACCTTCTTGGAGGACGGTACGCTGGCCTCTTGCTGTGTGGATCGGACTGGGACATGGTCCCTGCGGCTGGACCGGGAAGAGGACAGCTTGGAACTGCCCGTTTCGGACAATATGGTCTATGAGATCCAATCCTGCGGAGAGGGCTTTGCTCTTTGGACCAACGCCGGTATTCGCTTTTATGATTCCCAGGGCAACTGTACCGGCAGCTATGAGATTCGAGATGACGCGGTGCTGGCTTGGGATTGTGACGATTGGGCGGCGGCGCTAATTCGCCGATTTGGTACCTATCGTCTTTTGACGCTGTCTCCCACAGGGGAAGCGGTGGAACAAGAATTGGATTCCGGCCTGCCGGAAACACTGTTAGTTTGCGGCAAATGGGCATGTATGCTTGACAGTGAGGCCCTGCTGGTCTATGATAAGAACGGCACATTGGTCCAGCGTTCCGTCAGTGGAGCTCGAGCCGGGGGGATGCTCTCGGCAGAAAATGGGCTTTTGCTTTTGGGCGACGGCGAAATGCTGTATATGCAAATTTCGTAAACAACGGTCTGACGGCTGCCTGATGGCAGGCGGCCAGTACAGACCGATCATTTGAATCTGCCGGATTACGGCATATTAAGGAGATACACTATGCGTCCTACCCTTTGCAGCAGATGCAAAAAGAACTATGCAGTGATTTTTATCACAAAAATTGAAAATGGGGAAACAAAAAACGAGGGGCTTTGTCTCAAATGCGCAAGAGAACTGGGTATCAAGCCTGTGGACGACATGATGCAGAAGTTGGGCATTACAGATGAAGATCTGGACAGTATGACCAACGAGATGATGAACGCCGTCTCCAACGGCGAAGAATTGGAAGAAGTGCCTCTTCCTGAGGAAGGGGCGGATGAAGAGGATGGTCGTACGGCCACGTTCCCCTATCTCAATAAGCTTTTTGGTAACTCTGATCGTCCCCAGAAGCAGGAACAGCCTCGGGAGGGCGGCAAGGACAGCCGCCGGGGCGGCAAAAAGGACAAACGGAAATTCCTGGAGACCTATTGCCTTAACCTGACCCGTAAGGCCAAGGAGGGCAAGATTGACAAGATCGTAGGCCGGGAAGAGGAGACCGAGCGTGTGGTCCAGATTCTTAACCGCCGGCAAAAGAACAATCCCTGCCTGATCGGAGAACCGGGCGTGGGTAAAACCGCCATTGCCGAGGGGCTGGCCCAGCGGATTGTGGACGGAGATGTGCCCTACAAGCTCCTGGATAAAGAGATCTATATGCTGGATATGACGGCCCTGGTGGCCGGAACCCAATTCCGGGGGCAGTTCGAGAGCCGGATGAAGGGACTCATTGACGAAATCAAAAAGACCGGGAACATTATTCTGGTGATCGATGAGATCCATACCATTGTGGGGGCCGGCGACGCGGAAGGCTCCATGAACGCCGCTAATATCTTGAAGCCCGCCCTGTCTCGGGGAGAGATTCAGGTACTGGGTGCCACCACCTTTGACGAATACCGCAAACATATTGAGAAGGATTCCGCTCTGGAACGGCGGTTCCAGCCTGTGACGGTAAACGAACCCACCATCGAGGAAGCGGTGGATATTCTGCGTGGCATTGCCCACTACTATGAGGAATACCACGGCGTGTCCATTTCCCCGGAGATCTGCCGGCAGGCGGTGATCCTCAGCGAGCGGTATATTTCTGATCGTTTTTTGCCGGATAAGGCCATCGACTTGATTGACGAGGCCTGTTCCGATGTGAATCTGAAGGATCCGGATATCAAGCGCCTGTCCGAACTGAAAAAGGAATGGGCGGACATCAACGTGGAAATTGAAATGCTCACTGACGGCGGCGAGCACGATGAAAAGGACTATGAACGTCTGGCTCTGCTCCGCAGTAAGGAATTGCAGCTGGACAGTCAGCTCCATGACCTTCAGTGCAAGCCCCGGCCGGCCCTTACCATGGAAAACCTGGCCCGAGTCATCGAGCTGTGGACCAAGATCCCGGCCAGCAAGATCCAGGCCCAGGAGTATCAACAGCTGAAAACTCTGGAAGAGAAGCTCAAGGAGCATATTGTGGGCCAGGATGAAGCTGTGGCCAGTGTTGCCAGAGCCATTCGCCGGAGTCGTGTGGGGATTTCCGCCAAAAAGCGGCCTGTATCCTTTATCTTCGTAGGCTCCACAGGTGTCGGTAAGACCGAGCTGGTCAAGCGTCTGGCGGCGGAACTCTTTGACGGTGTGGATTCTCTGATCCGGCTGGATATGTCGGAATATATGGAAAAGCACTCTGTTTCCAAGCTGATTGGTTCGCCTCCGGGCTATGTGGGCTATGACGAGGCTGGACAGC
>CASEPH010000287.1 GCA_949289625.1 uncultured Clostridia bacterium | reverse complement strand
ACTGGGGCAAATCCTCTACGGCCTGCTTTCTCGGTGGGATTCGCCTGCGTGGAGCAGACCCGGCATCGTTTCGGGTGTTAAACTATGCCTACGCGATGGACAAAACAGCCGTCTACACCACCAGCGGGAGAATCCCAGATGCAGAGCTGGCAGCCTTCCAGGTATTAGACAACGGCCAGAACGATTCGGGTGCGCCACAGGGATATGCAAAGGACAGCCGGCAGGTCTACTTCCATAATGGGGACGGAAAGGTGAAGGTCATCAAAGGCGCGGAAGTTTCCTCTTTCCGCTTGTTGGGCGATACCTATTTTGCAAGGGATGAGAAACGAATCTATGCTTACGGTAAGCAGCTTCCCAAGGCGGATCTGCCCTCATGGGAATTGCTCGGTCACTGGTATTCCCGCGATGCCAGTTGGGTGTACTACCTCAACCGGGAGATTAAGGGGGCGGATTGGGACAGTTTTGCGGTATGCACCCCGCTGGACGCACCTCCGCTTGCCGATCATCTGGCCCGTGACAAGGAACATTTTTACGAAAACGATGAGATGATTGAAGAACCGCTGTGGCGGGAAAGGCTTCAAGCAATACAGGAAAAATGAAAGGAGCAATCCCTATGAAAACCTTTGACCCCAATTACAAACTGCTGGACGAAATGTATCAGGACGATTACTATCCTGCTTTTCTGGTAGACAAGGTAAAGGACGAGCTTCAGAAGGTCATCGACCTGTTGGAGAGCGGTGAAACCGACACCGAAGCGGTGCAAGAGACGCTGGACGAGGCGGTCTGCGGCATCAATGATCTCCAGGAGGAGTTTGACGAGCACGACAGCGAGATCGAAACGGTGGCGCGGGAATGCATTGCGGAAAATGTGGCCTACATTCTGAAGTGGTTCGATATTCCCATTGACACCGAGGAAGCCATCCGGGAAAGGGACTGGTGACGACGATGTCCATTAAAAAAATGTTTGGCGACCTGGATAAGATCGACATTCTGGCGGAAACCAAAACAGGGGAAGTGGTCATGGTTTTGGTCTGCAATGGCTTCATTGACGGCTCTCCGGAAACGCAGAAGGCCCTACTGGACAAGATGGAGGGCTATCTGAACCACACCCAAAGCGAGGAATTTCAAAAGGAATATGGGGATTGGTCCGTGATTTTGCGTGTGACCCTTGGCCGGGAGCCGGATGAGCGCATCCTGGCCCTGCTCAGCAAGTGCCCCGCATGGGCGGCGGACTATGGCGTAAAGCTGGAAATTGAAATCGGAGGAAAACAGGTTCGCATTATTGTAGAGAGCTGACCGATACTCAAACCGAATCAACAGGAGGGAACTACCATGCCGACTGCCGAGTGGCTGAACAAATACGAAACGATTAAGGACAAACTGGCCTGCAAAACCGACCTGGACGCGCATTTCACAGAGAAAGTGATTGGGAATATGGGTGTGGATGTGCTGGACATTGGTGCCGTCCATTTTCCCACCGGAACCATCTTTGCCTGCGATCCGCTGGTGGAACTGGAGGATACACCGCCCTTTATTCAGACGATCCCCGCGGGGACTTATCCCGTGAAGATCTGTGTGGTGCCCAGTGAGAAATACGGCGACCGCTACGCCTG
>CASEPH010000286.1 GCA_949289625.1 uncultured Clostridia bacterium | reverse complement strand
CCCTATCTCATGTCTCTGTGATCTTCAGTTGTACTGAATGTACGGAATCTCCAGCCAGGCAGTCCAGTTCCGGTCTGTCAGCTCCGTCTTGACCACACCGTAGTTGGTACCCATCGCCTCAATGACTTCTCCGTTCCCGATATACACGCCGATGTGTCCGCTCTTCCAGACGGCCAGGCCAGGTGTCTCCGGGATGGTGCCGATAGGCCCCTTGACGGAAGCGTTACGGTACATGGTGTCCGCACCAATATCCGGCATCCCGTTGGTGCCGTACCGGATCGTAATGGAGTCTGTGTCCAACCATCCGTATCCCTTGATAAGACCCACACAGTCCGCCGTCCGTCCACCCAACCATTTGGAGCGGATGACGTCCTCATAGCTTCCGACGCCATCCGGATACTGCCGGATCTTGGACTCCAGCAGCGACTCCGTCAGAGTCTGACCGAAGGTGCCCCAGACATACCCCCAGCCGGACTCCCAGGCGTGGGTGACATATACCACCAGATCCTCCGCGTTCTTGGTAGTCGGAGCAGTGAAATCCGAGGCATCCAGCTCCGTGATCCTGCTGCCGCCATACTGGATTTCCCCGGTGTAGCCATCTGCCGCGCCGTAGGCGATCCGGTCGTAGACCGCCTGGGCATTGGCCGTCAGGTCATCGGTGACGGGATACCCTGCCGCATCAAGGTTGGCAAAGGCGGTATTCTGATCGACCGGCACCGCCACCGTGTAGGTCTCTTCCGTGTAGGTGGTCTCGCCGGTGTCCGGGTCCGTACCGGAGGCCACCGTGCGCGTCCGCTCCTCGTATCGGACGAAGCAGTCCGCAAAGTTCCGCGCCTTGGACGGGGTGAGCTTCAGGTGCTCGTCCCCGAAGCACAGGGAGAAGAACACCGCCTTGACCCAGTTCCCGTCCAAGCTTCCGCTCTCCATTTGATCGTTGACCTCTACCACCGCACCGTCCAGTTCTGCCAGGCAGGCCTGCATGGTATGCACCTGGGCAGCGTATTCCGCGGACACGGAAGATGGAACAACGCCGCCGTTGAACACCAGGTCCACGGCGGCGTTGTTATGCTGGGTCGTGCCGGAGAGCAGCGATAGCAGCAGAGCAGCGATGAGAATAATCGGGGCAAGGATCGCTGCCGCGATCCATCCCGCTGTCTTCCGTGCCCGTTCATTTGTGAGTGCGGCCAGCACGATCCTGGCTGCCGCAGCTGGCAAGGACATCTGTCACCACCTCCGATTCTTTCATTGCTTTGACCTCTCCGCCGCAGGAGCAGGGGAGATCATCTTCTGCGAACACCTCCGGGATCACCAGCTGCGCCCGATCTGATTCGATGAAATCTCGCCAGGCATAATTCCGGCCCAATCCCCTCACGGTAAGGAGATTGGGCCGTGCCCGATCCTCTATTGCCAACGCTCTTGCCAGCAGGTCTGGGTACCGGTGGTAGAGTGTTCGGATTTCTCTCCGTTTCATGGACGGGCAGAAAAAGCAGGAGGACTTCCCCGGTAAGGGAAGCCCCGCGTCTCGGATTTCCTGGATACACCGTTTCCTGTCCCAGCCCCACTCCATCAGAGGGTACTCTTTCTGATATTTCCGATCCGCCAGATCATGGGGTAGGGCCCCCAGCCGTCTTTTTTCCTCTCCCGCGTCATAGCCGATCAGCTTCACGATCTTTTCCCCTCTGGCCCAGGCAGCCTGACACGGCGGGTAGTGGGCGCAGAATTTCTCTTGGGGAGTGACCTTGTGTTTGAGAGAACACTTCTTGTGACCATATGCGATAGACGGAAGAGAAGCGGAACGCAGGCACTCCTGTTCCAGCGTCAGTCTCTGCCCAGTTCGATCCGTATACCAGACTCTTTGAATGTGCGGCATTCCGTGCTCCTGAAGCCATTGATCCATCGTGTCCAGATACGCATAGGTGTGGGGCTGCTCCGCTCCCGGATCTGCAAAGAGGATCAGGTCCACCGGAACATGATGCTGCCACAGCCCCACCAGCATGGCGGTGCTGTCTGTGCCCCCGCCATATCCAACGATATTCATGATCCACCTGCCGTTCCGAACAGCGCGGCCTTATAGGGTGGGGCGATCACCTGGAGGTGATACCGCTCAATCCCGCATTTGTAGAGGCAGAACTCCCGCTGGGGCTGGCGGATCAGCTCATACTCCTCCGGCTCTAACTGGAGGAGGTCCATGTAGAACCGTTTATCAATCGTGCCGGCGTTGAACAGGAACTGGTGGGTGGGGATGGCGAACAGGGGCCGGGTCATCTCCCGGACACCGGGGTGATCGAAGTCCTCCAGATTCTGTGAGGCCAAAATCAGAGAGGAGTTCCGCTTTCGTACCCGCTTCAGCGCGTTTCGGATGTAGGTGATGGCCACCGGGTTGGACAGCCACAGATACAGCTCGTCAATGGAGGCCACGGTGTTGCCCGCCGTCAAAAGCCGATCCGACAGATAGGAGAGCACATTGAACAGCAGCGTATTGCGTAAGTTCTCCGCCACATCATCCAGCCCCTTCACGCAGAACACCAGAAAGCGGTCGGAGGTGATGTTGGTGTGTCCATTGAAGAATCTGGCGTCAGCGCCTTTGCACATGGAGTGCAGGCCCAGCAGCAGATCCCGCAGCATCTCCGGTGGATACAGCGGAAGCGACTCCTGCTCATAGCTTTGATACGTCCGCTCGATCAGGTCATAGAGGTCCGACATCACCGGATAGTCCCTGGGGCCAAACCGTGAGAAATCTGTCTCGTCGGAGATGCCCCATTGCTGGTAGAGCCGCTCGATCATCAGCTCCAACGTGTCAATGTGAGGGGTGTCGAATCCCTTGTAGACCCGGAAGATATCCCGCAGGAAGGAGATGTGCTGGGCCAGGAGCGTCCCCCGGAATGCCGGCGGCGCGTCTGGGTCCTCCGGCTCACTGCCGTCATCCCAGCGTCGGGGCTCCAGCAGGTTGATCCGGTACTGGCCGCTAAGCAGGTCCAAAAAACAGCCATCCAGGTTTCCGCAGAGGTCCTCCAGCTCGTGCTCTGCGTCCAGGGCGATGACGTCCTTCCCGTCCTCCCGCACATTGCACAGCAGGAGCTTCAGCAGGTAGCTCTTGCCCTGCCCGGTATTGCCCAGGATCAGGGCGCTGCCATTGGTCTTGTCCGGCGCCCGCCGGTCCAGGTCCACGATGACATTGGAGCCGTACTTGTCCCTGCCGATGAAGAAACCATGTGGGTCCGTCTTGCCGGAGTAGCTCAGGAAAAAGAGATTGGCTGCGCTGGAGGCGGGCAGGACCCGCTCCGCAAAGGCTCCCAGCGTGTTCCGGCCAGCCGGGTTGGATGATAAAAATCCATCCCGCTGCCGCAAGAGCAACGGGTCCGTGGTCAGCTTGCTCCGCAGGAGGATGGCACTGATGCTGTCCCGCAGCCTCTGGAGCTCCTCCATGGTCCTGGCGGTCAGCTCCAGGAATACGGAGGTATGCAGCAGGGGTTCATTCTCCCGCCGCATACCCAGGATCAGGGAGGCAGTGTCCTGGAGCTTTGCCTCCGCGGTGACGCTTCTCTTCACGTTGCTGACGTTGCTCCGCTCCATGCGGTTCTTGTTGGTAGCGGCGTGGAGGATGGCCTCCTCTTCCGCAGCGGTCACTTTTCGGACGGCCAGATGCACGGTCACACCCTCCAGCTCCCCCAGCTGCCGCAGCAAAGCCTGTTCCTCTGTAGTGGGTGGGTACCCCCGCAGCATCATGACGGTGCGGAAGGTATTTCCAAAGATGTAGTGGTCCGTATGGAACTGGACGGCACCCGGCGCGATCAGGTCCAGGAAGTCTTTCGGCCGCTGGATTGCTGGCGCTTTCGGCACCGCTTTTTTCTTTTTCTTCTTAGCCAACCGCAGTCACCGCCCTCTCTCCATCCACATCCTCCAGGGACTCCGGGTCCGCATCGCGCAGGTAGTAGGATACCAGCAGCCGCTTCACGTCTTGCTCTTCTGCCAGGCGCACAGAGATACCGTGGTCACCCAGGGCTTTTTCTTTCTGCCGCAGGCCGCTCTCATCCAGGGCGGCCTGCTCCTCCATACGAAGCACCAGGACAAACTCCCGGGAGGAGGCGGAGTTGGCTTGAATCCCGTCCAGGTATGCCATGTCCCGCTGGAGCAGCTCCCGGATTTTAGGATTGGACGCTTCCTCCAGCTGAGCCTGATAATACGCCTGGTTTTTCTGAAAAGACACCCTGGAGTCCAGAGCCAGAAGCTCCACTTTCTCCTCCGACCGGAAGAGATTGCTCAAAGCCGTCACCCTCTGCCGGATTCCCTCCGGGGAGAGGACGGAGAGGTTGTCCGGGTGGATCAGGAAGAACACAAGACAGCCGCCCGGCACGGCCACACCGTGGGGCAGTAGCTTCTGGATGCCCATGAGTTGCCGGGTGGATCGGTGCTGCTTCAGCCGCGTTTGTTCCCTATGCCTTTGAAGCCACTTCACGGGTCCAGCCTCCATTCGTATCGCTGCTGCTGTAGAAACAGGAAGCAGGCCGCCCGGCGGAGAAAGTCCAGGATGCTGGACCCGTCCACCTGAATAGAGAGGAAGGCATATAGGACCGTTACCACCAGCGTCGCCATGCCACCCCCCTGCACCAGGGCCAGCACGGAAACCAGGGCGGCCACGCCGATGACGGCGATGTCCCGCAGAAGCCACAGCCACAACATGGGCTTGGCTTTCAGGTTTTCGGGATAGATGTACATGATTACACACTCCCTTCTTAGAAATCAAAACGCACCGCCGGGGGTATCCCCGACGGCGCCGCCTGTCGTTTTTACAATTCTTCGCTTGTATGATTCGCTTCTCCCTCATCTACATCCGTGGATACCTCATGCGGACTCTCTGCTTCCTCCGCCAGTGCCCGCTGGATGCAGTCCAGGAAGAATGCCTTCTGCTTGATGTGGTGCCGGTCCAGATAATCCTTGAACCACTCGAACAGGTCTGCCGGCACCTGGAAGGCCACAGTCCTTGCCTCTGCATTCATATTCTTCTGTCCCTCCGATTCATGAA
>CASEPH010000285.1 GCA_949289625.1 uncultured Clostridia bacterium | reverse complement strand
GAGACCGGCACCATCAAGCTCCAGTGGCTGCCCCAGTATACCACCTTCTCCGACCGGGAGTGGAAACACAGTGAGGAATAAGATTTTTACCTTTCTCCAGCAGCATTTGCAGCCCGGTGATCGGGTGATCGTAGCCCTATCCGGGGGCGGCGATTCCATGGCGCTGCTGCATGCAGTCTGCAGCTTGGCATCTGCCCTTGATATTACTGTTTCAGCAGCCCACTTCAATCACGGCCTTCGTGGAGAGGAAGCCCAACGAGACGAGGCTTTTGTGCAAAACTACTGCCGCTCCATGGAGATTCCCTTAACAGTAGGCCACGGCGACGTCCGCACCTATGCCAATGCCCACGGGATTGGGCTGGAGGAAGCTGCCCGGACGTTGCGGTATGAATTTCTCAAGAACATTTGTCCAGCGGCCAGGATCCTCACGGCCCATACAGCTCAGGATAATCTGGAGACGCTGCTGATGCATCTGCTGCGTGGTACGGGCCTGCATGGTCTGACGGGTATTCCGCCCCAACGCGGTCCCTTACTTCGTCCCATGCTGGATGTGACCCGGCAGGAGGTTGCGGCATACCTGTCCGCCCATCAGATTCCCCATGTGGAGGATTCCACCAATGCCCTGGACAACTGCGTCAGGAACCGGCTGCGCCATCATGTGCTCCCAGATTTGGAACAAGAAAATCCCGTTCTGGCCCAAAGCGTATCCAGACTCTGCGATAACCTGCGTCTGGAGGACGATTTTATGCAGCAGCAGGCTAGCATGGCGTTGGAGCAACTGGTCCATCAGGGACTGCTGGACTGCTCCGCTTTTCTGCGGCTCCACAAGGCCTTGCAGTTTCGGGTCATGGCCCGGTTCCTTTCTGATGTACCCCAGCTAAGCCGGGTACACCTGGATGCCGCATTGGCCCTATGCAGCAACGAATCTCCTTCCGCCCGGCTCTGCCTGCCCGATTCCTGGCAGCTGCTGCGGCTCTATGACCATCTGCAACTGCAAAAGATTTCTCAGCAGGAACAAATTCCGACAAAAGTAGCCCTTTCCCCAGGCCAAACCGTTGTTTTTGGTCCCTGGGTAGTTTCCTGCCGCCAAGCAACTATGCCAAAAAAGCTCACATCTGATACCATTGCCTTGCGTGCCAGTACCATTACTGGCCCTATGTATCTGCGTCCCCGGAAGCCTGGTGACACCATTGCCCTTTCTGGGGGAACCAAGAAGGTCAGTCGCCTGATGATAGACGAAAAAATCCCCGCCAGCTGGCGGGATACACTGCCTGTAGTATGTCAGGAAGATACCGTTTTGGCGGTTTTGCCTCTGAAAACGGCGGCGTTCTGCCGCGGAGAGACGGGATGTGACAGCTATCTATTGACCGCAACACGAATGGAGGATGGAAAATGAACAAGGATCTGGAATATGTCATGTTTACACCGGAGGAGATCCATCAGCGGGTCCGGGAACTGGCTCAGGAACTGACGGAGGAATACAAGGGCAGGGAACCTGTCCTGCTCTGTATTCTCAAGGGCAGCCTCGTGTTTACCGCAGATCTCATGCGGGAGATGGATCTCCCCTGCACGCTGGAATCTATGACCCTTTCTTCCTATCGCGCCATGGCTACCAAGCCGGGAGAACTGACCATGGCAGAGCCCCTTGCGCTGGACGTCACCGGAAAGGACATTATTGTCATTGAAGATATTCTCGACACCGGACGGACACTGCACTTTGTCATGGGACTTCTTCGGCAGCAGAAGCCTGCCTCCTTGAAACTGGTGGTCCTGCTGGATAAGCCCAGCCGCCGGGAATCCCCGGTGGAGGCGGATCTGGTGGGCTTTACGGTGCCGGACGCCTTTGTGGTGGGTTACGGTCTGGACTATAATCAAAAATACCGCAACTTGCCCTGCATCGGCGTATTAAAGCCCAGCATCTACAGTTGACCTCTACATACACAAGGGAGTGACCCCATTGAAAAAAAGCAGAAGCAATCTTATCTTTCTTCTCTTGATCTTTGTGATCCTGGGTGTGGCCGTCTGGGC
>CASEPH010000284.1 GCA_949289625.1 uncultured Clostridia bacterium | reverse complement strand
CTGGATGAGTGGAACGCGGCTGTGGCCAAAGCCCAGGAATTGCTGGCGCAGTCCGGGCGGGGAGAACTCACGGATGAAGAACTGAAAAGGAAGCTGGCTGAGTTATAAAATACACCGGCGGGACAGTGTCCTACCGGCAGTAATCTTTGTCAACGCTATAGCAGAAACAAAGCGCACCCATGAACCATCAGGCGACAGAAACGGTTTGCAAAACAGCTTCGGAGACGGTATAATTTGAGCGTACAGCCACCGCCTAAGAATTGAGGGATGATATGAATGCTTCGATTTCTAAAATAGATCCGTCGCTGACCTGGGAGCAACTCCAGCACTCTGTTGAGAGCCAGTACTTTGAGCGAAAAAGCGCAAGAATCCAACCGAGAGATATTGCACATCACATTGCTGCTATGGCCAATGCTTCCGGCGGTGTGGTGGCAGTCGGGATCGAGGACAATGGAGCGATTACTGGGATCACTGATGCGCAGGAGAATATACTGCGTCAGGCGCCCTTTGACTTTTTGCAGAAGGTTCCAGAACTAAAGGTGGAGACGATCACATCGGAAGAGAGTACAAAAGTATTCCTGTTCCACATTGCCCCGATGCCCGATGATGTGATCAAATGCAAAGACGGCGAGGCGTATCTGCGGGTGGGAGATTCCTCCCGAAAACTCAATTCGGAGCAGCTGCTGGAGTTGGAGTATTCCAAGGGCATCCGCAGCTACGAGAGCCAGGTTTTGAAGGACGCTTCCCTGGATGACTTGGATCACGACCTGATCGAAGAATACTGCAAAATATTAGGATTGAATGTGAGCAGCCCGCTGGATATTTTGAAAGCCAGGGGCCTTATCAAACAGAAGGACAGGAATTGGGAGATCACAGTGGCCGCGATCCTTCTGTTTGGCAAAATACCAACGCAATTCCTGCCCTCTGCCAGGGTCCGGTTTCTGAGATATGAGGGGACAACGGCGGGGGTCGGCGCAGGATTCAATGTAGTGAAGGACATCACGATCGAAAAGCCCCTTCACCGTTTAATTACAGAAGGGAAACAGCTGATTGCCAGCCAAATGCGGGAGTTCCAGCAGCTGGGGAAGGACGGGAAATTCCGAAAGATCCCGGAATACCCGGAGTTTGCATGGCAGGAGGGGCTGGTCAACGCGGTGACCCACCGGGACTACTCCATTTCCGGTGAGTATATCCGTGTGACCATGTATGATGACCGCATTGAATTTTTGAGCCCAGGAAGGCTGCCCAGCATTGTCACGGTGGAAAATATCCAGACCACACGCTTCTCCAGAAATCCGCTGATTGCACGGGTTCTGACCGACTTTGGGTGGGTCCGGGAACTGAACGAGGGTGTTAAGCGGATTTACACGGATATGAGATCTTATTTCCTGGAGCCTCCTATTTTCAGCGAGCCGAATAAAAAGACCGTACTTCTAGTTCTTAAAAACAACATTGCATCTCGTTCTCTGCGGAAGATGGAAGGGCTGAAGTCCATCAGTGTGGAGGAATGGGCAAAACTGAAACCCCTGGATCGGGATATTGTTTACTACATTGCCAATGTGGGACAGTGTACGATGAAGCAGTTGGAGGAGAACACAGGGCGGTCCAGGCAGACATTAGTCACACACATGAAAAAGCTGCTGAAAGCGAACGGTGGGCCTGTTGAGGAGCATAGCTCTGCTCCCAATGATCCCAGAAAATACTATACGATCGAGTAAGATGAACTCTCAAGGTACTCTCAACTTGCTCTCAATTTGGTAGCGGACAAAATTGAGCCAAAAATTCGGAAAATTCCGATATTGAGTGAAAAACGACAACATTATTGCACGGTTTGAAAATTAACTCTCAACTTTTCGCTTTTGAACTCTCAACTTTTTGGGGAGAGGTATCAAGTAAGGGTCAAGGAAACGTCGAAGCCGGCGTTTCCTTGACCCTGATTCTTTTGATGCACTATGGAAGAATCATACAAAAGATTGGTTGTTGAATTAGAGGGGTTATGATATAATAACGGCGAATTTGAAAATATTTCCCGGCCTGTTGTGGGCGGGAAACAGCGGAGGGCCCAAGTGATCATCAATATTCAAGACGACGTCCTGAAGCTCCACGCCCTGGGGCTGTTGGACGGGATGCTGCTCGACAAGACGACAAAACAGCATATCATGTGGGCCACCGGCGCCTATGCGTCCCTTGGCGGACGATATGAGTATAACGGAGAGATTACCCCCGACCTGATTACAGGGGAACATGCGTCCGTTATTAAAACGCGGGCGCGGAAGGCCATGGAGCAGCAGTCGGCGCGGACCCGGCAGCACGCCGAGGTGTTTACCCCCCTGTGGATGTGCCGGATGATGAACGACTACGCGGACAAGGTGTGGTTTGGCAGGAAAGAGGTGTTCTTCAAAGACGGGACGCCAACGGCCGCGGTAGAGTTTCCCAAGGGCAAGAAATGGGAACGCTATGTGGATTCCCGGCGGCTGGAGATCACCTGCGGCGAGGCCCCCTATCTGGTCAGCCGGTATGATGTGGAGACCGGCGAGGCTATCCCCATCCGGGAGCGGGCCGGCCTGCTGGATCGGAAGCTCCGGGTGGTGGGTGAGAACACCCAGACAGAAGAAGAATGGCTGGAGTGGACAATGCGGGCGTTTTGGGCCACCTATGGATACGAGTTCCAGGGGGACAACGTACTGATCGCCAGGGTCAACCTGCTGATGACCTTTGAGGAGTATCTGCAAGAGCGGTGGAAACGAAAACCCACCAGGGCGGAATACGAGAAGATCGCCAACATCATCACCTGGAACATCTGGCAAATGGACGGGCTGACGGGAACCACGCCCTATGGAACACCGGAGGGGCAATTCCAGCAGATGGACTTGTTTGGAATGTTTGGGGAGAGCGGAGACGAGGACAAAAAGAAACAACCGCGCTGTCTGGTACACAACTGGACGGGCGGCGGGAGCGTGGAATTTTTATCTCTGCCGGTAAAGGGGAAAAAGGCTATGAAGTTTGACTTTATTATTGGGAATCCGCCGTATCAGGATGAGACAATAGGGGAGAATAAGACTTTTGCACCGCCAATTTATCATCTGTTTTTAGATGGAACATATAAGATTTCAGAGCACGTTGAATTGATTCATCCCGCAAGGTTTTTATTCAATGCTGGTTCCACACCAAAAGAATGGAATAAAAAGATGTTGGATGATCCACATTTGAAGGTTCTCTACTATGAACCTAATAGTTCAAAGGTCTTTGTAAATACTGATATAAAAGGCGGAATTGCAATTACATATCATGATGCAACACGAGAGTTTGGAGCAATCAAGCATTTTGTCGTCTTTGAGGAATTGAAAAGTGTTGCCAATAAAGTAGAGAAAATTTCTACAGAAAGACTAACTTCTATTATCTATGCATCAGAATCCTATCGCTTCACTGAACAAATGCATAAAGAGCATCCAGAAGCGGAAGCACTGTTGAGCAAAGGCCATAAGTATGATTTTAAGACCAGTGTACTTGAAAATCTTAATGATATTGTCTTCTTCACGCAAAAACCGGATGATGGAGAATACATTCAGATTTTGGGACTGGTTAAAGCAAAGCGAATATACAAGTGGATAAAGAAACAATATGTCCAGGCTCCGGACAATTTGTTTGCTTATAAAGTATTTGTTCCAGCAGCAAATGGATCAGGAGCATTAGGAGAAGTATTATCTACACCCCTAATCGGGGAACCCCTAATCGGGCATACACAAACATTCATATCAATTGGCTGCTTTCAAACAAAAAGAGAGGCAGAAAACTTGCTAAAATATATCAAGAGTAAGTTTTGCAGAGTCATGTTAGGGATTTTAAAGATTACACAACACAATCCGGGGCCCAAGTGGAAATATGTCCCCCTTCAAGACTTTACCCAAGATTCCGACATTGATTGGTCCAAATCCATCCCGGAGATCGACCTGCAGCTCTACAAAAAGTATGGCCTGGATGAGAAAGAGATTCAATTTATTGAATCCCATGTGAAGGAGATGGCGTGATGGCAGTCCAGATACAGTCGTTCAAACGGGTCGTGCCCATGATCTACGCCTACAACACGCCGGGCGTTGTCTACCACGACGGCTGGACAAAGATCGGCTACACAGAGAAGCAGACGCCGGCCCAGCGGGTGAAACAGCAGACCCACACGGCGGACATCCGTCATGTTCTGGCCTGGCAAGACAATGCCATGTACAAGGACGGTTCCGGGGAGTATTTTACCGACCGGGAATTTCACTCCTTTTTGGAATCGGCCCTGGGAGTCGAGCGCACGCCGGGGACCGAGTGGTTCCATGTGGACGGCCCCACCTCCCACAGCTATTTTGACCAGTTTGCCCGGAGGGAGCTTGTTCCAACAGATGGCGAGAAGCTGACCTATGCGTTGCGGAAGGAGCAGCAGGAGGCCGTGGCTATGACCAAGGCCTACTTTGAAAAGGGCGGCGAGGAGTTTTTGTGGAACGCCAAGCCGCGGTTTGGGAAGACGCTGACCTCCTACGACCTGATCCGGCAGATGGGCTTTACCAAGGTGCTGATCGTTACCAACCGCCCCAGCATCGCCAACTCCTGGGCGGACGATTTCTTTAAATTCATCGGCTGGCGGGGTGAATTTGCCTTTGTGTCCGATACGGACGCGCTCAGAGGTCGCCCCGGGGTCTTGTCCAGGGACGAC
>CASEPH010000283.1 GCA_949289625.1 uncultured Clostridia bacterium | reverse complement strand
CACGGCCCTCCGGGAGTTTCTGGAGTCATAAAGTAAAATTGGGAGATTATTCTGTAATCCGGGTTGCGGACGGTACGGGCACGGAATGTAACTTTGCAGAAAAATTATCCATCGGATATGAAACGTATTATTCCAACCATTGCGGCGGCCCTGGCGGTATGCCTGACGGCCACTGCACAGAATCAGCAAGTTATGAACAGTAAAAAGACACTCGTGGCCTACTTCTCAGCCACCGGAACTACTGAGAGGGTTGCAAAACTTATTGCAGAAGTCACCGGCGGAGACCTTTACGAAATCACTCCCGTACAGGAATACACTGCCGCCGACCTCGACTGGACCGACAAGACATCCCGCAGCACTAAGGAAATGAACGACACCAAGTCCCGCCCCGCCATCAAGGCAGACCTGCAGAACGCCGGCAGCTATGACGTAATCTACATCGGCTACCCCATCTGGTGGAACCTCGCGCCCCGCGCCGTTAACACCTTCTTAGAGACCTACGACTTCTCAGGCATGACCGTCATCCCCTTCGCCACATCCGGCGGCAGCGGCATCACCAACTCCGCCGCCCAGCTCAAGAAGCAGTACCCCGACATCAACTGGCAGATCGGCAAACTGCTTAACAATCCCTCCAGGGCCGATATCGAAGCCTGGGTAAAATAACCGTACAACCACAAATCCTCCATTATGAGAAAGAATTTCGGAGCCAAACCCCTCACCTACCCCCAGCCGGTGTACATCATCGCCACCTACGGTGAGGACGGCACACCCGATGCCATGAACGCGGCATGGGGCGGTATCAGCGAACAGAACGAGATAAGCCTGTGTCTCAGCGCGGGCCACAAGACAGTCAAGAACATACTCAAACGCCGGGCATTCACGGTCAGCATGGCCGAGGCCGGACACATCACCGCCTGCGACTACGTGGGTCTGGTATCCGGCAACAACACCCCGGACAAATTCACCCGTGCCGGCTTCCACGCCGTCAAGTCGGAGTTCGTGGATGCACCTCTGATTGAAGAACTTTCAGTGGCGGTGGAATGCCGCATGAAGGACTACAATCCCGAGACCTGCATCCTGCGCGGCGAGATCGTCAACGTCAGTGTGGACGAGAGGGTCCTCACCCCTGACGGAAAAGTGGACCCAGCAAAGGTTTCCCCTGTCATCTTCGACCCGTTCAACAACATCTACCTGAAAGTCGGTGAGAAAGTCGGCAACGCCTTTTCGGACGGACACCGCCTCAAATAATCGGCAGCACAGATGCTCTACGCAAAAGGCTGACCTTGCCGGGTCAGTCTTTTTTGTTGAGGCGGTCCTTCATGGAAGTGATAAAGGCGGAGCTGATAATACCGGTGGGGATGGCGAGCATGGCAATGCCGACGAAACTGATGAAGGCGCAGAGAATGCGGCCTATGGGAGTGACCGGATAGATATCACCGTAGCCGACCGTTGTGAATGTGATGACAGCCCACCACATGCTGTCACCGATATTCTTGAATACTTCCGGCTGCGCTCCTTTCTCCACGAAGTAGACCAGTATCGCGGAGAAACAGATTATGATCAGACAGGCGGTAAAAGCAGTCAGCAACTCTGAGCGCACTGATTTCATCACTTTCAGGATGAGCTGGAAAGCTGTGGAATAGCGTATAAGCTTGAACACCACGAACACATACGGCAGTATGATGATATGGACGATCTCGGTATCCCAGTAGAAGTAAGTCATTACAAACGGAATGACCGCCACCAAGTCCACAACCCCGTAGAAAGAGAAAATATACTTCAGCCGGCTACGATATGCAGACAGGCCGGGATAAAGCGCAGGCGCTGAATATATCCGAAGCAGATATTCAATCAGGAATACCAGCGAGGCGAAATGTATAAAGCTCTGGAACAGCCAGCCGTACTGCTGGAATTCCTTGAAGGAAGAGAGCACTACCGACGTGATGGAAAGCAAAATGAAAAGCATGGCCGTAAAACGGACTGCCCTGCTTTTCAAGAATTTCTGTACGATACCGATGCGTTTTTCCATAGCAACTTGTTACTTGTCCTACAAACTTACTAAAAATCTATGGAAAACCTCCAAAATTCGGCAGATTTACGCAATGTAATCTATGAATTAAGTAGTTAGGAGAAAATCGCGGAAGTTGGATAGAGGGCTGCATAGCGTTTCAAAGCAGATTGGAGAAAGAGAACGGTTTCCTAATCGTTACCCGTCAGAAATGCAGATTTAACAGTCACCGTTCCGTTTGCGCCGCTCTGCGTAGGTTTGCTTGTCAAGGTTTAACTCGTTGATTTATAGTTTTGCAACCAAAAAAGA
>CASEPH010000282.1 GCA_949289625.1 uncultured Clostridia bacterium | reverse complement strand
GAAATGACCGGCAGACAACCACAGCTCCCGGCGACCTGATTCTGTATCAGGGCAACTCGTTTGTCATTTATTACGATACGAATTCATGGAACTTTACCCGCTTGGGAAAGGTGGATGGCGTGTCCAGCCGCAATGAGATGTTGGATTTGCTGGGTGGCAAAGGAGAAGTTACCGTAACCCTTTCGTTAGCAGAATAAAAAACTTGATAAAAAGAATTAGAATAAGGTTTTGCTCAGGGGCAATTATATTGGCTCTGAGCAATTTGTTTTTAATAGGATTTTTTACTTTTGCATCCTTTTACGTGCATACATTTAATTGACGACTTGAATGAAAAAACGAACGATACCTGTTTTGCTGCTCGGCCTGGCCTGTCATGCAGGAATGGCCCAGAAGCCACAACGAGATACACTTTCATTGACAAGCAAGATTCACCAGATAGATGAGGTGGTAGTGACCGGCGCACGCCATGAAACGGATGTGCGGCATCTTTCACAGACCGTGTCGGTAGTGGGGCGTACCCAGATAGAAAGTGCCTTGCAACTGTCTTTGCTGCCCGTGCTTACTGAGCAGGTGCCCGGACTCTTTGTCACTTCGCGAGGTATTATGGGTTACGGTGTGTCAACCGGAGCGGCGGGCGGCATTTCTCTGCGCGGACTGAGTGGAGGTACGGCCCGGTTGATGGTCATGATTGACGGTCATCCGCAATATGCAGGGATTTTCGGTCATCCGATAGCCGATGCCTACCAGTCGTTTCTGGCCGAACGTGTAGAGGTGCTGAGAGGGCCAGCCTCGGTACTTTACGGTTCGAATGCTATGGGAGGCGTGATCAATATTGTGACACGGAAGATGCTGGAAGACGGGGTAGATACACACCTTCATGCAGGTTACGGTTCGTATAACACACTGGAAACGGAACTAACCAACCGTGTCCGCAAGGGACGGTTTTCGAGTGTGGTATCGGGCTCCTACAATCGTACCGACGGGCATCGGGCTGATATGGGATTTGAACAGTACGGCGGATATGCCAAGCTGGGATATGAAGTGGCTGAACACTGGAACCTGCGTGGAGATGTAAACGTGACACATTTCAATGCCTCTTATCCCGGTCCGATAACTGCCCCACTGCTCGACGGCGACCAGCGCATTACGCGCGGAGTCACTTCTTTTGCCATGGAGAACCGCTACGAAAAGACTTCCGGCGCATGGAGTTTTTTCTATAACTGGGGGAACCACTGGATTAACGACGGATACACTCCTTCTGCCGGAGAGGGTCCGCAAGATGCCCGCTTCAACTCCCGCGACCACATGATGGGTGTTTCGCTCTATCAAAGTACCCGATTCTTCAAGGGAAATCGCATTACCTTTGGCTTCGACTGGTTCCGCTACGGAGGGCATGCGTGGAATGAGTATGTGAGTGGAGAAAATGCGGGTACGTCTGCCGACTTGGTGGATAAGCAGGAAGATGAACTGGCCGGATACGTGGATTTGCGTCAGGACATCCGTTCGTGGCTGACGTTCAATGCCGGACT
>CASEPH010000281.1 GCA_949289625.1 uncultured Clostridia bacterium | reverse complement strand
TGTTTCCATTTCTCAAATTCTGCTTCACTGGAAAAGTCATTGCGGGTCAAACGAATATGTACTCCGGTGGCGCTCTTGCATACGATGGCCTCCGGGTCCTTTTTGTTCAAAGCGTAATCGCTGCTGCGGTCAAACATAGTAGGTCCTCCTTTGATTTTCGTTGATTCGCGGATGGTCAACGAAAATCGGGAGGAGCGCGGCAAGAATATCTTTTTCCACCAAAATGCAAAAATTTTTCTATTTTTTCTGCGTGGTTGCTAACATGGTAATTGTTGGCGCGAGAATCTCGCCTATATCTCGACGGACTATCCCAAGATTCCCCGGCGTTTGCTGGGGAACCCTCGGATAACCTGTCGAGAAAAAAATGAGGCGCAAGCAACCAACTGGTTGCCTGCGCCTTTTCGACAGGTGGTGGTATTGGATTGGGTGGTGGTTTAACCGCTGCTGGGACAAAAGGGACAATCAATCATGAGTGTTCTCCTATGGTGACTATACACGAATAGCCTCATTAACTGTGTTGATATAGAGTTATGTATGGACTTGTTCAGCATCTTTCGTTGCCACACAGAGCCTTAAAGGTGTATGGCGCGGTTTGGAGTAGTAACGTGAAATAAAAAGCACCCAGAACATCCTATATCGACTGACATTACTGTTCATGTCGGCAGTAACTCAATTATGGAATTGTAACATATTCCATCGGATTCACCGATGCGCCGCCGTAAGTGATTTCAAAGTGCATATGTGGGCCGGTGGAATATCCAGTGGAACCAACGTAGCCAATCACCTCTCCCTGAGAGACCGTCTGACCCACGGACACCACGAAATTCGTCATATGGGCATAGAGACTGGTGTAGCCGTCGTTGTGATTGATGGCGACATAATATCCATTATATTCATTATAGGTCGCCGCCGTTACCGTACCACTTTTTGTCGCATAGATCGGCGTGCCCTGGGGAACGGCAAAGTCCACCGCCGGGTGGAATTTATAGGATCCGTAGATGGGATGATACCGGTAGCCGTATGCATCCGTGACAAATCCCGAAGCGCCCAGTGGATAAATAAATCCGCTGCTAGAGGGGCTGGATGGTGTACTGATGGAGCCGCTGGCTGCTTCCTGGCGGGCCGCTTCAATCTGTCGCTGGGCTTCTTCATCGGCCAGGGCTGCTTCATAGGCTGCCTGGGTTTCCGTAATCTGCTGCCGCACCTCCGCTTCCAACTGTTCATACATGGCACCGGACGCTTCCAACTCCTTCTGATTGCTGGCCAACTCCACCAGAATCTCGTCGGCTTCCGCCCGTTCCTCGGCCAACTGCGTTTCCAGAACCGCCAGCTCATCCTTGGCTTCTTGCAGTTGGGTCCGACCTTGCTCTACTTCTGTCCGAGCAGCCACAATCTCATCAGCCGCCTGCTGCAATTCCCGCAGCATAGTCCGGTCCGCTTCCGCGATCTCCTGAATCATGTCCAGTCGGTCCAGCAGATCGGTAAAGCTGCTGGCATGAAACAGCACTGACCAATAGGAAACGCTTCCCGATTCCTCCATGGCCCGCAGACGCAGCTTGTATTGTTCGTTTAAGGCGGTTTCTCGTTCCGTGGCTTCGTCCAGCTCCGCCTGCTTCTCCGCGATCAGCAGATTGTACTGCTGGATCTGCTGGTTCAAATTTTCCACCTGTTGGCGGGTTAATTCCAGCTTTTGGTCAATGTTGGATTTCCGATCCACAATTGACTGGGTTTCCGACTGATTTTCCGCCATTTCTTGTTGCAGCCGTTCCGCTTCGGCGGCAATGGCGTCGGCCTCGCTCTGCAAATCTTCCAACTGACTTTGCAGCGCAGCAGATGAAGCTGCAGTTACGGAAAGCGGCAATGCGCGAAACACGATGGTGCTGGCCATCACAGCAGACAGCAGGAGCGTAGCTGCAGCAATCCAAATTTTCTTTTGATTTCTCAAATGAAGTTCCTCCTCCGTGCGGTATTATATATGGAACAGCCAGATCGTCAGGCCATCCAGTGCAACAGCAAGGCCAAAAGCCCCCCCAGGAAAAAGCTGGCCAAACAAAACACAACGACTGCTACAGCCTGATAGAAACGGCGATTACGACGCCTCATTGAGATATTCCTCCAGGCATTGGCCGCTGTCTCGCATATCCATGGCGGCAGGGACGCCTACATAGCGGTAATGCCACGGTTCATATTCCACACCGGTGATGTCGGTCTTGTCAGCGGGATAGCGCAGAATAAAGCCATACTCCCAACAGTGCTCCAATAGCCATTGCTGTTCGGCGGTATCGGCTTGGGCTGCATCCAAAGTCTGATAGGATTCAGCCACAATGTCTACGGCCAATCCCGTCTCGTGCTCGCTGGTTCCCGGTGCAGACACCCATCGGGCGGCCGTGGTTTCGGCCTCCTCACGGGAAAGAACGTCAAACAAATACTCCCAAACCTTTTTTGTGTATAATGCCTGCTGTTGGGCCCGGCTTCGGTAGGAGGAACAGATCAGCGGCGAGAGGCCTTCCGCCCGGGCATCGTCCATCATCTCCTGTAATGCCGGGTACATACGTTTGTCCACTTGCTGGTCGTTGCGCAGTTGGGTCAGGGAAATTTCATAGAACTCCGGCAAAGGGTGGTCGGCATTAACGAGAATCAGATTCCAATCGGCTGTTTTGGGGGATGAAGCAGCGGGGGGTATATCGTTTGCGGCTTTGCTGCCCTCCGGCACCCCGCCTTCGGAGACTGGTGCCGCCAGGGCTGCGCGGACGGCGCGGTAGCCCCAGCAGCCGCAGAACGTGCAAAGCAGCACCAGAAGCACAAAACCGGGACGCAGGGTATGAACGGTTCGCGTGGTTTCCATAACAACACCTCCTGTAATGCCATCATAGAGAAGGTGTGTATCTGTGGTGCATCGGTGTTGCATCAAAACGGCATCAAACCGCTGGCCTCCAGTGCCGCCAGTGTGTAGCTGGCATACTGCGACGTGCAGAACGCCAGAATTGCCAGGGGCGGCTCGCCGTCCAGGGTGATGGATCCGGAGAATACGCCGGTCTCTGTCATGGATAGTTGGTTTTCAGCGGCATCCACCGGCAGGGTGAGGTAGGTGAGATAGGCATCCGGCAGGACCTCCGGCACCATCTGCATCAGATCGTCGAGGACCGTGACGGTGTACAGGAGGTCGTTTTCCATATCCATGACGA
>CASEPH010000280.1 GCA_949289625.1 uncultured Clostridia bacterium | reverse complement strand
CACATCCCCCACCACACAGCACAGCAACGCCGGCAGCAGCCGCCAAAAGGCTTCGGGACGGCTGCCCAGAGCAGCGCACACCGCCGCCACCGCCACAAAACAAAGGCTGCACAGTGTTTTTTCGGGCAGATAGCCTCGGCCTGGCAGCCGCAGCCGCCGCACCAGCAGCCCCAGGGCGGCGGTGTAGGCCACTCCCATTCCGACGAGATACGGTAGGTTCATAGGCCGCGCCTCCTTTGCATTGCTTTACTTTCAGTATAGGCAAGAAACGCCTAGCCGTCAATTTCTGCCCTGCCCGAAACTCCGGCAGCCCCAGGCAGAAAATAGGTTGTATTTCTCCTATTTTTTCGGTATGATGGGAGCAGAAGGAGGTGCCCGGCAGGGTCATCAACACAGACAATCTGGTGTCCATCACCGAAGCCAACCAGAACTTTTCCCGCGTGGCGCGGCTGGTGGATGAAAACGGCGTGGCCATCATTTTGAAGAACAACGCACCGCGCTACGTCCTGATCGAGTTCAGCCAGCTGGAAAGCGAACAGAAAGCCGACGACGAGGATGTCCTGACGATTTCCCGCCGCCTTATGGCAAAAAACAAAGAGGCATATCAGGCATTGGCCAAATGAATCGGCTGACATGTTTGCCGGACATAGCACTTCCCCCCTGGTGTAGATTTTTACTTTTCTACATCAGGGGGGAAGTTTTGTATCTTGTCGTTTCCGCCGGTTCAGGTCCAATGCACTTCAACCTGCTTTTTGTGGTTGTGAGGGCAGGACCGGAACCTGCGTCCTCCGGGGAGATTATGCTTCAGCGGTCTTTCCATGAAAAAGTGCGTCATCCAGCATGCCCACGACATTTTCCTTGCCAGTGGGGTTCCCATCCAAACAGAGAAGGGTCACCTGCATCTTGTCGAAGGCATCGTGGTCCGCTTGCGCATTCCCCGATCCCGGGACAAGGTTTTCCTGGATCGTATAGGTATTGACCGCACCTCTCCACTGTTGATTCGGCCGGAGGCAGACCCAAATGAAATGGACTTTCTGCACCCCTGCATCATTTGAATGCAAGAACTCCGTTTCCGTCTGTGCAGAAACCATTTGACTCCAATCACAGAGGCTGCGGATCACAAGGTCATGACCGGGGTTGAAATCCTTCCGCGGTTCAATATTGATCACAAATTCTATCTCTTTTCCTTGATGCTTGGCCTTGAAGCGGATGTCATAGCGGACCGTCCCTTCATCCTCTTCGGTCATGCCAGAGATTTTTTCATTCTGATCCACGGGCAGAGAACCAATCTCCGGCTCTCCTTCCATGCAGCCAATGATCTCCGGGATGGAACACTCACGAAATTCCGGTGTGCAATCCCGCAAAATCCAAGCCAGATTTTGCTTATCAGCCAATAACGCTTTCCGTGCAGAGTCGAGCAACTGACGATTCTCTTGACTGTACGGCATCGTTGAGATTTTCTTCTCATGATTTTCCATGCATATCACCTCTTTGTATTGATTATACCATGATTTTTCAGCAAAAAGTTCTACCGATTTTCTGATTATCTTTGCAAATCTCCGCAAATGCTGGAAAGGCTTGTTATATCAAGCATTTCCGGCATTTTGCGTTTTGGAAGATACCCCGCATATCATGGCATTTCGGAGCCTCACTTGGCGTTGAAAAATCCATCGGCCTTTTGTGAGGATATTCTCGCAGAAAATTCGACGGCACTCCCTTATACTTGCTAAATACTTCCAGCAAATACAGGGGAATGCCGTCGAAAGAGAATGGGGCGCGGAAAGTTCATCGACTTTCCGCGCCCCATAAGCAGGCGGTGGTATTCGTTTGGGTTCAACTCCTTCTCCAGGAGGGCTCTCAAAAGGGATAGTAGCTCATAGGTGGTCCTTTCTGTAAGCAGGCAGCAAGTTTCATCCGCCTGCTACTTATCCGCTTCTATCTTTTCGCAGCGCACGGTAAGGCGGGTCTGGCCACCCAGCGTGCAGGTGAAAAGGGAAAGGTCCCAATCGTCAGAAACCATTTCCTCAATGGCGGTCGGATTTAAGACTTGCACTTCCGTCACCTGGTAGCAAAAAGCATTTCCATCTACATCGGTGAATGTTACCTGGTCGCCCACCGCAAGGCGGCTGAGCGGCCCGAAATGCCTGCGGTAATTGTGACCTGCGATAACAAAGCCGTTTTTATACGCTGTCCCAGCATACCGGCAAGGGGAAATTTTCAGCCTTGGATAACTCCAGTCGCTCATAACCGGAAGGGAAAGCTGCAAGGTTGGGATCTCCAGCGTACCGATATAGTCATGGCCGTCAATTTCAACCGTTGGCATTTCCATATCTGGGTTTAAGATATAGTCAGGGATCTTTTGCTCATCCGGGTCAAGGGAAGACAGCTCCGTCATTTCCGCCGGAGTAGGCATCTGTTCCATCACCTTTTCAGCGGCTTGGTTCGCCCTCCAGTCGTCCCACAGGTTATACCCGGTAAGCAGAAAGGCCGCTGCAATCAGCAGTAGCCCTCCTACCATCAGGCAAACGCCTGGCTTCTTCTTACAATTACTGTCTCTCATGGCGCCTCCTAGCCCAGCCAATCAGGAACATCAGAACCCCGCTGCAGGCCAGTAAAGGCACCGGCCACCAAAGCGCACCGGTCTGAGGGAGTCCGGGTTCATCCGGGGTGTCCGGTGGGGTTGGTTCATCCGGCTCATCTGGCGGCGTTTCAGGTGGGGTTTCCGGGGGAGGCGTTTCGGGCGGTGTATCTGGCGGTCCCTCCCAGGTATTGGTCATAACAAAAGTAATGCCTTGACGGTTGACGGAAACCGTATAACCCTCCGGCGTTTTATATTCCACCACACGCCACTGATAATCATCGTCCAAGTCCGACCAGGTATAGTTCCAGTTGTTCTGCTCATTCAATGTCACGGTGTCATACACTTTGCCGTCCCGCAGGAGCTGGACAATAATCTCGTCCGGGCGTTTATCTTTATGTCCGTCATCTTCCCAAACCTTGAGTACTTCCCGGTCGATGGTATCATCTCCGCTCCCAGGCGGGTTATAGTTGCAGTCATACTTGCAGGAGGAAGTCACATCGTAGACCCAGGCATCCGCATCATCCAACGTGGGCAACGCAATCAGGAACGGTTCCGGGGTGTATATGTAGCGTCCCTGACGGTAACGGTCGCCCGTCACCAGATACAGACCTGTATCCAGATGGTCAAAAAATGCCTTGCCATCGGCTCCCGTTTTCGCTGTCTGAAGGGGCGTCAGCTCATCCCGCGCCACATAGCCGTCTAACGTCTGGGCCAAGGCGCGCCAGCCGGAGCTGTCCAGGCCATTCACTACGACGGGGTACTCCGCAAAGTCACCAGAAAGGGTAAACTGCGTGTCGGCGGACACATCCGCCACCCGATACGCCCGGAACTCTACGCCGGGGAAGCCGCTTCCATCCTTTCCAAAGTAGACGGTAAGGGAGGCTTCCCGCCCGGTATCAATAGCTTCATAGGCGAAGGCCGTTGTCCCAAAGCAGCACATCAACAAAAACACAGTCAGCCATGCGGCTATGCGTCTCCAAACGCGATATATTTTCACAGGCTCCACCTCATTCCTTCCCTTTTTTCTTCTTGCCGCTCTTTTTCGGACTGCTCACCAGCAGCCAAATAAACAAAACCAGCAGCATCGGTGCTGCCACCGCCGGTGCAACCAAGACTGGCTCGATCTGCATGGCGTCCGCCGTGACACGGATGGAGGACGCACTTTCCTGGTTTTCAATCCGATGCCCTCGTACCAGCAGTCGGTGGGAGTTGACCCCATAGGGGGTGCAGGTAACCAGCGTACACAAATCTCGGCCTTCTTCGATCTCCAACAGGCTGACCTCATGCGGTTCCACGATGTGGATCTGGTCCACCTCATAGGTCAGAACTTCGTCCAGCACACGGAGCTTAAAGGTATCTCCTTCCGTCAGCTTATCCAGATCGGTGAACAGCTTCGCAGAAGGCAGTCCCCGATGGCCGGAAACCACGCAGTGGGTGCCGGGACCACCTACGGGGAGGGAACTGCCCTCGATATGGCCGATGGCGATTTGCAGCACCGTGTCCTCAGTGCCATGGTAGATAGGCAGGGAGACCCCGATAGCCGGGATCTCGATATAGCCCATGATACCGTTGCCGGAGATATTCAACAGATTTTCGTACTGCGCCGTTTCTTCCTCGGTGGGGTGATAGCGGTGGTTGTTGCTGCGCAGCGTCTCGTTGTAGGATTGTGCCTCCGCCAAAATCTGTTCGTAGGAAGTTTCGTCCATTTCA
>CASEPH010000279.1 GCA_949289625.1 uncultured Clostridia bacterium | reverse complement strand
CCTGGGGGAGGCCTTGGGGGATAAGGTGGGCATCCGCCGGTTTGCCTCGGCCTATGTGCCCATGGATGAAAGCCTGGAGTTCTGTGCCCTGGACGTGTCGGGACGGCCCTACCTGGTGATGGATGCGGCCATGCCCCAGCCCATGATCGGGGACTATGACAGCTGCTTGACCCGGGAGTTTATGCGGGCCTTTGCCATGAACAGCGGCATCACCCTGCATTTGAAAAGCTTTTATGGGGAAAACGCCCATCATATCACCGAGGGGCTGTTCAAGGCCCTGGGGCTGGCCCTGAAGGACGCGGTGACGGTGGATTCGGACCATGTCACCTCCACCAAAGGAGTGCTCTCATGAAGATCGGGGTGATTGACTACGGCGCAGGCAACCTTAAAAGCGTCACCAAGGCTCTGTCCTTCCTGGGCTTTGCCAACGAGATCGTGTCGGACCCGGGGCAGCTGGAGCGGTATGACGCCATGATCCTGCCGGGGGTAGGAGCCTTTCCCAAGTGCATGGAGGCATTGCGCCGCCGGGCCATGGACCAGGAGATCTGCCGACAGGTGGAAAAGAAACCCCTGCTGGGGATCTGTCTCGGTATGCAGATGCTGCTGGATTCCAGCACGGAGATGGGCACCTCCCAGGGCCTGGGCCTGATTCCCGGCAGGGTGGAAAAGATCGAAACCCCCTATAAGCTGCCCCATATCGGCTGGAACAGCCTTCGGATTTTGCAGCCCAACGCCTTGACCAAGGGGCTCCGGGACGGGGACTACGTCTACTTTGTCCACAGCTTCTGCGCCCATACGGAACGCCCCCAGGACCTGGCCATGATTACGGACTACGGCGGTCCGGTGGCGGCCATGGTGGCCAAAGGCAATGTCTTTGGGTGCCAGTTCCACCCGGAGAAAAGCGGCCCGGTGGGCATGACCATACTGAAAAACTTTGGGGAGTTGAACCGATGATTATTCTGCCAGCCATTGATTTGAAGGACGGAGCCTGCGTCCGGCTGCTCCGGGGGGATTTTGATACCGTCCATGCCGTGGCCCCGGACCCGGTGGAGACGGCCCGGAAATTCCGGGAAGCCGGGGCGGTCTATGTCCATGTGGTGGACCTGGACGGGGCCAAGGACGGGGTGCGGAAAAACGGGGACATCGTCCGGCGGATCTGCGCCCTGGAAGGCATCCGGGTGGAACTGGGGGGCGGCATTCGCTCCATGGCGGACCTGGAGGCGGTGTTCCGGCTGGGGGCCTACCGGGGGGTTATCGGCTCTGCGGCGGTGACGGATCCGGATTTCGTGGCGGAAGCGGCCAAGAAATACGGGGACCGGGTGGCGGTAGGCATCGACACCCTGGATGGCATCGTGAAAACCGCCGGCTGGATCGGCGACTCGGGCCTTCCCTATCTGGACTTTGCCAAGAAGATGGAAGCTCTGGGGGTCCGGAATATCATCTTTACGGACATCGACACCGACGGGGCCATGTCCGGCCCTTCCCATGGGCGGCTGAAGGCGCTGCGGCAGGCCGTGTCCTGCCGGATCACCGCCAGCGGCGGCGTCTCCTCCAATGAGGACCTGCGGGACCTCAAACAGGAGGGCATGGATGGGGCAATTGTGGGCAAAGCCTACTATGCCGGTGCGGTGGACCTGAGACTTGCGGTGGAGGAGGCGGGACCCCAATGCTAGCCAAACGAATCATTCCCTGCCTGGACGTCCATATGGGCCGAGTGGTGAAGGGGGTCAACTTCGTGGACATCCGGGACGCCGGAGATCCGGTGGAGCTGGCCAAGTTCTATTCCGATCAGGGGGCCGACGAGGTGGTGTTTCTGGACATCACCGCCACCAGTGACGGGCGGAAATCCGTGGTGGACGTCATCGAGCGGACAGGCCGGAAGGTGTTCGTGCCCCTGACGGTGGGGGGCGGCATCCGAACCACGGCGGATTTTCAGGAAATCCTCCGGGCCGGGGCCGATAAGATCTCCGTAAACTCCGCGGCGGTGCAGGACCCGGAACTCATTACCCGGGCGGCGGAGCTGTTCGGGTCCCAGTGCGTGGTGCTGGCCATCGATGGCCGACGCCGGGGGGACGGTACCTGGGAGGTGGTCACCGCCGGGGGCCGGAATCCCACGGGCCTGGATGTGGTGGAATGGGCCCGGCGGGGCCAGGACTTGGGGGCAGGGGAAATCCTGCTGACCTCCATGGACGCCGACGGTACCCAGGCGGGCTTTGACATTCCCATGACCCGGGCGGTGGTGGAGCAGGTGTCCATCCCGGTGATCGCCAGCGGCGGCGCGGGAAAGCTGGAGGATTTTGCAGAGGTCTTTTTGCAGACCGGCTGCGATGCGGCTTTGGCTGCCAGCCTGTTCCATTATGGTACCCTGACGGTGCCCCAGGTCAAGGACTATCTGCGGTCCCGGGGCATCCCGGTGCGCTGAGGAGGATACGGAATATGAAGTTCGATGTGAAGAAACTGTTTCAGAAATCGGAGCTGATCCCGGTGATCGTCCAGGACATCCACACCCGGCAGGTGCTGATGCTGGCCTTTGCCAACCAGGAGGCGGTGCGCCGGACCTTTGCCGACGGGACGGCCTGGTTCTGGAGCCGGAGCCGGCAGGAGCTGTGGAATAAAGGGGCCACCTCCGGGAACTTTATGCACGTCCGGGAGATCTATACCGACTGCGATACGGACACCCTGCTGCTGCTGGTGGAGCCGGCAGGCCCGGCCTGCCATACCGGGGCCGTGTCCTGTTTTTATGAGAGATTGGAGGAAATACAGTGAACGATCAGGTGCTCAAGGATTTGTACCAGGTGGTGCAGGACCGGAAGGCCCATCCCATGGAGGGCAGCTATACCTGCTATCTGTTTGAAAAGGGCCTGGATAAGATTCTCAAGAAGGTGGGGGAGGAGTGCGCCGAGACCATCATCGCGGCGAAAAACGACGTCCCCGCAGAGACGGTGGGAGAGATCTCCGACCTGATGTACCATCTGATGGTGCTGATGGCGGAGCTGGAGATCCCCCTGGAGGACGTGCTGGCGGAGCTGGATCAGCGGAGCCAAAAGATCGGCAACCTCAAAACCTTCCATGTGTCCGACCACAATACCTGAAAAAAGGATCTTAATAATTTATGAATCTTACAGAAATCCCCTTTACTTTTTAGGGGGAATAGGGTAAGATAGACGGGAAGTTGAAAGAAAGCGGGGTAGGACCGATGGAAGATCAGACCATAAAGTTCCATGTCACCGAGGACACCAACCGGGAAATGAAGAAAATCCTCACGTCGGTGTACTGCTCGCTGAGTGAGAAGGGATACAATCCCATCAATCAGATCGTGGGGTATCTGCTCAGCGAGGACCCCACATACATCACCAACTACAACGGAGCCCGGACGGAGATCACCAAGATCGACCGGGACGAGCTCATGGAAGAGATGGTGCGAACGTACCTCTTCGGCTGACGATCCGCAAGGGACGCCCTGTGGTCAGGGCGCCCTTTTTCCTCTGCAAAAAGTGGGGAAATTTTACAATTTCATAGAGAACCTCCGGAAAAAACCTGTGGGACGATTGTAATTTCCAGAAAAAAACTTATAAAAGAATGGACCGAAACGGTTGACATATCCGAAACAATGTGTTACAATTCGGTTACATTCGCTGAAAGGAGGATACAGCATGGCTACAGAATCCAAAAAAATGCTCTTGTATAAGGGCCGTCCTCTGATGCGAAAGGACAACATCATCTACTACGGGTCCATGGCGGACCCCTATATTGTGATGATGCAGATCCTCGAGACCAAGAAGGTCGGTCAAGAGGATGTGGCGTCCAAGGTGTCCGTGCAGCTTCAGCTGACGGATCCCAATGTGAAGTCCCGGGACCGGGTGACCAAGCGTTCTGAGAAAGATGGTATCTTCTCGGCACTGGATGTGGGAAGCGTCTGGCTGGAACGGGCGCTGAACAAGTAATTCCCAGAAGTTTTACGGTCCACAGAGTAACGAACGGAGGTTACATATCATGAATGTGAAGTTTTTTAGGCCCGCCAGGCTGATGAGCTTTGTGCTGGCAGCCACAGTTGCATTGGGGCCCACCGCGATGGCCGCAGATGCCGCTGTCAATGAAGCGGATCTGTCCGCCACGGTGGTCAATGAACAGGATGCCCCTGTGGTCGTCAGCAACCTCGTCACCGGTACCGCCCTTGGGGTCGGTTCGGTGGATGTCCTGGGGGTCAATGTGCGGGAGAATCCCGATCTGGATGCCAATGTGGTGTCCGTAGTGGCCCAGGGCCAGCAGGTGCTGGTGCTCTCCCAGGAGGGCGACTGGTACCGGGTGAGCTGCAACGGCGTCACCGGCTTTGTACATAGCGACTATATGACGGTGACCGGCGAGGCTACGGCGGATCTGGGCTACGGCCTGGTGAAGTGCTCCGCGGCGAATATTCGTTCCGCCCCCAGCACCGACAGCGATCCGGTGGCTTGCCTGGCAGAAGAAGAGGTGGTGACCATCTCCGGTATCACCGACGGCTGGTATCAGGTGACTCTGGACGACGGTTCTACCGGTTATGTCCGCAGCGACCTGGTGGATCCCACCGCTGAGATCCCCGCTGAGAAGATCTACTCCTACGCGGTGATTCAGTGTGCCGCCGCCAACCTCAGAAGCGAGCCGGATTCCACCTCCGCCAAGACGGACGTGCTCTATAACGGCAGCCTGTGCACCCTGGTGCAGCAGGTGGGCGACTGGTATCAGGTCCAGTACGGCGATACCACCGGTTATGTCCTTTCCTCTCTGGTCAGCGAGACCAACAATGAAGGCGACGGCTCCACCGATGTGGAGACCCTGACCGAGGCCCTGGAGCGTCAGGAGGAAGAGGCGGCCGCGGCAGCCGAGGAGGCAGCTCAGGCAGCCCAGGATACGTCTTCCGATACCTCCTATGACGACACCTCCTATGAGGATACCTCCTCTGATGATACCTCCTATGAGGACACTTCCTCCGACGATACCTACGAGGATTCCTCCGACGACTACTACGAGGAAGAGGACGACTACGAGGAGCCTTCCTATGATGCTTCCTCTGGCTCCGCCATCGTAGACGTAGCCATGCAGTATCTGGGCGTGCCCTATGTCTGGGGCGGCACCACGCCTTCGGGCTTTGACTGCTCCGGCTTTGTCCAGTATGTGTTCCGGCAGTGCGGCTACTCCATCTCCCGGACGGCCACACCCCAGTACAGCGACGGTACGCCGATTTCCTACTCCGAGCTGCAGCCCGGCGACCTGGTGTTCTTCGAGCGCACCTATAACGACACGGGCATCACCCATGTGGGTATCTACATCGGCGGCGGAGAGTTCATCCATGCCGGCGGCAGTGCCGTCAAGATCACCTCTCTCAGCGAGAGCTACTACTCCAGCCGCTACTACGGCGCCTGCCGTATCGTCTGATCAAAAATCGGGCCGGTACACCTTGTGGTGTGCCGGCCTTTTTTCTATAAAGCCCCGGTCTGTGCCTAAACGTACAGATCGGGGCTTTTTTCGTTTTGGTATGGAAGAAAATCGGTGATCATGCCGCAAATGGAATAGTGGGAAAACAACAGAGGTCTGTCGGTTTCATTTGGGAACCGCCGGGCTTTTGGCCGTTTTTTCGGAAAAATGGACGAGAACAACAAATCCAAAAAAGTCTGGAAAAATGGAGGCAATGCACAGGAACGAATACAAAAGGGAAAGCTAAATCCATATCACTGCAAAACAACAGGAACAGGAGGATGATGAAATGAGCAAATACGGATATATTCGGGTGTCCACGAAGGAACAAAACGAGGACCGTCAGGTGATCGCCATGGAGGAATACGGGGTCCAGAAGAAGAATATGTATTTGGACAAGCAATCGGGCAAGGATTTTGAGCGCCAGGCATATCGACGGCTCCTGCGGCGGCTGAAGGAGGGCGACGTGCTGGTGATCAAGAGTATCGACCGATTGGGGCGAAACTATGAGGAAATTCTGGATCAATGGAAATACCTGACCCGAGAAAAGGGGGTGTGCATCGTGGTTCTGGATATGCCGATCCTGAATACAGGGCAGGAGCGGGATCTGACCCAGAAGCTGATTTCGGACATTGTGCTCCAGCTGCTGAGCTATGTGGCGGAGACGGAGCGAAACTTCATTCGCCAGCGGCAGGCAGAAGGAATCGCCGCGGCAAAGAGCCGCGGCGTGAAATTCGGAAGAAAGCCTATGAAGAGGCCGGACAATTATAATACGGTGGCGGCCCAATGGCAGGCGGGAAAGATTTCGGCCAGGGGAGCAGCCAAGGCACTAGGGGTGACCCACCGCACATTTTTAAAATGGGTATGCGAAACCAATAATGGATAAAAAAGTAGGAATTAGAAACCAATCCCAAAGAACGGCTTTATTGTACATCAAACGTGGTTCTGTGTCAATATTTAGTATGAAAAAAAACTCCTACTTTGGTATCCACCTTGCCGCTAAGGAACAGCCGTAGGAGGACCGCGGAAGATCCCAGAATCCATACGGTGCATACACTCGGCAGTAGGCTTAGGATATCCATATTGCCGAATGTTTGTGCATATTCTGGCCCTCGAAAAATGGGGGTACAAAATGAAAGGAGATTTCTTGCAATGAAGAAACTCAAAAAAGGGCTAAGCCTTGTTTTGGTTCTGGTTATGGTCTTCGGATTGGCCACCAACGCATTTGCATGGGATACGACCTACGCAGACAATGACCAGATCACGTACAAGGAAGCTGTCGAGGCCATGAGCGGCATGGGGATCATTGACGGCAAGCTGGACAATATGTTCGATCCTGCCGGCAATTATACCCGTGAAGAAGCGGCCAAGGTGATCACCTACATGCTGTTGGGCCCAGAGGCTGCTGAAGTGCTCAAGCAGCCCACCAACACAAGCTTCACGGACGTGGATGCGGAACGCTGGAGCTCTGGCTACATTGCCTACGCTGCAGCGCAGGACATCATCGTGGGCTGGGGCGGCGAGTTCCATCCCGAGGACACTCTGACCAGAGCTCAGTGGCTGAAGATGCTGCTGGTGGCCCTGGGCTACGATCCCATCGAGAATGGTCTGGAGGACAACCTGAACTGGGAGACCAATGCGCTGACCCTGGCCATCCAGATTGGCTTGATCGACTCCAAGGAGGCCACTGCCACCTTTAATCGTGAGCTGGCCATCCAGTATGCCTTCAATGCGCTGAATACCCCAACCGTCAACAAATGGGGCAAACCCGGCAATATTCTGGGTGCAGCTAATTTTGGCTTGGATGGGACAACGACGAGTACGACTGATGAATTTGGTCGGCCCTATGAGACCTGGGATAATGGCAAGACCGGCAACGACCAGGTCATCTACGCGACCAATTACGCAGAGCCTGTGCTGACCTACAGCAATGAGACTGTTAAGGTAGCGGACGTTGAAAAGGCTCTTGGTGAAAACGCCCAAATCAGCAAGATTTACATCAACGGTGAGAATCAGACTTCTATTGAAAACATCACCGACCTGGGCGGAAAGAGCATCGAGGTCGAGATCTATGCGACCGAGACTAAGGGCGCGTACACCGCTATCGTGATCGAGCTGCAGGTGAAGGAGCTCGAAAAAAATGACCTCGAGAACAAAGCTTTTGCCGACTTCGAGGAAGGCGACGTAGTTACCTACTTCCAGGGCAAAGACGGTGATAAGAATGTGTATTCCAACGTCACCAAGGTGGAGCCCGTAGAGGGCACCATCACTGCGGTTGCCACGGAGTACATCCGTCTGGACGGTGAGCAGATCTTCAAGGCTAAGAATTGTGGGGGTGCAGAACTCGCCCCAAGCGCAAAAGTGAACGCTTACATCGATTCCTATGGCAACCTGATTTATGCAGAGGTTGTGCAGCCTGCTGAACCTGAGGCGCGTCAGCCCGACGGCTATGCCCAGGTGCTGGACAGC
>CASEPH010000278.1 GCA_949289625.1 uncultured Clostridia bacterium | reverse complement strand
TTCCATCGACCTGGATGACGGCGTTAAGGTCAACTACGCCAAATTCCAGGACGTGTTGGCAAAAATCAAGTGAGGGGGAAAAGTCCTGTGAGCGATAAATTTCACATGACCATTTCGATACCTGCTGATGATGATGGATATGTCCTCTTGCAGTGCGAACATTGTGGAACATTTTTTAAGGCAACGCCTGTTGATATAAAGGATGATGGAGTGTTGCATCTATTCTGCCCTAGCTGTGGATTAGTCAGCGATAGTTATGCCACGGAAGATGTAATAGAACTTGCAAGGCGGATGATCAAAAACAAGGCCAATGACATGATATATGATGCGTTCAAGGACTTGGAACGCCATAATAAACGAAATAGTGTCGTTAAATTTAAGGCTGGAAAGCGTCCAAAACATGAGATGGAAGATCCTATTCGATCTGGAATAGAAGCATTGGAGGTAACGCTGTTTCCGTGTTGTGGTCGTGCCGCCAAAATTAAACCATTATTAAAAATGGCAGGGGCTTATTGTCCTTTTTGCGGGGTAAAAAACTATGAAATTGAATAGGAAGGATTTACGAAAAATACAATACGATTTTAACAGTTTTTCCAATCGTCTGTTGCAAGCTGACTTCCGGGACTATACAGATGTGCTTGGAAAATTTCTGGATTTTATTAATAGAACACCAATTATTTCCGACTATATTGCTGACTGTGGTCAGTGTGAGTGGGACTTGGAGGATGAAGTTAAACAAGTACAATCTTCTTCTGGGAGAATGATTTTCTCTACAGGAAATACCGATGAGGAAGAAGTCCGAAATGTTTATGCAGTTTTACAATATATCGTGGAAAAATCTATACAGGTACAGTACGGGATCGGCATGGGGTTTTCTTCCTCAACTAAATGTCAGGATGTGATTAAAGCGTTTAATGAACGCTTTGTTATGGTGCTGATTCGTCATATTGAACGCTATCTTACGAAAGTGGGAATTGATATGGGATTGGATGAAAAAGTTGTATACAATGTAACGGTTCAAAATGGACAAGCAATTATTGCAAACGATAATGCTAATGTGACTGCCACGGCAAATGTGGGGCTTCAGACAGATGAGCTAAAACAGTTGATTGATGCAGTACGCGCAAGTGCAAATACATTTGAGGCAGAACAAAAAGAAAATGTTTCTGATAGTTTGGAAGTCATTGAAGCGGAAGCCACGGCAGAAAAACCCAAAAAAGGAATGCTGAAAACGGCGATTACGGCGTTGAATAATGTTAAAGATACTGTAAAATGTGTTGCCGAGTTTGGTACCGCCGTTACTGCTTTGGCTCAGTTTGTTGAACCGCTACTTAAATGAACCTATACAATCTATACTATACATAAAAAGGAGGTGACTGCATGGGGATGGATATTGATATGATTAATCAAGATTTAATCCGCAGATTTGCTGCACCTTTACCTGAGTTTTACCAGCGTCGGATCATCTTCTGGTACGACGAGGAGCGGGCCTTTGAGGATCAAATCGGGGATTGGTCCCTGGACGGGGTCAAGCTGCTGGTACTAACAGGGAACAACACCTTTGCAGCCAAAAAGCTGCTCTGTGAGGATGACACCATCTCCAACTATCTGGTGTATGACCCCCGCCCCTACATGAAAGATGACGACAACTGGCTCATCAATGTGCAGCTGTACAGCGAGGAGTTCCGGGCCGATTTGAACTCGATTTGGATGGATGAGATGAGCCTGCCTGCTACCGCAGTCGTTCGCAGCCAGGTCAAGCGTTATAACAAATTCTTCAGGTTAAAGAAACACCGTGAAGCAGTTCAGAAGTTGAAGAGCGATATTGCGACAGCCGCGCAAATGCACCTTGCAGTGATGGCGGTGTTGGCCGGCTGTAGTGACCGTCAGCCAGATCAAATCATCAAATCAATTCTGTGCGCTGGTCTGGATCGGGATACCAACAGCATCTACCAAAGCTTTGTAACCTATGGGGCAGACAAGGCGTTCTGGGTAATGGTATCGCAGGCCACCGGGTATCAGGAGGGCGATGACGGTCATCTGGGCCATCTGGTCACCCATATTCTGTTGACGGCGGCCACCCGGACCATGCACCAGGATCTTCTGGCGGGGTTGGATGGGATGATATCCACACCCCATCAGGCTTACTGCTATGACTTTGTGTCGGACTGGCTCCACAGCGACGACAAGGCCCAACTGTACGAGCTGGCCCGCTATGCCGAGGCAGAAGCCCGGCTGAGCCAGCGCTTTGCCGGCCTGACGGTGGAAGATCTGACAGACACCGAGTGCTTCCCCTGCATCGACGAATGTATTCTGACCGCCCTGATGAAGGAAATTCGGAACCAGATCATTCCGGTGGACAAAATCCGGTATGCAGCGGAAAAACGCCGCACCACGGCCTGGTATGGCCGGGTGTCCTGTTACTATGAGGGCCTGGTTCAGGTGGCGAATATGCAGGCCTTTTATCTGGACCATTCGGCAGGGTTCCATACGGTGGACCCCCAGACGGTATGGAAAGAATACACTTCTGATTACTACCGGATGGATCAATATTACCGGCAGTTCCATCTTTGCTTCCAGCGCAGCCTGAAAGAGTCCAACCCCGACCTGGATGACCTGTTCAAGAGTGTGACAGAACAGGTGGAGGGCCTGTATACCCATTGGTTCCTGGATGGGTTGGGGCAGAACTGGACCACGGCCTGCGCCGAAAATCTGGAACAGTACGGGCACATCCTGGAAATCCCCCAGCAGGAGGACTTCTACAATACCAAAATCAGGCCTGCCGACAACCGGATCTATGTGATTGTTTCGGACGCATTCCGGTATGAAGTGGCGGCCGCCCTGGCAGAGGATCTCCAGCGGGAAATGCAGTGCAAAGTCAGCCTGAGCAGCTGCGAGGGAATGTTTCCCACGGTCACAAAGTTTGGCATGGCAGCTTTGCTGCCCCACAAAAAGCTGAATGCTGTCCTCCGGGAAAACGGTACCCTGACGGTATTGGCAGATGGCCAGTCCACCGATGCCGGCTATCGGGACGGAATTCTGAAATCAGCCAACCCCAACAGCGTGGCCCTGAAATACGACGATCTGATTGTTCTGAAGCGGGAGGAACGCCAAGCCCTGGTGCGGGGGATGGACGTGGTCTACATCTACCACGATGCAGTGGACAAGGCCAGCCATACCTCGGACAGCGCCGTGTTCACCGCCTGTGATGAGGCCATCGGCCAGATCAAGAACATGATGAAAATCATCGTCAACTCTTTTGGCGGCACCAATATCCTTGTCACCGCAGACCATGGGTTCATTTACACCTACAGCCCTCTGCGGGAGGATGACAAGGTGGACCGGACCACCCCCAGCCACCAGGATGTGGAGGTGGACCGCCGCTACCTGATTGTGCAAAAAGGGGTCCGGCCCGACTACCTGCTGCCGGTCAAGTTCATGGATCAGGCATCCGGCTTCGACGCCTATGCCCCGCGGGACTATGTCCGCATCAAGAAAAAGGGCGGGGGATTGAACTTTGTCCACGGCGGCATCAGCCTGCAGGAGATGGTTGTCCCGGTGCTGGAGTTCCAGTACCTGCGCAACTCCTACAAGGTCTATCAGCGCAACAGGGACAAGATCGACACCAAACCGGTGGCCATCAGCCTGCTGTCCGCCAACCGGAAAATCAGCAACATGATTTTCTCGCTGAATTTCTATCAGAAGGAAGCTGTGGGCGGAAACCGGGAGGCAGCTCAGTATTTGGTTTACTTTGTGGATGCCAATGGTGAAAAGATCAGCGATGTGAATAAGATCATCGCGGACAAGACCAGCGCCGACGGGCAGGAACGCACCTTCCGCTGCAATTTCAGCCTGCGCTCCAAACAGTACAGCAATCGGGCAAGCTACTTCCTGGTGATTGCCGATGAGAGCGGCCTGCAGCCGCCGGTCAAGGAAGAGTTCCAGATTGATATTGCCTTTGCTGTGGACGACTTCCAGTTTTTTTAAAGCGGGTTATTTTGAGGAGTAGATCAAGAATGGGCGATATGGAATCAAATGCGGATTCCCGCGCACGCATCAGGCAGAAGCTGCGCCGGCAGTTTGACGGCAAAATTGTGCGCAAGGACCTAACCAAAAAAATCAAGGAGGGTGCCAATGTTCCCACCTATGTTCTTGAGTTTCTTTTGGGGCAGTATTGCAGTTCCGACGATGAAGAGATCGTTCAAAAGGGAATTGAGACGGTGAAACACATCCTGGCAGACAACTATGTGCGCCCGGATGAAGCAGAAAAAGTCCTTTCCCGCCTGCGCCAGCGGGGCGCTATGACCATCATTGACCAGGTTACAGTGGAGCTGAATCTGCGGTATGACTACTACGAGGCGCGGTTTTCCAATCTGGGTCTGGGCGGCATTCCCATCCCGGAAAGCTACCCGGAGCAGTACGACCGTCTCCTCTGCGGTGGAATCTGGTGCATTGTCCAGCTGGAGTACAACAACGAACAGGAATCCAGTCTGGTCCTCTCAGACCGGAAACCGAAAAAGAAAAATGAATCTCTGATCAGCATCTGTAAGCTTACCCCCATTCAGATGCCCCATGTAGATCTTGGGGAACTGAAGCAGGGGCGCAAAGCATTTACCAAGGATGAATGGATTGACGTGCTGATGCGATCCATTGGAATGGAGCCGGACCGGCTGACTGATCGTGAGAAATGGCTGTTTTTGCTGCGGATGGTTCCGCTGGTAGAAAACAATTTCAACCTCTGTGAACTGGGCCCCAGAAGCACCGGCAAATCTCACCTGTACAAAGAAATCTCCCCCAACAGCATCCTGGTTTCCGGCGGGCAGACCACGGTAGCAAACCTGTTTTATAACATGGGCAAGCACACCATGGGGCTGGTAGGTCTTTGGGACTGTGTGGCCTTTGATGAAGTGGCCGGGATTCGTTTCAAAGATAAAGACGGCATTCAGATCATGAAGGACTATATGGCTTCCGGCTCCTTTGCCCGGGGCAAAGAAGAAAAAGCCGCCAGCGCCTCGATGGTCTTTGTAGGCAACATCAACCAAAGTGTGGATGTGCTTTTGAAGACTTCCAGTCTCTTTGATCCATTCCCGCCCGAGATGGGAACCGATACGGCCTTTTTGGATAGGCTGCACTGCTATCTTCCCGGTTGGGAGATTCCCAAGCTGCGCCCGGAGCACTTTACCGATGATTATGGATTTATCACCGACTATCTGGCGGAATTTCTGCGTGAACTGCGAAAAGAGCAGTATGGAGATGCACTGGACCGTTATTTCCGTTTGGGCAAAAACCTGAATCAGCGGGATACCATTGCGGTGCGCAAGATGGTTGGAGGGCTGGTCAAGCTGGTGTATCCCGACGGGGACTTTCAGAAGGAGGATCTGGAAGAAATCCTGCGGCTGGCTCTGGAAATGCGGCGCCGTGTCAAGGAACAGCTGAAAAAGCTGGGCGGCATGGAGTTCTATGATGTGAATTTCTCTTACATTGACCGGGAGACCTTTGAGGAACAGTATGTTTCGGTGCCGGAGCAGGGCGGCGGCAAGCTGATTCCAGAAGGTCTTTGCAACCCGGGCCAGGTTTACACGGTGAGCCGGGGAAAATCTGGAATGATCGGTGTATTCCGGTTGGAAAGCCAGATGCTGCCGGGCAGCGGAAAATTTGAGAGAACCGGTCTTGGTGCAGACCGGGATGCCAAAGAAGCGACAAACACAGCTTTTAACTATCTCAAAGCCAACGGAAGCCGAATCAGCGGGTCCATCAGTGTTACAACCAAGGACTACATCATCAATTATCAGGATCTGCAGGGTATTGGGATGACAGGCAGGCTGGCACTGCCTACCCTGATTGCACTGTGCTCCATTGCACTGGGCAAACCTGTGTTGAGTTCTCTGGCGGTACTGGGAGAAATCAGCATCAGCGGAACTCTGATTAAAGTGGACGAACTGGCCAATGCGCTGCAGGTGTGCCTGGACAGCGGTGCGAAAAAAGTTCTGCTGCCCATGACATCTGCGGCAGAACTGGGGACGGTTCCTGCGGACCTGATCGGTAGCTTTAATCTGATTTTTTACAGCAGTGTAGAGGATGCGATCTTCAAAGCACTGGGTGCAGAATAATCCTGAAACGAAGAAAAGCTCACTGGACATTATGGTTCAGTGAGCTTTTTTAATAGAAGCGTTTGCAAAACGCGCAGCCGCAGAAGGAACTTCTGCGATCAACAGGGGATTGGGGAGTGCCCCAACAAGCCGCTTCTGGCAAAGTGGATAGCCAGAAGCATCGCTTGCTACAATTGGGTAGGACCTGGAAAGTTCACAGCCAGTGAGCTATGCAGATGCCCAAACCTAAGCTACAATGAAGATGTGCTGAGAGAACGAGGCATCGCTTGAGCT
>CASEPH010000277.1 GCA_949289625.1 uncultured Clostridia bacterium | reverse complement strand
ACCCTGCGTTTTACCACTCTGGGCGGGTGGGTGAACTCCAATATTCCCGCCCATCGGGTATGGGTACAGACCGCCGATGGCAGCTATATCCCCGGTGTCACTGCCAGTAAGCCGCCCCACTTCATGAGCGAGACCGAACGCAGGGCCCAGCCCGCTGTAGAGGACATGAGCATCGACATCGGCGCCTCCTCCAAGGAAGAGGTGATGGAGAGCTTCCATGTCCGCATGGCTGCCCCGGTGGTACCCGATGTGACCTTCACCTATGACGAAAAGCACGATCTGATGGTGGGTAAGGCCTTTGACTGCCGCCTGGGCTGCGCGTCCATTCTCCGTACTCTGGACAGCCTGCGTGGGAAAGATCTGTCTGTGGATGTGGTCGGTGCCTTCTCTGTGCAGGAGGAGATGGGCACCCGCGGCGCCGCGGTCACCGCCAACACGGTCAATCCGGATTTGGCCATTGTCTTTGAGGGCTGCCCCGCCGATGACACCGTGGCAGAGCCCTACATGGTACAGACCGCCATCCACAAGGGCCCCATGCTGCGCCATATCGATGCCCGTATGATCACCAACCCCCGCTTCCAGCGCTATGCACTGGATCTGGCGGAGGAGTTGGGCATCCCTGTGCAGGAAAGCGTGCGCACCGGCGGCTCCACCAACGGCGCACCAATCCACCTGTCCAACCAGGGGGTGCCCGTCATCGTTATCGGCATCCCCGTGCGGTATATCCATACCCACTACGGCATCGCGGCCCACAGTGATGTGGAAAATGCTGCCCGGCTTGCCGCTGCCATTCTGGAGCGGATGAACGCCGATCAGATCAGCCGCTTCTGATTCAAAACAGAGGATTGCGCCTGTTCCTTTCCTGGAACGGGCGCAATTGCTTCACTATGGCACTATACCAGCAGGTATTGAGGGGCGCGTTCTCTGATGATATCCTTCCTCCCTGTATGTACCTGTTCTTTATGTGCCTACGGTCGGCATATCACCGGGCGGAGTGCGTCGACTGTGTGCGCCATGCCCTTCTCCAACGGCGTGTATGCCATTCCCAATTCCGCGCTGAGCCGGGAGCCATCGCAACACAGGCTTTCCCGCAGGGGGAACGCCAGCGGGAAAGCCTCCGCCTCTACCTGAGCGCAGCACATGGGTTGCCGTGGAAATGTCTGCCCATATCCCAGCTCCAGAGCCCGGAACAACGCAGGATATGAAAAAACAGTTACCCGCTTCCGCACATATCGTGATTGACAAATGCGGTGTAGCAACTGTTGATGGTGGTAGGTGCATTGTAAAGGGAGGTCAAGGGGTAAGCACGGATATTCCGAACCTTTGTCGTGTTCTCCCGCAGGCTGTTGATAACGTATTCGATGTGACCGGAGTTCAGCTTCAGCAACCTGCTTTTCACAACCTCTTTTGGGAAGTCCTCGCCGCCAATGCGAATCATTTTTCGGGTGCCGTATACCGTGTCCACCAGGATTTCCAGAATTTCATCCAGGAGTTCATAATCGCAGCTGAGATTTTTCGGAGATGGTCATGCTCAATATTCTCTTTCAAAATCTCCTGATAGGCTCGTATCGTATCCATCGTATCAGCCGCCGTAGGCGGTCTATCTTCCAGAGTCTGTGCCGCCAGATAGATAGATGGATCAGTATCGCTCAGATCAGTCCTATTCTTATCAGTATTGATTGTGTCTGATTTTCGGAAGTCTGCACTTCCTCTTTCCGGATGAAATTCTTGACGCAAATTTTTGTGGGGCGGCCCTGGCCTTGTTTCTTGCGCTCGATCAGGCCCACCTTGTCCAACTCGGTGAACAGGGGACACCGCCTTGTTATGGCCGCAGCATATCGCGTCCACTGCTTCTTCCAACGTGAAGTAATGAACACGCGCTCCTGCTCGTCCAACCAGCCGTTGCGTATAGACAGCCCCATGCGATCCAACATCAGGGCATACAGGATTTTTTCGTCAGCTGTTATCCGCCGGAAGCCAGGGGCGGTAAACAGCACCTTCGGAATCCGGTAAAAGGTATATTGCTCTGCATCGGTTCCGTAAAAGTAATCCGATGCACCCGGCTCGGCCATGTTTTCACCCCCTTTTCTTTTAGATCGGCAAAACAAAAGGCGCTGCCCGAAAGCAACACCTTTTGAAACATTCACCATCAGAAAAGGGTGGATTTATGCAGTTTTTTGAAGCAATTCCCTACAATCTAGCGACGGTCTGTCTGTGTGTATTTGTTGATTGGTGGAGGGTATCCCTATGGCTAGTTTGCTAATCGGCACTTTTGGGACAGAGGATACTATGTGGATACAGTGGGGGGAATAAAAAGCAAATAGCAGACCGATAGGCCTGAAAGAGTTTATTGGCCCGTTTAGGGGGCGCGAGGACAAGAAGGCATAAAAGGAACCCCTTAAGGGGTAGCCCGAGAAAGGAATGCAGTCGGCAAACCTTTTTGGGGCCCCTTAAGGGGCTTCGTCCATATCCGGCCTTTATAGTGCCTGCTCAAGCCTCAGGCTTAGCCGGAGGTTTAGAAGCTATGCGGGGCAATACTCAGTCCATAACCTCGCCGCCGGGGGCGTCGTAGGCATCGGACCAGGTCTGCTCCAGCTCGGCCCAGTCGCGCTCGTCCAGCTTGTCGGTCCACTCCTCGACCTCCATCTCGTCATCCTCATCCTCGTTGATGACGATCCAGGCATAATCGTGGGAGTTGGTGGCCTCCTGCATGCCCGCGTAATACCATGTGCCCTTCGGATTGTCAGGCCAGGTTATCATCACATCCTCGCTGAGCAGACGATCCTCATGAGGAGCGCGCCCCAGTGTGCGGTTGACCACGGTGCAGGTCTCGGCACGGGTAATATAGGAGTCAGGCTTGAAAGTTCCGTCGGGGTATCCCTCGACAAGGCCAAATTCTGTGGCAACCGCGACAAAGCTTGCATACCACTCATTGCCGTTTACGTCGGTGAACTGGCCATTGTATGTAAAGTTCTCATCGGCATATTCAAAGAAGCTGACGGCAATTTTGGTAAGTTCAGCGCGGGTGATATAGGCGTTGGGCCGGAACGTACCGTCGGGATACCCGTCGATTATACCCATGTTTGACAAAGTGGAAATGGCGTTATTATACCATGAACCGTCCGACACATCGCTGTACGAGTTTGTCTGGCTCCAATAGGTCTCGCGTGCCTCATCTCTCAGCAGGCGGAAGAAGATGGTCGCCACCTCCGCGCGGGTAATGTTACCTTCCGGCTGCACTGTGCCGTCGGGATAGCCAATGATGTAAGCCACATGGTCCTCGGTATTCAGCGCCGGAGGATCGGGTACGACCGGCACGACGGGCTCATCGTCCGCCTCCACAGTTACG
>CASEPH010000276.1 GCA_949289625.1 uncultured Clostridia bacterium | reverse complement strand
CTGACGGATGATCCCACAGTCCGAAAAGCAGTGGATGATATCCTGCTGAATTTTGCAGGCGAAGAAAATCCCCGGCGAGCATGCAACTATGGCCTGACCGAGAAAGGAATGCAGGCTCTTCGAGATGTGGCAAACCCTTCCATCCCCCACACTTACGACTGGTTTGTGATGACAGAGTGTAACACCCCGCAGGAACAACTCTATCGGGATCTTTCACTGGATGAGGCGATCCGACTATATCAAGGCAGTGACCGCCCAGAGAAACGACTTGGCGTCACAAAAGATGCATTCGCCACAGTTGACATTGTCCGTATGGTTGACGGAGAGCAAACCTTCTTTGAGGACTATCAGAAACTGGAGAGTTTTAAAAACGATCCAACTATTTTCGAGGCAGTAGAACAACTCCATCAAGAGTTGGAAAATATGGGCCCAAATCAGGGCATGACCATGTAGGAGGTGCAAGATGCAGGTACAAAAAGAGTGGTTGGACTTTCTGCGGGAACAGTATCCCAAGGGGTCTCGCATCCGATTGACGGAAATGAAAGATGATCCCTACGCACTTTCCCCCGGCAGTATGGGAACGCTCAAGTATATCGATGATGACGCACAGTTTCACATCAGGTGGGACAACGGCAGTGGCCTTGCCCTCCGGATTGGCGAGGATCGCTTTAAGATCATGCCCCCAGAACCCCAGACTTTGAAATTCTACATGCCGCTCTCCGCCCAACTCTATGGACGTGATGACTGGGGCGATCTGGAGGAATATGGGGAAGACCTAACTGGGCGTGATCTGCGGGACTATCAGTCGTGCATCCATGAGGCTCTGCTGGAGAATCAGATACCGCAGGAAAAGAGTCGCGGCCTGATGCACTGGTACGATAAACAGGATAGTGTAAACGACAAGGTGCAGTCGGTAGTATTCGATGTGGAGAGCCGAAACGGACAACTCTGGTGTGTGGCGGAGTGCAGGGTAATGGGTGATCTTCTGCCGGAGGAGAAGGAAAAACTGGCGGACTATATTGCAGGACAGGCCTCCGATGGCTGGGGCGAGGGCTTTGAGCAGCGTGCCATTGACCTGCAAGAGGGTGAACTCTATGTGAGCCTCTGGAACTCCAGCAACTGGAGCATCCAGACGGAAGAAGAAAAGTTTTCCCCCGATTCTCTTACCCGTCTGCCGGATCTCTGCTGGTCCGTCCTTCCCGGAGAGGGGACCCTGATCTGTATCAAGCGCGGGGAAAGCGGCTACTACCCCAGCGAGTGGAGCACCGGGGACAGGGCCCAGAACCGCTACCTGGCAGATTACAACAACCAGCGCCGTGGGATCACAACTGCTCAGGAGCAGGCTATGCTCACCGGCAGTATGTGCGGCTGGGATGTGCCCGGTGCGGACCCCAAATGGTATGAGGAGCACCAGGCACAGCAATCTGAAGACATGACTCTGGGTTAATCCATAGAGCACTTACTGAAAAGGAGGTTTACGGATATGATCCTTGAAATTACTGATTACTTCGGAGCCCCTGTGAAACTTCAGCCTCGGGTGGAACTCTACTCGGTACGGGACTTTATGGGGCGGGAAATGCCCGGCCTTGCCATTGTTCTGGACGAAGTTATGGGAGAACCCGATGAGATGGAACCTTACGCAACACTGACCGTTTCCTTCGGAGAATTTATCGGCCTCAAGGACTGTGCCTATATTGACACCAATAACTGCCGGTTTGCACAGCAGCTGCTCGATCAAGGGATTGCGGAGGATACCGGCCTGCGGAAGATGAGTGGCTTCTGCGAATACCCGCTCTGGGGCTTCAAGAAGGAATTTCTGGAGGAGATCGGCGGCGAAAATTATGCCGAATACTCCCAGCGTTACGATGCGTACATGAAAGCCGCAGAGGAGATGTTCGGCGGCGGGGATTTCGATGGTGAAGAGCCCACTTGTGCAGAGGGCGATGGGATGGCTCTGCAGTAATCTCCTGCCTGCAAAATTAAGGAATGAGGAGGGATACGATTGAAAAAAGTTTTGACCGTGTATGTCAGTCCCCTGGAAATGGATAGCACGGAATACCATCTTGTGGATCTCCCTGCCGCACAGGACAGACTGGACACACTTCTGCTGGAAATGAACAAGGGGTTCCCGCTCTATACAGAGGTGTCAGACTACTGTGGCCGAGAATACCTTTTGGATCACATGCCGGAGGATATGGATCTGAAAGAACTGAATCTTCTGGCAGGGAAACTGGCAGAGTTTGATCCCACCCAGGAAGCGGCGTTTGAGGGGCTCGTCCGCATGGATCTGGATAAAGGGATGACGGAACTGCCTCTGTGCCGGTTGATCGACCTTGCCAACAGTGTGGATTGCTGTCATATCGCACCGGGAGTTGAAAATGATAAGCAGCTGGGCCACTTCTATGTGGACAATGACTTTCCTGTGCTCCCCCACGGTCTTCCGGAGGAACTGTATGAAATCCTGGATTATGAGGCCATTGGCCGCAAGGCCAGGATGGAGGAGGGCGGCGTATTCATCTCTGGTGGCTATGTTGTGCAGCACAGCGACCTGGATGTGAGTTACTCGCAGTCCCACTGCGGTCCGCAGATGGAGGTGATGAGCACATGAAACACCGGCTCTCCCCCCTTCTCAATGGGATGGAGTTGAACAAATCAGAACACGACTGGCTGGAGCAGCGGTTTGAAAACATGACAGCGAAAGAAGAACTGCTGTTCCAAGGCGCCATGCAGATCGAGCATCCCAGGACTGCCCAGGAAACCATCCAGATTCTGCAGGGCCTGGAACATTACCGACTCCTCTATGGGGCTGATGACGATGTGTCGCTTGGGCGTTTTGTCATGGAGCACATCCACACCCCGACGCCCGCGGCACGGGGCTACCTTGATCCGGAGATTGTCGGGGCGGCCTATCGCGAGATCGGTTCGGGCAGTTTTGTGGGGCACCACTATGTAGAACGACTGACGCGCAACCCGGACCTTCTGAACTTTGAGCCAAATACGGAGGCTCCAGCGGTTGGCGATTACGCCATTCGCATCAAACTGGTCAGCCGAAACAATATGGAGGGCGTCTGGATTGGCTTTCCCGATACCGGGGAGTACATGGATGCAGCCCATCCGGATGAACTGCTGCTTGGATTGGATTCGCTGGACGCAGAAACGCTGGATCAGTGTATGGCGGTGGATGTGGACTGTGCCCTGCCCCAGATTACCAACATTCTTGCCCAGTATGACACTGCCGGTGACTTGGTGCGCCATGCCATTGATTTCGGTTATGTCTGGGCGGAGCGAGGTCAGGGGGAACCGCATTGGATGGATAAATGGCAGTGTGTCATAGAACTGGAGGATTGCCACCGATTAGATCTGGCACTGGATCTGTCCCAAAACCTCCACTGCTACGAATTTATTCCCCGTGGCGTGGATCTTGCCCGGTACGGTATGGACCTGGCCCGAAAGGAGGGCATACTTGACCAGGATCCACTGCTCAACCGGTGTTTTGATGCTGTGGGCTATGCTCAGCACCATATGGCAAAGTTTGGACTGTCCGCGACCGACCATGGCTATGCCGCCAGGAATGGGCAAGAAGTCATCTACGAATACAGCCGACCAGAACGTGGACCAGAGATGACAATGTAACAACCGCATATCACATTAGGGGCCGTTTTTCCGAAAGGGACAAAACGGCCCCTTCTTTTTTTGCGCCCTTTTTCGGGAAAACACCCCGGAAAAGGAGGCACTTATGCGAGATGACAAGTTATTGGATTGCCTGAAAAGCACCTGCCATGGCCGTGAAAACAGGAAAAGCGGCAAAGAACTGGCTCGGATGCTGGGAATCAATGTCAAGGACCTTCAAAAGCTGGTAAAAAGGCTCCGGAAGAAAAAGAACCCCATCGCCAGTGACCAGTACGGCTATTACTATGCCGCCACTGCTGAAGAACTCTGCGACAGCATGGATTTTCTCCAGAGTATGGTAGACGGCCTGACGGAGGACATCCGCAGTATGAGAGGATGCCTTGGCAGTTACAGGGAAAAGAAGGTGGATCGCAATGGCTAAGCCCTTCTTTCCATGGATGGGGAACAAAGAGAAACTTGTCCCCTACATCCACCAACTGATACCGCCCCATGTGAAACAGTTTACAGAGGTGTTCGGCGGCAGCGGCGCTGTCATCTTAGGGCTGCAGCCGAAGAAAGGGCGGCTGGACATCTACAACGACCTGAACGACGATTTGTTCAATGTGTTTTGCTGCGTCAAAGAAAAATCGTTCTCACTGGCCAAAGAACTGAAGTTTCTGCCGGTGCATGGCAGGACACCCTTCGCCTTCTACCGCGATATGGCCGCTCATGAGCCGGACTTCTATCGGCATATTGAGGAGGAGAAACGAGTTGTAGCGGAGTCCACTTGTTTTACCGAAGAAGAGATCCGCGAACTGCTCACGATCCTGGATGGCAACGCAAAACTTTTTGATGTGCGGCGGGCAGCGGCTTTTCTGTTCACCACTTACGGCAGTTTCAGTGGGACAGGAAATTCTGTTGGCATTAAAACTGTGGACCCGCAGGCAATCGTGGATAAACTTCCCCAGGTTTCAAGACGAATGGACAGCATTTTCCTGGAACATCAGGATGCCCTTGTGCTGATCCCCAAGGAGGACCGTCCGGACGGAATCATCTATGCAGATCCACCCTATATGCTGACAGAAAAGGTCTATGATGTGCGATTCCTTCCGGAACACCACATCATCCTTCACGACAGGGCAAGTTCATGTAAGGGGTATGTGATCATCTCCTACGGCTATGATGACCGGATCATTGATCTGTACAAAGATGATTTTTTCATCATCTCCTTGAAACGAACCAATCCGCTGTCACAGACCGAAGGTTCCACCTTCAGGGAGTTGATCATCACCAACTACGATCCCAGCCCCTACCTGAATAAGCAACTGGATATCTTTGGGCAGGCAACTGAGGCCATGTGGGAACCTGTCATCCTGCACCGGCCTCGCAGAATCTTAAAAGCAGACTAGGAGGTAATTTGAAATGAAGTTTGTATTACATCGTAATCCCGAGAACAGAAATCAGAAAATTCCTTTCCCCGCCATGCAGATGGCTGAATTGGCTGACGCGGAGCAGCTGACCATCCAGGCAGATGCAGGCAGCATCCTGATCAGCCGGGAGGACATCACGCCGCGGCAAGCCATCATCACGATTACCCACCTCAATGAAGTGATCGACTCCTTGGTTCTCCAGTTGGTGGACGCCAGCAATGAAATCGTCGATGTCCTGGATCTCCCGGATCCCCTCGATACCGTGGATGAGGATGTGCTGGATGATCTTCTGGGGGCAGGCGCCAACCCGGATGGCCTGCGCCTGCTCCTGGCGGTGGAGGATGAAGTAGATGAGGAATGATACCTACCTCTATACAGACGGCCTGGACGCAGCCAGACGCAGCGGCCAGATTGCCCTATGGCGTGCCAGTCATCAGGCCAACATCGCCTGTAAAAAGGCGATTGAGGACAGTATCCGACAAGGCTTTGATGGTATGCACCTCAAAGAGGACTGCGCCAAAGAGGTATTGGAAGAGTTTGGGTTTAAGCGGGTGAACTGGGTACTGGCAAACACCATCCAGGAAAAGAGTGGCGATGGCCGATTCCGCCCCGACAACAGAAGTTGGGCACAGCGCACCTTTATTCCTGAGGACATGGGCCACAAGGTAGAGTTTATTGTTAATTCACACTCTGAGGTGGTGAATGGATTTGTGTCCCAAGTCCGGGAGGCTTACCAGAAACTGAACCTTTTCGGCCCAGAACATTGTGAACCCAATTCATGGGAGGATCTGGATTACGAAGGGAAAGTGCTGGTACTGAGTCCAGACACGCTGAGAGAATCCTGCTGGACACAGGAAAATCAGCTTTGGTATGCCCATGATGGATTTGGCTGTAGTCCCCACGCCATTGGTCGTTCCATCCGCTGCACCTGCCTGGGCGATGGAGAACACACCAGATGGAACCGATCTGACTTCATCGGAGTCCTGCAGGAGAATCTTCTGCCGGAGTGGGCTAAGGAAAAACTGAACGAACTGACAGGCCAGAATGTTGATCAGAACATGGCAGATATGAAGATGGAGTGAAATGGAGGCAATATGAATCTGAGTTATTACACGGTGGATGATCTTCGTTTGGGACATGATCCTAAGGGCGTGGTCGGGTGGCGGATGTCCCAATTCCTGTCTTTGGATGATGCGTTGACGCATTATGTGAGTCTGCCTGCCACGGGAGTAAAATCTCTTGGGCTGACGGATGGGGTACATTGTCTGGAGATCGCTCGATGTGTCCCGCTCTTTGAATATGACAGAGAAGGCGAAGACATTCTGGCCTCTGACTACAAGCAGTTTCCGCTCTGGGCTGATGTGGAGGAGGCCGAAACAGCAACACAGGCATGCATTACCACCTTGCGGCTTAGGTACATCCTTCAGCCTGACGCAATTGTTCCAATTCCAAAAGGTGACTCCTTGTCTTCAAAATTAAAGGATAAATACCTCTGGCTGAACGCAAACCGGGCAAAGGATTCCGCCATTACGCTGGCGTATCGCGCCGGTACAGGATGGATCCCCTTGAGAGAATGGAAACGCTGCGCTTCGAAGCATCCGCTGATTCTTAAGTTTATGGCGGATGGTCTGACGGAGGGCGGCGCTTTTGTTTCTCTGGAAGTTGAGCCCTGGGAGTATGACCTGTTGGTCCGCCGCACTTTAGAGCGGCTTAACCAAAATTCATCAAATTCAGGAGGAATGAAGGCATGAAGAACGACATGAAAGCAACAGTGTCCCCTATGGAGATGGATGTGAGGATCTTTCCCTATCGAGGGGACGGCCCCGTGGCAGCAACCGCTTCGGTTACGCTGAACGGCTGTTTTGCCGTGCGGGATGTACGGATCATGGAAGGGAAAAACGGACTTTTCGTTT
>CASEPH010000275.1 GCA_949289625.1 uncultured Clostridia bacterium | reverse complement strand
TAGGCCACCGCCATGTCGATGATGGTGTATACGCCGTCGATAAAGAAGAAAAAGGCCAGCAGGAACAGGAAAATGTGCTTTTCCTGTCGAATGTTTTTAAAGGTGTGCCAAAGCCGGCTGAAGCTCTGACGGAAGGGATTGCCCTGGGCCTCCACATACTTGTCCTGATGGTAGGTTTTCAGCAGCGGGAAGGAGAGGAAGAGCCACCAGAGGGCGGTGAGCAAGAAGGCGATGGTCATGGCGGCAGTCATGGTCAGTCCCAGCTTGTCCGCAAACAGGACGATCACCAGACAGGCGATAAAGGGAATACAGGAGCCAATATAGCCAAAGGCATAGCCCTGGGAGGAAACCGCATCCATCCGTTCTTCGGTGGTGGTTTCCGGCAGCATGGCGTCGTAAAATACCAAGGAGGAGGAATAGCTCACCTTGGCCAGCACGAAGATAATCAGAAAGGCCAGCCAACTCCAGGCAAAGCCCAGCAGGGCACAGCTGATGGCGCCTAAGATCAGTGCAATAAGGAAAATGGGCTTCTTGTAGTTTTTCCGATCTGCCAGGGTGCCAAAGACCGGCCCAATGATGGCGGTCAGCAGCGTAGCGATAGAACCGGCATAGCCCCAATAGGCCAAATAGTTGATGTCGGAAATCCCTGCATTCTCAGCCAATGCGTTGAAATAAATCGGGATCAGGGTGGAGACCAGCATGGTGAAGGCCGAGTTGCCTACATCATAGAGAATCCAGGATTTTTCCCGTTTGGTCAGCCGAAAGGTTCCCATAAAGTGTTTTCCTCCTCTTGTCCGTTAAGTTTCCCCAAAAGTGTGCGCAAACGCTGGACCCAGGTCGCCGCGGTGATGCAGCAGATCTTCCAGCTGTGCAAACAGGGACGTGGCCAGGGAAAGCGCATCTTCATAGTGTCCCATCAGAATCTCGTCACTGTCTGCGCAGGCAGGATTTTGCTGTAGCGGGATCAGCATATCCCCCATCTCCGAATGGCCGGAGAGCCGCATACCGCCTAAAAGCAGCCGCCGTTTCAGTCCAGAGGCAATCAGCGCGTTCAGGTAGAACACCATGGAGCGTTCCGCGTGGAAAATCTGGGCCTGGGTCAGCGGTGGGTAAAATGCCGCAATGACTGCGGCGGAAGCACGGGAGGGATGCAGATGTGCCGTGACGCGATGGGTCACGGGATCCAGCTTGTCCTGAAGCATCAAATAGCGGTCAAAGGAGGATTCAATGGCGCTGTGACTGACGCCTGATTTTTCCTTTTGTCCCACATAGGGGTGGCATTCCCGATCTAAGATATAATGGCATAGCACGCCGTACAGGTAGGCTAGGGCGGCATCCTGGTGAGGAGCCTTGGAAACCACAGCGGCCGCTTGAACAAAAAACGTTCGGCCGGGCTGTTCGTGAATCTGGTTGCCGGTTCTGTTGACTTCGTTTTTCCCCAAGGGCTTGTAATAGAACAGCAGATCCGGTCCATGCACTCCAAAATCAAACAGCGGGCGGTGGGCCTCGATCAGCTGCTGGGTATCTTGCGGTAGGACCTTTTGCACATCCCGGCCAAACCGGTAGTGCGCGTAAGTGGTGGGCAAAGCAGAGTCCCTCCTTTCAGAAAAACTGTACCACAAATGGGCGGGAATAGCAATGTGCAACTAGATGAAATCCATCATACAATTGCGAAAATACAAGTGCAGAACATAGATATTTTGGAACAAAAGTAAAATGAACGGATAGCGTATGTAAAAAACCTGCCAGGGAAAAGGTCGTTGACTTTGCAAGGAAGGCTGTTTATAATGAACTTGTTTGATGCTTGGGAAGCGAATCGATTTTCAGGAGTGTGTAGAATATGGAACGGCCGCTGGTCACCGTGATTATCCCTGTTTATAATGCGGAAAAAACACTGCGAAAGTGTTTGGGCCGCGTGAAGAATCAAAGCTATGACCGGCTGGAAGTTCTGCTGGTGGACGATGGAAGTACCGATGGAAGTCAAGCTATCTGTGAGGAATACTGCCGCAAGGACCCCAGATTCCGGCTGCTTTGCCAGCCTCATCAAGGTGTTGCTGTGGGGCGAAATCGGGCGATTGCGGAAGCCAAGGGCACATATCTTCAGTTTTGTGACAGCGACGACTGGATGGATCGGGAGGCCACACAGACGCTGGTGTCGGCAGCCATGCAATCTGGCAGCGAATTGATCGTGGCGGGTTTTTACCGGGTCGCAGGCCAGCGGGTCTACGAGCACAGTGATATTGGAATTTCCGGTATCATGACCCGGGATGAGTTCGTGGAACATATGATGCGGGCGCCGGGGAACTTCTATTATGGCGTTTTGTGGAACAAGCTGTATAAGCGCAGCGTTATTGTGCGCCATATGATTTCCTGTCCGGCGGATTTGTCTTGGTGTGAGGATACCAGCTTTAACTATCACTATTTGCAGCATGTAACCACCGTCACGGTGCTCAAACGAGCGGTGTATTTTTACCGCAAGACGAAAGGGAGCCTGTCGACGTCTGGAATCACCCTGTCCAGGACCATCCGAACCCGGTCACGGCTTTACAAGGACTACAAGGCGCTGACCATGCCGGTTCGTAAACACGCGCTGCAGATGGCGCCGTTTTGGGTGTTTCCAGCGCTGGACGGCGGGCCGGGCCGGAAAATATGGAAGTGGCGAGAGGGGGTAAAACCATGGAACAGAAAAGAACCAACACGCAGCGGATTTTGACCGTTCCCAATATTCTGAGTATGTTCCGGGTGGTGCTGGCCGGCGTTTTTGCAGTGGTCTACTGGAACGCGGACAGTCGGACAGATCTGTACTACGCCCTGGGAATTCTGGTGTTGTCGGGTGTTACGGACTTTGCTGATGGAAAGATTGCTAGGCATTTTCATATGGTTTCTGAGCTGGGGAAGGTGTTGGATCCTTTCGCGGACAAGCTGACCCAGGCGGTGGTGGCCTTCTGCCTGTGCCGCAGCTTTGAATTTATGAAGCTGCTGCTGTTGGTATTGGTCATCAAGGAACTGAGCCAGGGAATCTTTGGTCTATATGCCATGCGGCATGGAGGCCGGAACGATGGAGCCATGTGGTGCGGGAAGATCTCTACGTTTTATCTCTACGCCATGATGGTCCTCTTCCTGCTGGTGCCGGAGATTCCGGTCCCGGTGACCGGTGTGCTGGTGCTGGTGGGGGTGGCACTGCTGCTGTGGAGTTTTGGCTCCTATCTGCTGCTGTTCCGCTCTATGATCCGGCATGTCAATCACGAATCCTAGAAAACCGCACGCCGTTTTAAATATCGGCGTGCGGTTTTTGTTATGTCTGCGGGGCCCTGCCCCATTTTTCCTGCTGCATGGCAACCAAATCCTTCAGGGTGATGCTGTCCACCACGGCGTCGATGGCAGCGTCGATCTGACGATAGACCTCCACCGTGACGCATTGAGACTCCCTGGCGCAGCTGCAATCACCGGATTCCAGACAGGCCACAGGGGCCAAGCTGCCCTCGATGATCCGCAGAATCATTCCCACGGTATATTCCTCCGGTGGGCGATTGAGCTGATAACCGCCCTGGGCGCCTCGGCTGGCGTGCAAATAGCCGCCCCGAACCAGAGGCGTTACGATCTGTTCCAGATATTTGACAGAGATGTCCTGGCGCTGGGCGATGGATTTCAAAGATACGCTGGTTTCGTCAGGATGCAGAGCGATGTCCAGCATCATCCGCAGGGCATAGCGGCCACGGGTGGATAGTTTCATTGCAAAGCCCTCCCAAAGCATTCTTATATCCTAATATACGATAGGAATGATAGGAAATCAAGAGCTTTTTACGGAAATCATAGTGCCAGAGTGGGGATTTTGTTGACAAAGGCTTTGGTTTCTGCGTATAATAATATTTACGAACAAAACCCGAGGACAAGAGGAAGTGTCAACCTGTGCCGGCATTTACGCCGGCGTCACATGCCTGTGAGGAGGAACATGATGACTGTTTATGAGATGCAGCAGGAGATCCTGCGGCTGAAAAAAGAAAATGATGTTTGTATTTTGGCCCATGCCTATCAGGGCCACGAGATCCTGGAGGTGGCCGACTATGTGGGGGATTCCTACGGTCTGAGCCTCCAGGCGGCCAAAGATCCCCATAAAACGGTGGTCATGTGCGGTGTCCGGTTCATGGCAGAGACCTGCAAGGTTCTGTGCCCGGACAAGACCGTGATCCTCAGCCATCCGGAGGCGGGCTGTCCCATGGCGGATCAGATGGACAAGGAGGATATCGAGGCAGTGCTGCCCGAGTACCCCGGCTATGCGGTGGTGTGCTATATCAACACCACCTCCCGGCTCAAGACCATTTGCGACGTCTGCGTGACCTCCTCTTCTGCGGTGAAGATTGTCAAGTCCATGGAGCAGAAAAATATTCTGTTTGTGCCGGATCAGAATCTGGCCCAATACGTGGCGGCCCAGGTACCGGAAAAAAATATTCACTTCCTGAAGGGCGGCTGTCCCCGGCATGCCATGGTGACAGCCCGGGATGTGGAAAAGGTTCGGAAGGCGCATCCTGAGGCGTTGCTGCTGGTGCATCCCGAGTGTCGGCCGGAGGTGGTACAGGCGGCGGACTATGTGGGGTCCACCACGGGAATCATGGACTTTGCTCGGAAGTCCGAGGCCAGGGAGTTTATCATCGGGACTGAGAGCAGTATTTTGGAACATCTGCAGTTTGAATGCCCGGACAAGCGGTTCTATTATCTTTCCGGAAAGCTCATGTGTCCTGACATGAAGCTGACCACCCTGGCGGATGTGCTGCTGTGTGTCAAGGGCGAAGGCGGCGAAGTCATGGAGCTGGAGCCGGAGGTTATTGCAGGCGCTCGGCGCTGTATTGATGAAATGATCCGGCTGGGAGGCTGAAGATGCCCACCTGTTTGATCGGTATGAGTGGCGGCGTAGATTCCTCCGTGGCGGCTTTTCTCCTTTTGGAGCAGGGGTACGACTGCATTGGTGTGACCATGCGGCTCTGTGATACTGCCCCAGTGGATGGGGCGGAAAATCCTGTGGAGGATGCCCAGGCGGTCTGCCGGCGGTTGGGGATTCCCCACCATGTTCTGGATCTGCGGACAGCCTTTGACCAACATGTGATGGGACCCTTTGCGGAGGAATACGAGGCGGGCAGAACCCCAAATCCGTGCATCTTCTGCAACCGGACCATGAAATTTGAGGCCATGTGGCAGTTTGCCAAGACCCTGGGATGTGACTGCATGGCCACGGGGCATTACGCCCAGATTGTAGAACGGGATGGCGGGCTGCGACTGCAAAAGGCGGCAGACCCGGAAAAGGATCAGACCTATGTGCTCTATTTCCTGTCCCAGGCCCAGTTGGCCCACACCCGATTTCCCTTGGGTGGCCTCACCAAAGCCCAAGTCCGTCAGATTGCGGAGACCCAGGGCTTTGGGAATGCAAAAAAACAGGAGAGTCAGGATATCTGCTTTATTCCGGATGGAGATTATGGAAGTTTCCTGGAACGGTATACTGGCAAACGGTATGCCCCTGGGGATTTTGTGGATGCCTCTGGCAGGGTACTGGGCCGGCACAAGGGTGCAGTGCGATATACTCTGGGCCAGCGGAAGGGACTGGGAATCCCTGCGGAGACCCGGCTCTATGTGACGGGAAAGGATATGTCCCGGAATACCGTAACGCTGGGACAGAATGAAGCGTTATTTGCCACCGGACTTTGGGCCGGGGCGGTCAATCTGGCTGGACCCGTTCCCCAAGAGGGACTGGAACTGGCGGCCAAGATCCGCTACCGGCAAAAGGAACAGCCATGTCGGATTTATCCAATTGGAGATCAGCGGGTACTGGTGCAGTTTCACGAGCCTCAGCGGGCCATTTCCCCAGGACAGGCAGTGGTGTTTTATGATGGGGACACGGTATTTGGCGGTGGAACCATCGAAAAAGCATTGGAATAACAGCGGCTGTAAATCACCGCAAAATAATAACGGAGGGCAAGGAATCACGGCTTGTGATTCCTTGCCCTCAGCTTTTCAAAAACCTCGTAGAGTTTCGCCGCCGCAGCGGCGAAAAAGAAAAAAATCATTTTCCGCCGGGGCGTGTACATGGCGGAAAATACATCTCGGTCTGAAAGTGTGGTTTTTGTGCGCCAAAGGTGTACAAAAACTGCGCGCATCAGGCCGAAAACCCTTTGTCGGAAAAGCCTCCCGGCTTTTTCGACAGGCTCAGGGCAAGGAATCACGGCTTGTGATTCCTTGCCCTATTTATCATGTGAAATATGGGGATGGCAACAATATTATTTTGCCAAACGACGCTGAATGAATTTCACCAGTTCCATAATGGGGATAATGCAGACCGCCAAGCCCATGGCCACGGCGTACTCCATCAGGCTGATATGCTCAAAGCCAAACGCGTTGGAGAGGAATGGTACATAGATCACAGCGGTGGTCAGCACCAGGCTCAGCAGCATGGCGCCCCAGAGCCACTTGTTGTGCTTTTTCAGCGTAAACACGGATTTCCTCCGGGAACGCATGTTGAAGGAATGGAAGATCTCCACCATGGACAGGGTCAGGAAGGCCATGGTCATGCCGTCGGCACTGTCGGTGATCTCCCAGACGCCGGCCTCGATATAATGGCCGATGAAGTAGGCCGCCAGGGTCAGGCAGGTGACGATGAAGCCCTGGAGGAACACATCGAAGCCCATACCGCCGGCAAAGATACCTTCCTTTGCATCCCGAGGTTTCCGCTGCATGATGTCCGGTTCGCTCTCCTCCATGCCCAGGGCCAAAGCCGGGAAACAGTCGGTGATGAGATTGATCCAGAGCAGATGCACGGGCTGGAGAATGGTGAAGCTCATGAGGGTTGCGGCAAAAATGGAGAGAACTTCCGCCAGATTGGAGGCCAATAGGAACTGAATGGCCTTGCGAATGTTGTCGTAGATCCGGCGGCCTTCCTCCACTGCGGAGACAATGGTGGCGAAGTTATCGTCCGCCAACACCATGTCTGCCACGTTTTTCGTGACGTCAGTGCCGGTGATGCCCATGCCCACGCCAATGTCGGCAGTTTTGATGGAGGGGGCGTCGTTGACGCCGTCACCGGTCATGGCGGTGATGCAGCCGTTTTTCTTCCAAGCGGTGACGATGCGGACTTTGTGCTCCGGCTGAACCCGAGCATAGACGGAGAAGTCTCCAATCCGCTGGGCCAGTTCCTCGTCGGAGAAATCATTGAGCTGGGAGCCGGTGATGGCGCCGGCTTCGTTTTCCAAAATACCCAGTTGCTTGGCAATGGCCACAGCGGTATCCTTATGGTCGCCAGTGATCATAATGGGCCGGATACCGGCCTGCCGACATTCCGCAATGGCGTCCTTTACCTCGGGACGGATGGGATCTATCATACCGGAAAGACCCAGATAGCAGAGATCCTGCTCCAGGGTGGCGGCCTCAAAATCAGAAGGAGCAGACTCCCAAACCCGTTGCGCACCGCAGAGAACCCGAAGCGCCTGATCAGCCATGGCCTTGTTGGCGTCCAGGATTTCCTTCCGCAACTGGTCGGTCATGGGGATGGCCTCGGTTCCGTTCCAGAACTGGGTGCACCGTTTCAGAATCTCATCCGGTGCGCCCTTGGTAAACTGGAGAATATCGCCCTCTGGGGTGCGATGGACCGTGGACATCATCTTTCTGCCGGAATCAAAGGGAGCTTCGCCAATGCGAGGGTATGTGTTCTGATATTCTGCTTTGGGCAGGCCCAGCTTGGTGCCGTCGTTGACCAAAGCGCACTCCGTGGGCTCGCCGATGGCATCCCCGTTTTCATCCTGGACTGCGTCGGAACACAGCTCCATGGCCAGGGCCAGACGGGGAACGTCCTTTCCGGCATGTTCTACCACCGTCATCTTGTTTTGGGTCAGGGTACCGGTTTTGTCGGAACAGATGATCTGGGTACAGCCCAGGGTTTCCACGGCGGTAAGCTTACGGATAATGGCGTTGTTGGCAGACATCTTGGTGACGCCGATGGACAGCACGATGGTGACGACTGCCGCCAGGCCTTCGGGAATTGCCGCCACAGCCAGGCTGACAGCCACCATAAAGGTGTCCAGTATGCTGGTGCCGGTGATATTGGGGTAGGCCCGAATCAGGTCCACGGCAAAGATGATGGCGCAGATTCCCAGCACCAGGACGCTGAGGATTTTACTCAACTGGCTCAGCTTCCGCTGGAGGGGGGTCTGATCGTCCTTTGCTGCGGTTAGCGCGTCGGCGATTTTGCCCATCTCCGTATTCATACCCGTACCTACAACCACGGCCCGGCCGCGGCCATAGACCACGGTGGAACCCATGTAAACCATGTTTTTCCGGTCGCCCAGGGGAACATCCTTTTCGCCATTGAGCTGCAGGGCGTTGACCAGCTTGCTGACGGGTACGGATTCGCCTGTCAGAGCGGCTTCTTCGATTTTCATGCTGGCGGACTCCAGAATTCTGGCGTCTGCCGGGACAGCATCGCCGGCTTCCAGCAAGATCACATCTCCGGGAACCAACTCTTCACTGCGAATGGTCACCTGACGGCCGTCCCGCAGGACTTTAGAGGTGGCTGCAGCGATCTCCTGTAGGGCGGCGATGGCTTTCTCCGCCTTGCTCTCCTGAATGACGCCCAGAACGGCATTGATGACCACCACGATCATGATAATGATGACGTCGGCAAAGGATTCTCCGGAATATACGGAGGTAATGCCGGAGATCGCCGCTGCCACGATCAAAATGATGATCATGGGATCAGCCAGTTCCTTCAGAAACCGCTGGATCAGAGACGTTTTCTTGCCCTCTGCCAGTTTGTTGGGACCGACCTTCTGGAGCCGAGCTGCGGCCTCCTGACGGGTCAAACCCTGGGCTGAGGAGTTTTGCTGAGAGAGGACCTCTTCAGCGCTTGATAAATACTCTTTCATACGGAACCTCCTACGAAAATGAGTGGATATACCTATGATTTAGATTCCCGCTTTTTTGGCGGCTTATGAATCAGCCGCCAAAAAACAGATGATCCACGAGAATCTTTAATCCAATGAGCATGAGAACAATGCCGCCAAACAGTTCGGCTTTGGATTTAAATTTCAGGCCAAACACATTACCGATCTTGACGCCCACCGCGGAACATAGAAAAGTGATCACGCCAATAAAACTGACGGCAGGGAGAATATCTACGTCGAGAAATGCGAAGGTCACGCCTATCGCCAATGCGTCAATGCTGGTGGCGATTGCAAGGGGAAGCATGGTACGAACATGAAAGGAATCGTTGGGACATTCCTCCTCCTGAGATCTGGATTCTCGAACCATATTAAAGCCGATAACCCCCAGCAGCAGGAAGGCAATCCAGTGATCTACGTTGGTGATCAACGCCTGGAACTGGCTGCCCAAAAGCCAGCCCAGCAGCGGCATCAGGGCCTGAAAACCACCGAAATAGACGCCGCAGAGCAGCGCATGTTTCCATTGGAGCTTTCCCACGGACAGTCCCTTACAGATCGACACCGCAAAAGCGTCCATACTCAGCGCCAAAGCCAAAAGCAAGAGATCAAATAAATTCATCTGTGAGCATTCCCCCCGTAGATCAGACAATAAAAAAGAGACCTACCTGTCCATACAGATAAGTCTCGTCATTTCATACGAAGCCAGGTCACAAAAGTGTCCAGGATGTTGGCTCCATCACGCCGCTATCGACGCTGACTACTCCCTTAGCTCGTTTAATATAGCATGTTTTTCCTGCTGCGTCAAGGGAGGAAATGTTTTTTTACGGCGTTGGGAGCATGTCCAAGGTTTCCTCCGTATAGACCGGAATCCCGTAGGACAGCAAGAGGTCTGTAGTGACGCCGTTCCCGGGAATCTTGATTCCACCAAAACTGCCGTCATAAATCTCACCGCAGCCGCAGGAGGGACTCCTGGCCTTTAGGATGGCTCCCGCGCAGGAAAAACGCTGGGCCAGCGACAGAGCGGCCTGGGCCCCGGCCATGTATTGGGCGGTGACATCCGTGCCGGTCTTGGCGATGACCCGGGTGCTTTGCCGCTCAGCGGGAGGGCGGGGCGTGGGCAAACCACCCATCTGTTCGGGGCAGATGGGGACCAAATGAAACTGCCCCTGCAATGCGAGAACTTCCGGGCACAGATTATCGCCGCCACTGTATTTGCAGGGACAACCCAGTAGGCAGGCGCTTACCAGCATGGCTTTCATGAAATACACTCCTTTAAAACGTCTGGGCTTCCGCAATACGGAAGCCCAGATAGGTCCTATGAGTCCGGAATCCACTTGGCATAAAGAGTCAGATCGCTGCTGACGATGCTGGTTTCAAAGTCCCAAGGGAGATTGTAGCCTTCATCCTGATACCATCCGGCGAAGGTGTAGCCTTCGCGTGTTGGGACTTCGGGTTCCGTCACCAGATCTCCGTATCGAAGCTCCTGATAGGTCACATCAGTGCCGCCCTGGGAATCAAAGGTCACATGGTAGCCGCCGGTTTTCAACGCCCAAATCACCGCAATGATCAGGGCCAGAATTCCAACGATGATGACGATGTTCAAGGTATGAACGGAAATCTTGACATGCCGGTACAGTCCTCGCAGCTGCCGCGGCGAATTCTGAGGATTCTGCTGCTCCATCATTACTTACGGACCAGATACTTCCGCATATCGATGGCGCAGGCCACCAAAATGACCAAGCCCTTGATGATATAGAGGGCGTTCTGATCCACGGACAGGAAGTTTAGACCAGTGAAAATAATCTGCAGCAGCAGCACGCCAACCACGATGCCGCTGATTCTACCAATACCACCGACGAAGGAGACGCCGCCAATGACGCAGGCTGCGATGGCGTCGCACTCGTAGTTTAGGCCGGTGTTGGCGTTGACAGAGGCGATACGGGCGCCGTCAAAGAAGCCGGTGATACCGTACATAATACCTGCCAGCACAAAGACCATGATGATGGTGGCGGTCACATTAACGCCGGAGACATTGGCAGCCTCTTCGTTGGAGCCCACGGCGAACATATTCTTGCCGAAGGTGGTCTTGTTCCAAATGACCCACATGAGAGCAGTCAAAATTACGGCATAGAGCACATAACGGGGAATAGCCACGTTGCCCACAGTGAACAGGGCGCCTGCCACCAGATTCCGATAGCCCTCGGAAAGTCCGGAGAGGGTCTGGCCGTTGTTTTCGCCCATCTTGAGGTACAGCAAAATGGTGCCGTAGATGATGAGCTGTGTGGACAGGGTGACGATAAAGGGATGCAGCTTAAACTTTGCCACGGAGAAGCCGTTCACCAGGCCGATGACGGCGCCCACGGCAAGGATAATTACAAAGACCAAGGGCAGAGGCATGACGTCCATGCCCGGGAAGATCTTGTTGGTAGTGGTCAAAAGGGAAGCGGAGATACAGGCGGAAAGACCTACGGCCCGGCCTGCGGAAATATCGGTACCGGTAAGGACAATACAGCCAGCGATGCCCAGCGCGATGGGCAGCTTTGCCGCCGTCAGGGAGATAATATTGACGATGGACGACGGGGCGATGAACTCCGGAACACGAATGGCGATGAAAATAATCGCCAAGACAATAATGATATACATGGCATTGTTGAACAAAATGTCCACAATGGTTCGTTGTTTATCCCGCTTGGATAATGATTTGAAATGCTCCCACCTGGCATGGAGCGAATTTTTCTTCTTTACGGATACGTTGTTTTCGGCCACGGGATGCTCCTCCTCTTAAGCGTATTTTGCTGCCAAAGTCATGATTTCTTCCTGCGTGGCGGTTTTGGCATCCACTTCGCCGGCCAGACGGCCGCCGGACATAACAAGAACCCGGTCACAGACGCCCAAAAGCTCAGGCATTTCCGAGGAAACCATGATAACGGTCTTGCCCTGTTTTGCAAGATCGATGATCAGCTGATAGATTTCGTATTTTGCGCCTACATCAATGCCGCGGGTAGGCTCGTCCAAAAGCAGGATTTCCGGTTCGGTCAGCAGCCAGCGGCCCAGAATGACCTTCTGCTGGTTGCCGCCGGAAAGGGAACGAATCTTTGTCCCCTGATTGGGGGTTTTGATGCGCATGGCGTCAATGGACCAATCTGTGCTTTTTTTCATGGCGTTGGCGCTTAATAGACCGAGGTGCAGGTATTTTTTCAGGCTGGAAATTGTGGTATTCTCCCGAATGTTCAAAATACCGAAGATACCGGTGGCCCGGCGTTCCTCTGTCAAAAGGGCGAAACCGTTGGCCACAGCTTCCCGGGCAGAATGATTTTTGACCTCTCTGCCGTGGAGATGGATGGTACCACTTTTCCGGGTGGCCACGCCAAAAATGGTTTCCAGGGTTTCTGTCCGGCCAGAACCGTCCAGGCCGGCAATGCCCAGGATCTCGCCTGCGTGAGCCTGGAAGGATACGTCCTTCAAATTGGAGTATAGCCCGGTCAGATTTTCGACGGACAGAGACACATCGGTGCTGATCACATTGTCCTTGGGTGGGAAACGATTGGTAAGTTCGCGGCCGACCATGAGCTTAATGATCTTTTCCATGGTCATATTCTCTACCGGTTCCGTGGCGACCCAGGTACCGTCACGCATGACGGTAATGTCGTCGGAGATCCGGAGGATCTCATCCATTTTGTGAGAAATATAGATAATGCCGCAGCCACGATCCCGAAGCATATTGATGATCTTAAACAGGTGCTCCACCTCTGCTTCGGTGAGGGAGGAGGTGGGTTCGTCGAACACAATGACCTTGGAGTGGAAGGAAACCGCCTTGGCGATCTCCACCATCTGCCGCTGAGAGACGGGCATGGTGCTCATAATGGTTCTGGGATTGACGTCGATGTCCAAGTCCTTGAATACGGTCATGGTATCCTGATACATTTTCCGTTCGGAGACCAACAGGCCGCTCTTAGGATAGCGGCCCAGCCAGATGTTGTCCATGACGTTGCGCTTAAGGGCTTGATTCAGCTCCTGATGAACCATGGCCACACCGTTTTCCAGAGCGTCCTTGGAGTTCTTGAAGTTGATCTCCTTGCCCTCCAGATAAATATGGCCGGAGTCTTTGCTATAAACACCGAAGAGACACTTCATCAGGGTGGATTTTCCGGCGCCATTTTCGCCCATCAGGGCATGAACTGTACCCGCCCGGACCGTCAGAGAGACGTTGTCCAGGGCCTTGACGCCGGGAAATGATTTTGAAATACCTTCCATCCGCAGAAGAACGGGTGCGTCACCAGACTGCTGCGGGGATTGGGTTACATTGCCTTCCAATTATTTCGCCTCCTACATACTGATTTGCAAGGCAGCCGCGCATAGAAGCGCGGCTGCAGTTGTCGCAAATGATCTCTTATTCGCCGGTGTAGGTAGCGTAGGGGATGTTTACACGCCAGGTGCCCACCACATTGTTGGAGTCCACGCCGTCAAAGGTGGACTTGCCGCCCTGGAAGTTCTGGGCGATCTGGGAGATGGTGTTGGCCATGCCCTCAGCGTCCTGCTTAATGGTACCGGTCATGGAACCGTCAGCAATCTTCTCCTTAGCGGCGTCAGTGGCGTCTACGCCAAATACGGGGATGTAGGTGCCGCCCTCTTTGTTGTAACCGGCGTTCTGCAGCGCGGAGATGGCGCCCAGAGCCATGTCGTCGTTGTTGGCGATAACCAGCTCGACCATGTTGCCGTTGGCCTCGGAATACTGAGACAGGATGGTCTGCATATAATCCGTTGCAGCCTGAGCGGACCAGGTACCGTTCTGGTCAACCAGATACTTGCTGCTGTTGGCGGAATCATAGAACTCCAGAGCGGGCTTGCCAGCCTCGGTGAGTATGGCATCCGCATCCTCTACGCCATACTGGGTACGGGCAATCGCTTCTGCGTTGGCCTCGTCGCCCTTGAACATGACATAGGAGATCTTTCCGTCGCCGTTGAGATCTACAGCGTCAAAGTTGTCCACCAGATACTGACCAATCATCTGGCCCTGCATATGGCCGGCCATCTCATAGTCGGTGCCGACAAATACGCACTTTTCATAGCTGGAGACCACAGCCTCGCCGCCGTCCTCAGCGGTGCTGACAGCACGGTTGAAGAAGATCACGGGAATGTCCTTCTCCTTGGCCATGTTGATGATGTTGGTGGCGGCATCCTCAGAACCGGAGTCAACCAGGTTGACGATCAGCATGGAGGAGCCCTTGGAGATAGCGGTCTGGATCAGCTCAGTCTGGGTGGTCTGGCTGCCGTTGGCATCATAATCCGTAAAGGTAACGCCAGCATTGGTCAGAGCAGTATCCAGAGCGTCACGGACACTGGAGATGTATGTATCCGCGTAGGTGTAATAGAAAACGGAAACTTCGCCGCCGGATGCGGTAGCGGTGTCCGCAGTGGAGCCGGCTGCCTCAGCAGAGGTTTCGCCGGTGCTTTCGGCAGCAGTAGAGCCTTCCGAAGAACCGCAGGCGGCCATGGAAAGGATCATGCAAAGTGCCAGAAGCATTGCAAGGAATTTTTTCATGTTCATTGTAAAGATCTCCTTCGATCGTGAATTTCACGGCGCAGTGTTTGGGCAGCGCCATGATTGCTGCAGAGAGACATCTGCTATAGGGATAATAGCATAGGTTTTATGAAAAAACAATAGTTTTTTTCCAAATTCGGCAGATTCATTTAGTATGAATTGACAGAAGAATCGGCAAAAAATGTTAACAATTAAGAACAAGTGTCCGCGATAGAAAGACAAAAATGGCGTAAAACCGAAAAAAACCAGTGCAAAAAGCGCTAAATCGACAAAAGGACACAAAAGTTCCACAGGAAAAACATATATATGCAGAAAAATAACGAAGAATGAAATAATATACAACTAGAAGGGAAATCCAAGCGCTAAGGCTGCTGAAAACGGGAGAGATAGTCCAAAATCAAGGCTGCGCACCCGGCAGTGTCCTCCAGTGCCAATTGACGTATGGGAACATCCAGTGGCTCGTCCGTCATGATGGCCAACAGCTGTTCCGGCGGTGCGATCAGCGGTCGCTGAAGGACCGCCCTGTGGATCTCGATCTTAGGATAATGGCTTTTTTTGTAGCCCTCTGTCAAAACCAGATCCACCTGAGGCAGACGGGAGATGATCTCCCTCAGAGAAAGCTCTTCCTGGGGGCGTTCGATCAAGGCAAATTTCTCGCGGTTGGATATGGTCACTACGTCAGCCCCTGCTGCGGTAAAGCGGTAGGTATCTTTTCCGGGCTTGTCCATTTCAAAGTGATGGGCGTCGTGTTTCAGCACTGCCAGACGCAGGCCGTTTGCCTTTAAAACGGGAATCAATTTTTCGAGAAACGTGGTTTTTCCTGTGCCGGATTTCCCCACAAAGGTGATGACAGGGACAGAATCAGGATTCATGGCGTTGGCTCCTTTCATAAGTTCCAGGCATTTGACAGCAATGCAGTTCCCTGACGGATTTCTTGGTCAGTGAGGCCTCCGAAGCCCAGCAGAATAGTGCTTCGGTATTCCTTGGGAATCTCGCCTAAAAAATAGGGGGAGACCGGATAAACGCCTACCCCAGCCGCAGCGGCAGAAGAGACAAGGTCCTGCTCTGTCTGTCCGGTGTGGACGCGCAGGGTCAGGTGATGTCCCGCAGGCTCTCCCAAAATTTCTAGGCTGGAGGAAAACGGGGAAAGGGCGTCCACCAGACATTGCCGCCTAGCCCGATAATAGATGCGCATACGGTTGACATGGGTTTCGAAGTGGCCGGTGGTCATAAATTCCCGTAGTACCGCCTGTTCAAAGCCGGAAACGGTGGAGGAAAAGCCGGTATAGCGCTGCTGAAACTGCTCCAGCAATAATGGCGGCAGAATCATATAGCTGATGCGCAGGGCCGGAGCGACGCTGCGGGAAAAGGTGCCCAGATAAATAACGCGGCCCTGTGTGTCGATGCTCTGGAGAGAAGGGATGGGCCGGGAGGAATAGCGGAATTCGGAGTCGTAGTCGTCCTCAATGATATAGCGGTTTTCCCCTTCCGTGCTCCAGCGGAGCAGGGCGGTACGCTGACCGATGGGCATGGCAAAGCCCAGGGGATACTGGTGAGAAGGGGTGACATATACCAGCACGTTGTCCCGCTGAGGAAGCGCAGCCAGGGAGATTCCATCAGAGCCCACCGGAATGGCGCAAAGATCGTGGCCCATGCGGGAAAATAGCGCATGGGCGTGGTTGTAAAGGGGATTTTCCACGCCCAGTGTAAACCGGTTCGGAAGAATATAGGACAGCATGAATAACAGATTGTCGCTGCCGGCCCCCATAATGATCTGGTCTGGAGCACAGCGGACGCCTCTGGCACGGTAGAGATATGCAGCAACCGCCTCCCGCAGCCCGGGATCTCCCTGCTGTGGTGTCCGGAGGAGCAACTGCTGGTCGTACTCATTAAAGCAGCTCTTCAGCAGCCGTCGCCATACGCCGAAGGGAAACTGCTGCCTGGCCATGCCGGAAGGAGAAAAATCCACCGTAAATGGCTTGACCACGGCGGAAGGCCGGACGGGAGCCGGTGCATAGGGCTCCCGATGAGAGGGCAACTGACCGGTTTCCAGCACAAAAAAACCCCGGCGAGGCTGGGACAAAATGAACCCCTCGGCTTCCAGCTGCGTATAAGCGCCGTCCACCGTATTGACGGAAATCCCCAGCCGCTCTGCAAGTTTGCGTTTGGAAGGCAGTTTTTCCCCTGTTTTCAAATTGCCGGACTGGATTTCCTGGCGTAGCTGCTGATAGAGCTGTTGATACAGAGGTAGAGTGGAATCTTCTGGCAATGAAATCATGGCCTCATCTCCATTCTAAAAAAGGTATAAAGCTATGGTATCAGTTTTTTAGAAAATGTCAAGAAGGCCCCTTGCATCTGCCAGAGAAAAAGAGTAGAATACTTATTTGTATATAAGGAGGAGAGTCTATGACCAACCTGTTAGTTCGCCTGTTTGTAAAAAACAGTGACCGGGTGGAGGAACCGACGGTACGAGGCGCTTACGGCACTATGGCCGGTATTGTGGGAATCATCTGCAATCTGATTCTGTTTGCTGCCAAGCTTGTCATCGGAACCATCAGCAGAAGCGTCTCCATCACCGCTGATGCAGTGAACAACCTGTCTGACGCATCTTCGTCTATTGTGACCCTGATTGGGTTTCGACTGGCCCAGAAGCCGGAGGACGCGGAGCATCCCTATGGCCACGCCCGGATTGAATACTTGTCGGGACTGGCGGTGGCGGCACTGATCCTGATCATCGGCGTACAGCTGGCCAAGAGCTCCGTGGAGAAAATTCTGCATCCGGAGGCGGTGGAATTCTCCGTGGCCCTGGTGGTGGTGCTGGTGCTCTCCATTGGCGTCAAGCTGTGGATGGCGCTGTTCAACTGGTCTCTGGGCAAACGGATCTCCAGTACATCCCTGATTGCCACGGCGGCGGACAGCCGGAATGATGTGATTTCCACCAGCGCGGTGCTGGTGGCAGCGATTGTTGCCCAAATCAGCGGATTGAATTTGGACGGCTATATCGGGTTTCTGGTGGCGATTTTTATCCTCTACAGCGGCGTAGAGATTGCAAAGGAAACCATCAGCCCGCTGCTGGGTGCACCGGCGGATGAAGAACTGGTGAAAACGGTGCAGTATGGCGTACTCCACTATGACGATCGGGTGCTGGGGGTCCATGATCTCATGGTCCACGATTACGGTCCCGGGCAGACCTTTGCCAGTATTCATGTGGAGGTGGATCGCAACGAGGATGTGATGGAGATCCACAATATGATCGACAATATCGAACGGATGTTCTTGCAGGAGCACCGTATCCATCTGACCATCCACTACGACCCTGTGGTGACGGATGATGCAGAGGTGAGCCGCATGAAGGAGCGGGTCAGGGAAAAACTTCAGGAGATAGATCCGCGACTCTCGTTCCATGATTTTCGTATGGTGGTGGGGCCGGAGCATACAAATTTGATCTTTGATGTGGTGGTTCCCTACGAGATGCGGTGCCGAGAAACGGAACTCCAGCAGCAGCTGGAGGAATCCATGCAAGAGCCTGGAAAACAGTATTATCTGGTGCTGACCTTCGACGCGGAGAATTTTAACCATCAGCCCACATAACCCGTGAGAATTAGCACCGTGTTCTATAAAATTTCCATATATAAGTCAAAGCCCGTGGCGGACTACCAGTTGGTAGCCTGTCACGGGCTTTTTTTGGTTCGGCACGGTACTGTTCTTATCCCATGCGTCAGAACGCAGACAGTGAACTGGTACTATAATGCAGAAGATCAATAGGGACGGATGGTGCTCATAATCTGCATCCAAAGGGTCAGCGCGTCGTCCTCGATGGCGTCGTTGAGCATAACGGTGGCGGAATAGATCTGACCGTCGATTTCTGCGGCTGCATAGGAGTACTCATAATCCAGCAAATTGATGTCCTGGAAGTACCATTCAATATTGCCGTAGGTAGAGGTATAGACCTCGCTGGCTGTAGCCCCCAGGGCGTTGTCGTTGATGAACATACTGTCATAGAAGCGAGATAGTACTTCCTCCGGTGTGCTGCCCAGATGGGAGGCGTTCATAACTTCCACACCGCCGGCGTTTTCCGCCTGGGGATCCCATTGGGCGTCCCGGTTTTCTTCCGTGAGATACAGGCACACAGAATAGCGGGGGCCTTGGTCGGTGGTCAGCTCCATTTCCGTCATACCGCCCTGGGCCAGGTCTCCGTCACAGATAAATTTGATGCCGCCGTTTTGGCTGTAAAACATATCGGTGGTGGTGTCCACGGCACCGGTGCTTTGGAAGGAATGGATGGTTTCCTCCAGTTCCGCCGCACCCTCTGCGTCGTCCTCATTGTAGATTGCTGTCAGAACATAGCAGCCAAAGCCGTTGTTCCCTTCCACGGCGACAAACTTGACGGTAATGGGCTGGCCGTCCGAATCCGTGGTGGCCATATCAATGCCAAAGGCCTGTTGGCCGTTGATCTCCATGGGCGATGTGCTTGTTATGGTGTATGGCTCGGTCAGCCCCTCCCCGGAAGTAAAGGATGCTGCCACCACTTCCACATTGGATTCAATATCCGACAGACTGTAGATGGGGACCTCCAGCCGCCAATAGTAGGTGATGTAGATGATGCGATCCTTGGTTTCGTTATAAAACGCCCAAGCATCCGGATCTTCGATAAAATAGGAGGGAATGCGAATGGTAGCGCTGAGATTTCCCAAATCCTGATCCATCATCTCGGTAGCAGGGGCTGCCGTTTCTGAAGGAGCCGGAGAAAGCGGGGAGGAGGGCGTTGCGGAAGGTGATGGGGTAATAGAGACGACAGGTTCCTCTGAGGCGGCAACGGGGCTCACCGAGGGAGTTTCCATAGTCTCAACGGTTGTGGTGGAAGGTGTGCTGTCTTTGCTGCCGTAGAGCACCCTAGGAAGAATCAAGCACAGCAGGATCACCACCAGAATACCGCCGCCAATCAACGCGGCCACCACAGGATTGGCTTTCAAAAAACCGGAAAGGCCGTTGGGCTTTGCCTGCGGTTCTATCGGGACTGTTTTTCCGTCGAAGGAGGCGGCCTGTGTGGGCTGATGAATGCTGGTTGCTACTTGCTCCTGTACCGTGTTTTTTCCGGTCAACGCTCCCAAAAAGGCCTCCATATTGGGGAACCGGTCCTCGGGACGAAGCGCCAAAGCCGTGGCCAAAGCCTTTTCTACATTGGCCGGAACCGGGATCCCCATGGCCGACGGCATTTGCAGTGTATCGGTATGATTCCGCTCTACCGCATCGGGAGGCAGCTGACCGGTAATGCAGCGATACAGAGTGGCACCCATGGCGTATACGTCTGTCCATGGTCCCTGATTGCCGTGGCTGGAGTACTGTTCCTCCGGCGCGTATCCGTGCTTGAGAATCACGGATACGCTTTTGTCGTCGCCCAGGGAAAAACGTGCCGCGCCAAAATCCAGCAGCCGGCTTTCTCCGCGGGAGGTGATATAGATGTTGTCGGGGCTGATGTCCCGATGCAGCAGGTTCATGGCGTGGACCTGGATCAGGGCCTCCATAATGGGCTGGAGGATGGTCAGGGCCTGGGTGTAGGAGATCTTGTCGCCCTGGCTGGCAAGGTATGCCTTCAGGCTCATGCCGTCGATGTACTCCATGACGAAGTAGGCAGTGTTATTTTCTTTAAAATAATTCTGTACAGATACAATGTTCGGGGTGTTTTGAAGTTTTGCCAGGATGCGTGCTTCCTCCAGGAAACGTTCCATGCCGTACTGATAGTCTGTTTCCACCCGGCCCGTCAGCGTCACGCTGTAGTGATCCGGGTGACGGGTGGCCAGAGAAGAGGGCATATACTCCTTGATGGCAACCTTAATCTCCAGGGTGAGATCGTAGCCCAGATAGGTAATGCCGAAGCCGCCGATGCCCAGAACCTTGCCTACCATATAGCGGCCGTTGAGAATGGTTCCCAGCGGCAACGCCAAATAGGGCTGTTCCTCGTTTGGGTTGAATCCGCAGTGGGGACAAATGCTGGCGGTGCCCTTTTCCTCAAAGCATCCGTAGCAAATTAAATCCGGATTCATATGTCTACCTCCTTCATGTTTGCAAGCAGCAAGGAGCCGTCAGGAAGCTGCCGTACCCGTTCTATGTGCCGCAGAAGCAGTGCGGTCAACCATTGCTCTGGATTTGCCGCTTTGATAAAGTCGATCTGTACCTCCAACGGTTCAATATAAAAGTTTCCGTCATACAGCAGAAACCCTTCGCCGGGAGACAGATTAGGAATCTGGGGGACGTTCCGGAGAGAGCCGTCTGGAGCCAAGTGATAGATCACAGAGGGATTGCATTGCAGCAGATCCTCCGCCAGAACATCCTGAAGCCGTCCGCCTTTCAAACAGCAACCGGTCATAGCCTTACTCCTTTGTTACAACGAACCGGTTGGCGTTGTCGCAGAGGTAAAAGGTGTCTCCGGCCAGGAGCTTTTCGGCCACATTGGCAGTGAGTTTCTTCCCATTCCCCAGGAAGGTGCCGTAGGAGGATCCCAGATCCGTCAGCAGGAAGCAGTCTGCGTTGGGATCGTATGCCACCTGGCAATGCCGTCCGCTGATGCCCGGTGTGTTCCTGTCAAAAATGATATTACAGGTGGTGGGGTCCCGTCCGATGACAATTTTGCTCTGCAGCAGATCAAAGCTCTGCCCAGCATACTTGCCGGTGACGCCCCGCAGCACCGCGTGCTTGCTCACGGGGCCCTGACCACGGCTGGGGGCAGGACCTGTTCCGCCAGCTCCAGCGGCGGATGCCTTGGCGGACTTTAGAGAGAATACCAGCAGCAGGGCGCCGCCTGCGATCAGGAGAACTGCCAGAGGGAAGAACACAAAGCACATCCAGGTCCTGACCCAGCCTAGGCTGGGATTGGCCATAGTGTATTCAATCTGCTCGGCGTCCAGAATTTTGGTCAGTTCATCCATGACAATGGCGTAGTGCACATCGGAGAGTTGTCCCGTTACCACATCATAGGCTGTGGCCACATTGACGCCCACCACATAGCCATTGTCGTCCACCAGAGGGCCGCCGGAGTTGCCGGAGGCAATGGAAACGTCCATCTGGAAGGCTTCGTAGGTGGTGCTGCTCAGGGTAGTGCGCTTGCTGATAATGCCCTTGGTCATGGTAATATCGTTTTTATCATATGTGGAAAAATCCTCGTTGATGGTGGCGTTGCCGGGATAGCCCAGGGCGTAGGCTGTATCGCCCACGTTTACGGAATCCGAGGCCCGCAGGGCCAGAGCAGTACGTTTATCCGTGGGGGAAGGCAGCTGCAAAATGGCTAGGTCCTTCTCGTCCGCACCGGAATAGTACAGCACTTTTGCCTGGACAAAATCATTTTCTGCGGCGGAGAAATACACCTGTACCACACCCGTAATGGTATTATCCATTCTGGGATAGACATAGGCAGCTTCCACCACATGGCCGTTGGTTACGATGTATTCGACTGGTTCTCCGGGCTTTCCAATGGCCCAGCCCGTACCGATGCCGCCTTCGGTGTTGCCCAAGGAATCCTGGGCGGTGGCGGAAACCAGCACAATGCCGTTGCGGGCTTCGTAGGGGTCCATACCGGGGCTGGCCACGGCGCTCAGAACGCCAAAGACACCGAAAATCAGTCCAGCCAAGATCAGCAGGATTGCTGCGATCTGCTTGCCCAATGCATTTTTCGCTTTCATTTATCGTTCTCTCCTTTTGGTCCATGATACTTTAATACGATTGCCGTGTAGTTGTCCTGATTCGGGTTTGCGGCGGCCAAGGTTTCCTCCTCCAGCCTATTGCAGCAGGCTTCCGGGGGGAGGGCCATTGCTTCTCGAATCTGTTTGAGGGTCAGAATGTCGCTGATGCCGTCAGAGCAGAGCAGCAGAGTATCCTCCGGCTGAAGGGAAAATGCTGTCCGGGTGTAGTCGCAGACCACGTCCTCTTTTCCGATGTATTGGGAAAGGGCGCCGGCCTGAGGATCGCAGTAGGCATCCTCTACCGATAAGGCGCCTTCCAAGGTCCGCAGCAACAGCTCGTTTTTATATTCCTGCCGCTGATTGAGAGCGTAGAGAATGCCCTCCCGCAGCAGAAACAGGTCGCTGTCGCCGGCACACCAGAAGGAAAGCCGGTTTTCCCGTAAAACCACAGCCACCAAGGTGGTGCCGCCGTGCCCACGAAATTGTTGGTAGATCCGGTTACTATGCCGGACGATCCATGGAGCCACTCCGTCGTCGTCTTCCCAAGGAAACAGGGACAGCAGCTGCGTCACGGTTTCCCCGGCGATCATGCCACCCTCGGCCATTCCACCCATGCCGTCACACAGGACGGCCAGCAGACCGTCTTCCTCCAAGCGGTCAATGGGGGAGATTCCGAAGGCGTCCTGCTGCTCCTCACGGCTGCCGATGCCCTGCAAATTTGCAAGCTCCAGAATCGGAAGCGGAACTGGCTGCTCCGTAATGGGTTCCTGCACCGGAACACGCGACTGCTTGCGCTTCCTTCTGCGCCGCCGAATCAACAGCAGGATTGCGATCCCTGCCAGGATCACCGCCAGACCTGCTGCCGCAACCATCCAAATCCGGAGAAAGCTGTCCTCCAGCAGCGGTGTATTAAGCCATGAGATGACATGTTTCATGAATTATTCCTCGTCCCACTGAAAACGGTCTCCACACAGAGGCAAGAAAAGCAGCCGGCTTTTTCCCACTTCGATCACGTCGTAGGCCTTGAGGGGCCGTACCATTTCCACTTGTTCGTCGTTGCAGTAGGTGATGCCGCGTCCCTGGCCGGGGGACAGGGAGAATGTGTTGTGCTTGACATCGTAGGTCACCAGCGCGTGACTCTCCCGGGAGACGGTGTCGTCATCCACCAATGCGATGTCCATGGCGGCGGCTCGGCCAATAAAGTTCCGGCCGGAGACCAACTTGTAATCGGCTCCCCGATGAGGGCCGGAAATGCAGA